>JAPLKJ010000108.1 GCA_026388125.1 Elusimicrobiota bacterium
GCATTTCAACATTTTGTTAAAATGCAAGACCTGACCCCACGAAAAATCTTTATATAATAAGGATTATGGAAGAAAAAAGCGTTGCGGTGAGCGAAGAGTGCGTGGAGGCTGAGCTGGTGCACGAAGGCGGTTCCGGGCCCCGGCAGGAACGGCCGCGGGGCTACAGCGCCGGCCCCCTCCCCCCGGTGGGCGTCCTCGGGCGCTTCAAACGGTTCGTCGGCGGGGCGCTGCTGCTGGCGGCGCTGGCGCTGATGGTAACCGGCGGGCTGCTTACCGTTACTGTTATAGGCGCCATCCTCGGCATTCCGCTGATGATAGCCGGCGCGGCCCTGCTGGGGCTGTTCTTCAAGCTGTTCGCCTCAAGCCTGGGCAGCTCAGTCGTTTTCCGGAAATTCCCCTAGGAGCAGCTGCTCCAGTTCCAGACAGACTCCCGTCCTGGCCTCTACCTCCGCGTGCACCTTGCGCATCAGCCCGTAAATATCGGCCGCGGTGGCGCCGCCGGCGTTCACTATGAAGCCCGCGTGCCGGGCCGAAACCTGCGCCCCGCCGAGGCGCAGCCCTTTGAGGCCGGCCGCGTCGATAAGCCGCGAGGCGTAGTCGCCGGGCGGCCGCTTGAACACGCTGCCCGCCGAGGGCAGGTCCAGCGGCTGCTTGGCCGCCCGGGCCGCCAGCACGCGGTCCCTTTCCGCCAGCAGGGCGGCGGCGGCGGCGGTCTCGAATTCGAATTCCGCGGCCAGCAGGATAAGCCCGTCCAGCCCCCCCACGCGCCGGTAGCCGTACGCCAGCCCGCTTTTGGGCAGGACCACTATTTCCCCGGCGGGGTCCAGGGCTTCCACGGACACGAGCCGGTCGAAGGTCTCCTGCCCGAAAGCGCCGGCGTTCATGCGCACCGCGCCGCCCACCGAACCCGGGATGCCGGAGGTTTTTTCGAACCCGGCCAGGCCTTTTTCCGCCGTGAGCCGGGCCAGGTCGTCCCACAGCACGCCGGCCTGCGCTTTTACGGCAGTGCCCGAAAAGTCCAGCCGGTCCAGCCTTTCGGTGAGGGCCGTCACGCCGCCCAGGCCGGTATCGCTCACCAGAACGTTAGAGCCGCGCCCCAGTATAAGCAGCGGCAGGCCGTGCCGGCGGCAGCAGGCGGCCAGCCAGGCGAACTCCGCGGCGTCGGCGGGCTTTACCAGCGCGGCGGCGGGGCCGCCGGCGCGGTAGGTGGTGAAATTGCGCGCTGACTCGTTGAAGGAGCAGAAAGCGCCGAACCGGGCTGCCAGCTCGGCGCGGGCGGCGGACGGGAGCTCAGGCATCGGTAAGGGCCTCCAGGGACCTGTTGTTCAGCCCCAGCAGGTACACGCCGGCCAGGATCAGCAGGCCGCCGGCGAAAGCCGCGGCGGCGGCGCGCTCGCCCAGCAGCAGGTAGGCCGAGAGCAGGGTGGAGAACGGTTCCAGGTAGATAAAATAAGAGGTTTTCACCGCCCCCAGGCCTTCCACGGCGTTGTTCCAGAACAGGTACGCCAGCGCCGAGGACAGCAGGCTGAGATAGGCGAGGCACGCCCAGCCGCGCGCCGAAACGCGGGCGAATTCGGCCGGGCCGCCGGCGGCCAGCCAGAGCGGCAGCAGGGTTAAAAGCGCCATGAGCATGGTGAGAGTGGTAACTTTGGCCTGCGGCCAGGCAGTGAGCCACTTTTTGGTGAGTATCACGTAAACCGCCCAGGAAGCGCAGGTGACCAGGAAGATAAGGTCCCCGTGCGTGGACGGCAGCGCGAAGGCCCCGGCGCCCGACTTGGAGAACACCACCAGCAGGGTGCCGGCGAAGCCGGCGATGAACGCGGCTATCTTGAACGGGCCTATCCTTTCGCCCAGGGCCGCCATCAGGCCGGCCACCATTATGGGCGTGGCGGCTATCAGCCAGCCGGCGTGGGAGGCCGGCGTATATTTAAGGGCGTAGGCCTGCAGGTACTGCTGGGTAGAAACGCCCATTATGGACAGCACCAGGAGCTTGCGCAGCACCGCGGGTTTAAAATCGGAGGCTTTAAGGCGCGAGCCGGTAAGGAAAATAAGCGCCAGCACGCCTATCAGCGCGCGGAAGGTAACGATGGACAGCGGCGAAATTTCCGAGACCAGCTGCTTGGTGAAAGGGTAGGCCCCGCCCCAGACGGTGGCGGCGAAAGTTACCTGGAAGAAAAGCCAGGCGGCGCGGCTGGGAACCTTTGGTGTGGTCATGGTCGGGGTGATGGGGTCAGGTCTTGCATTTCAACATAATGTTGAAATGCAAGACCTGACCCCATTAACAAAAAGCGGGCAGCGGCCTTGTACCGCTGCCCGCCGCGGGTGAGACTTATTTCTTCAGCACTTTCTTGATGCGCTTGAATGCCCAGTCCAGCTCTTTTTTGGTGATAACGAGCGGCGGGGCGAAGCGGATCACGTGGTCGTGCGTTTCCTTGGCCAGCACGCCCAGTTTCATCAGCTGTTCGCAGAAAGGCCGAGCGGCGCAGTTAAGTTCCACGCCTATCAGCAGGCCTTTGCCGCGCACTTCCTGGATGTACGGGCTTTTGATGGTGCGCAGCAGGTCCATGAAATAGTTGCCCATTTCGTAGGACCTCTCGACGAGCTTTTCATCCGTCAGCACCTTCAGCGCGGCGCGGGCCACGGCGCAGGCCAGCGGGTTGCCGCCGAACGTGCTGCCGTGGTCGCCGGGGTTGAACACGCCCAGGATATCCTTGGACGCCACCACGGCGGAAACCGGCATAACGCCGCCGCCCAGCGCCTTGCCCATGATCAGCATGTCGGGCTTCACGTCCTCGTATTCGCAGCAGAACTTTTTGCCCGTGCGGCCGAAGCCGGTCTGGATCTCGTCGGCCACGAACAGCACTTTATTGGCCTTGCAGTAATTGTAGACGTTCTTCAGGTAGCCCGCCGGCGGCACTATGATGCCCGCCTCGCCCTGGATGGGCTCCACCATGAAGGCCACGGTGTTCGGGTTGACGGCGGCCTTGAACTCCTCGAAGTTGCCGTAGGCGACAACCTTGAAGCCCGGCGTGAACGGGCCGAACCCGTCGCGGTACTGCGGCTCGGTGGAGGCCGAGCAGATGGTGACGGTGCGGCCGTGGAAGTTGTTGGTGACCACTATTATTTCGGCCTTGCCCTCGGCCACGCCTTTAACCTTGTAGCCCCACTTGCGCACGGCTTTTATGGCCGTCTCCACGGCCTCGGCGCCGGTGTTCATGGGCAGCACCATGTCGTAGCCGGTGAACTCGCACAGCTCCTTGAAGAACGGCCCGATCTGGTCGTTGTTGAAAGCGCGCGACGTGAGCGTGACTTTCTTGGCCTGGTCGGCCAGCGCTTTGAGCACTACGGGGTGCCGGTGGCCGTGGTTCAGCGCCGAGTAGGCGCTGAGCATGTCCATATATTTGTTGCCGTCGGGGTCCTTAACCCACACGCCCTTGGCGGTGGAGATAACTATCGGCAGGGGGTGATAGTTGTTCGCGCCGTAATGCTCGGCCTGGTCTATGAATTTCTGCGTCTCGGTATTCTGTGTCTGATTCGGTTCCATGATAACTCCTTGTACCCGGCCGGCCAGCCTGGACGGCTGAACGGCCGGACCGCTCTGACGACCGGAAGGCCTTGCAGCGGGCGGTCGGGCCGCCCAGCCGGACCGACCAGCTGTTAAAACCGCGCGCCCAGGCCGAAGTTGTAGCCGTCCACGCCGTGCAGGGAGCTGTAAGCCCCGTAGACGTAGACCAGCGGCAGCGGCGAGAACTTCACGCCCAGCGTGTAGCGGGGCTTGGAGATGGTGGCGTCCACGCCGTTGAGCGAGGTGAACCCGGCGCCCATGCCCTTTATTTCCAGGGTGGTGCGGTCGAGGCCCACGCCGATGAAGGGCTTTATTACCGGGATGTCGAAGGAGGCCGCCGCGTCTACGGACATGTGCGTGCCTTTGAAGTAGTCATAGGTTATCACGTCGTAGAAGGCCGACACGGAGACGTCGGGGATGAACTTGGTGAGCGTGCCGCTCTTGAACAGCGGATAGCGCAGCCCGCCGCCGACTATGGACAGCCCGGACAGCGAAGTGCCGCGCAGCGCCAGGTCGGCGCCTATCAGCGGCAGCCCTACCGAGGCCTGTACCAGCGGGATACCGAAGGCGTTGACTTTCGCACCCCTGAGCAGGCCGTTGTCGGGATTCGGCTTGGACTGGATGGTGGCGGCCAGGCCTACGTCGAAGCCCGGGAAGCCCAGCGTGCGGCCGGTGTTGAAGTCCGCCCCGCCGATAAGCCCGCCGAAGTCTTCGGCGAAAGGCTTGAGCAGGTCACGGCCCTGGAGCTGGATCTGGGTTTTAAAGCCCGAAAAGGGGTCGGCCATGGCCGGACCCGAAAGAATGCCGGCGGCCAGCGCCGCGAAAACAGTTATTTTCAGCAACTTGTTCATGTTATCTCCTTTTTTGTCCCGTCAAACCGCACCATTAAGATTATTACATTTTAAGCGCGAAAATAGAAGAGGAGCAAAGGGGCAGGGGTTATCAAAAACAGGGATAAGGCAAAAGTGGAAAAAGAACTTATCCCGGCTGGAGGAAACCGCAGCCTTGACAGTAGGCGGGCATGGCAGTGCCGGACGCGATAGCGGCGCGCAGGGCCGCGGCCTGCGGCGAGGCCAGTATTTTCCCCAGCGGTTTGTCCTTTATATTGCCGAAAGCCATCGCGCCGTCGTAGTCGGCGCAGCACGGCACCACTTCCCCCCCGTAAAGAACGCCGAAATGATGCCGCAGCCCCAGGCAGCCCTTCAGCCCGGCCGGCCGGCCGCCCCGCCAGTTGAACAGCGCGCCCGTGTTCAGGTAAACGTTGCCCGCCAGCTTCAGCGCGCCGCGCTGCCAGCTCTCGGCGCCGGGGTAGACCTCCAGGAAAAAGGACGACACCTCTTTGAAGAAGGGGTCCTGCCGGCCGCAGCGCAGGCGGAAGCTGGCTATCAGCCCCGCGGGTTTGGCCAGCGCGAAAGCGGCCAGCCGCCGCAGCGCGGTTTTGCGCGCCTCCGGCGGCAGGGCCGCCAGGGCCTGCAGCGAAACGCTCACCTGGCCCAGGCAGGGCTCGGAGAAAAGGGCGGGCCCGAATTTATCCAGCAGCGTGCCGTTGGTGACCAGATTTATGTTCAGCCCCAGGCGCGAGGAAACCGCCATTATCTCCGGCAGCCGCGGGTGCATGAACGGCTCGCCCAGCAGGTGCAGCGAGATGACCGGCGCCAGCTCCCGCGCCTGCGCCGCCGCGCGCTCGAACAGGTCCGGCGGCATGGCCCCTGGCGGGCGCGCGCTGGCGGCGCAGAACCCGCAGCGCAGGTTGCAGACGTTGGTTATTTCTATCAGGGCCCGGCGGAATTTAAAAGCCACGGTATTTGCGGGCGCTGATCAGGCGCTGGAAATAATAGGGGTTGACCACGGAATCGATGTGTATGCCGTTGGTGACGGAAGCGTGCACGAAAAAACCTTTCCCGACGTAAACCCCCACGTGGTCGGGCCGGGAGCCGCCCGGCCTTTTCATGGAGAAGAACAGCAGGTCGCCGGGCAGCACTTCTTCGGGCTCCAGGTACGCGCTGGCCGCATACTGGTCGCGCGCCACGCGCGGCACGCGGAGGTCGGCCTTATGGTACACCAGCTGCACGAAAGCCGAGCAGTCTATGCCGGTATCCGGGTGCATCCCCCCCCACAGGTAAGGCACGTTAAGGTAGCGCATGGTCTCGCGCACCACTTCGTCCCGGGCCTCGGCTATGGACCTGGCCCCCGCGGGCGCGGCGGCCAGGAAGAAAAGCGCGGCTGTTAGCGAAAGCGCTGAACGCATGATGAGTTTTTAGCATATTTGCGGCGTCTTTGCTGATAATGTATTATTTCGGGGGTCAGGTCTTGCATTTCAACAAAATGTTGAAATGCAAGACCTGACCCCAATGCCCCCAATGAGCAACAATGAGCCAAAAGTTAAAAAACAAGACCTGACCCCAATGATAAAAACCGTTATTTTCTTGTTTTTCCTTGCCGCTACAGTTTGGCCGGCGGGCCTGTGCGCGCAAAACCTGCCCGACCTGAAGAACCAGGCCGGCTGGAAGGAAAAGGACAAGCAGGACTTCCTTAAATTCCTGAAATCTGACAAGCAGGCCCCCGTTACCGGGCAGGTAAAGAGCGTGCCCGGCGGCGGCGACAGGAACTGGACGCCCAGGAAAGCCCGCTACCTTACGCTGGCCCTGGCTGGGGAATCCATCCTGACCGTGGACAATACCGGTAAAAAGGCCACCGCCCCTCTGGCTTTCGGGCCGGAGCTGCTGGCCGGCGGGCATTTATTTTCGTGGATCCGCTATTACGGCGGGTTGAAGTACAACCGCACCACGCAGACCAGGCTGGCCGGCGGGCACGCCCGGCTGGAGCATTACGAAATACCCGCCGGCATAGAGCTGGCCCTGATACCGCTGGGCACCCCGCAGACGCGCTACGTGCTGCTGCGCGCGGGAGTATCGGCCCATTATTTCACCGGCCCGGTGAAAAAGACCGGGCTCAACCCTTCGCTGCTGGGCTGGCACGAGGCCTGGAACGTGGCGCTGGGCTACGAGTGGCAGTTCGCCGATTCGCGCTGGCGGGCGAACATACTGGCCGAAGGGTGCAGGTCCTTCGTGCATAAGAACTCCCCCGAATTCTACCAGGCCGGCCTCACCGCCGGGCTGGCCTATACTTTCTGAGAACAGATTCCCTAACAGAACAAATAAAGTAGCCTGTCCCCTTTTCTTCAATCCCCTCTGCCGCCCTCGGCGAAGTTGCGGCGCTGCAGCACGTAAACGGCGGCAGCCACCGTGCACGCCCCGTAGAGCAGCGCGGGCAGCGGGCTGGTGCCGGCAACGGTAAGGCGGCAGAGGTTCAGCGGCGGCAGCAGCCAGCCCGCGGCCTTCAGCCATGCCGGCGGATAGGCCGCGCCGTGGTAATAGGCGGAAATGGCGCACAGCACCAGGGCCGGGCCGGCGTCCTCGCGCAGCAGCGTGGACAGGAAGAAGACCAGCCCGCCCAGCACCAGGTATTCGAGGCCGAGCCGGGCGGCGTAGAACGGGAACGGCAGCGCTACGCCGTACTTCCAGGCGATGATGCCGGTGAACAGCGCGGCGAAAGCCAGCAGGGCCGCGCCGCCCAGCAGCCAGCGCAGCAGGTAATAGCCGCCCGGCGTCACGGGGCGCGAGAAAAGGACCCGGTAATAGCCGCGCCGCAGGTCTTTGTTCACCAGCCCCCGCGTAAGCGCCAGCACGGTCAGGAAGCCGGCGGCTTCCAGCATGTACGGGAAAACCCTGGTCACCAGTTCGGCCGGGGCGTTTACGGCGGGGAGCAGCAGCGCGGCCGCCAGTACGGCCGCGGGGAACATCAGCGGGCCGCGCGCCATGTCGAGCAGCAGCCAGGGAACGTAGCGCCAGGGAAGTTTTTTCATCGGGTATTCTCCATGGACGCGCTGAACGCGCGCTCCAGGCCGCTCTGCTCTGGCTGCAGGGCCAGCACCACCGCGCCGGCCTGCAGCAGCTTCAGCAGGCCGCCGCTCAGCGCGGCGGCGTCCAGCTCCAGGCGGTATTCGTTGTCCCTGCCCTCCACCGGAGCGGCGCCGGGGAAGATGCCGGCCAGCGCGGCGCAGGGCGCCAGCAGTTTAAGCCGGAAGAAGCGCGGCGCGCCGTCCGCCGCCGGGGAAGAGTGCTCCACCACCCGCTCCACCCGGCCGCGCCCGAGTATGACCACCCTGTCGGTGAGGCGCTCCAGTTCGTCGAGGTTATGGGAAGCCACCACTATCAGGCGGCCCGGGCGGCGCAGCCGGCGCACCAGCTCGCGGAAGCGCATCAGCCAGACGGGGTCCAGCCCGTTGGAAGGTTCGTCGAAGACCATCAGGTCGCTGTCGGACAGCAGCACCTGAGCTATGCCCAGCCGCTGCAGGTTGCCTTTGGAGAGCTTGCCCACGCGCGCCGCGGCCTGGCTTTCCAGGCCCAGCTCCTCCAGCGCGGCCGCCACGCGCAAGGCCCTCGCCTGCCCGGCCAGAGCGCCCAGCGCGCCCAGCCGCGTGAGCGTGTCCGCCACCGTCCAGTCGGGCGGCAGGCGCACCAGCTCCGGCAGGCAGGCCACGCCAGAGCGCTCGGCGTACCGGCCAGGCGGCAGGCCGCCTACCAGCGCCGTTCCGCTGCTGGGGGCCAGGAAGCCGGTAAGAATAGAGAGCAGCGTGGATTTGCCGGCGCCGTTGGGGCCGGCCACGCCCACCACTTCGCCGCCGCGCAGCTCAAGCGTCACGTCGGCAAGGGCCGGCACGGGCCGCCCCAGAACGGAGGTATAGGTCTTGCAGACGCCTTTCAGCTCCGCCAGGCAGGCGGCTGGGGGCGCGGGCGGCGCGGCGGTAACTTTATACGGTTTAGAAGTCACAGATTATCCTTGACCGGTCTATCTATTTTGTGTTTAATAATCAATCATGGGGGCAAAAATACTCATTGTTGATGACGATCCCGAGATCGCCAGCCTTATACAGACCACCATGGAGCAGTCCGGCTACACGATAAGCATCTGCGACGACGGGGAAGACGTGATGGTCAGCCTGAACGCCTTCAACCCCGACCTGCTCATCACCGATATTATGCTGCCCGGCATGGACGGCTATTCGCTGGTAAGCCTGCTGGCCGACGACGAAAAGCTCAGCAAGCTGCCCATTATCGTGCTGTCCGCCCTGACGCCTTCGCGCAACATGTTCGAAACTTTCCCGCAGGTAAAAGCTTTCCTGGGCAAACCTTTCAAGACCGAAGAGCTGACCGCCGCCGTAAAGGCCGCGCTGGCGAACAGCTGACAGGCCCGTTCAAATTATAGCAACTCGCGGGGGCCGGCGGCACCGGCCCCTTTTTTACACTCCATGAAAAATCCTTTATTCCTGCCCGTCACGCCCGAAGAGACCAGGCAGCGGGGCTGGGACGCGGTGGACGTGGTGCTGGTTACCGGGGACGCCTACGTGGACCATCCCTCCTTCGCCATGGCCCTGGTGGGCCGGGTGCTGGAGGCGGAGGGCCTGCGGGTGGCCATACTGGCGCAGCCGCGCTGGGACGACTGCGCGGATTTCCGGAAATTCGGCCGGCCGCGCCTGTTCTTCGGCGTCTCGGCCGGCAACATGGACTCGATGATCAACAAGTACACGCACAACCGGCGCGTGCGCTCTACCGACGAGTTCTCTCCGGGCGGGCGGCCCGGCCTGCGCCCCGACAGGGCCTCCATAATCTACTGCCAGCGCGCCCGCGAAGCCTACCCCGACGCGCCCATCGTGCTGGGCGGCATCGAGGCTTCCATGCGCCGTTTCGCGCATTACGATTACTGGTCGGACAAAGTGCGCAAAAGCGTGCTGCTGGACGCCAAGGCCGACCTGCTGGTGTACGGCATGGGCGAGCGGGCCGTGCGCGAGATAGCCGCGCGGCTGAACACGGGCGAAAAGATCCCGGCGCTGAGGGACATACGCGGCACCGCCTACCCGCTGGGCGCGCGGGAGACCGCGGAACTCTCTGTTCCCGAAGCGCTGGAGCTGCCCTCGGCCGGCGAGGTTGCCGGCGACAGGGTGAAGTTCTCGGCGGCCACCCGGATAATGTACGAGGAATCGAACCCCTACAACGCCCGGCCGCTGGTGCAGAAAAGCGAAGGCCGCGCGGTGGTGCAGAATCCCCCCGCCCTGCCGCTGACCACGGAGGAAATGGACGCCGTCTACTGCCTGCCTTTCGCCAAGCTCGCGCACCCTTCGTACCGCGAGCCCGTCCCGGCGCTCGAGATGATAAAAGATTCCATCGTCATCCACCGCGGCTGCTTCGGCGGCTGCGCTTTCTGCTCGCTGACGCTGCACCAGGGCCGCTTCATCCAGAGCCGCAGCGCCGCTTCGGTGGCCGGCGAGGCGGAAAGGCTGCTGGCCGCGCCGCGCCATCCGGGGAATATCTCCGACCTGGGCGCGCCGTCGGCCAACATGTACGCCCCTGCCTTCACCCGGTCATCTGCCCGAACCTGAACACGGACCATCAGCCGCTGCTGGCGCTGATGCGCCGGGTGCGGGAACTTAAAGGGCTTAAGAAAGCTTTCGTGGCCAGCGGCATCCGGATGGACCTGGCGCTGCAATGCGGGGAGTATATATCCGAGGTGGCGCGCTTCCACACGGGCGGCCAGCTGAAGGTGGCGCCGGAGCATATTTCCCCCAAAGTGCTGGCGGTGATGAAGAAGCCGCCGGTGGAGGTGTTCAAAGCTTTCGCCGACCGGTTCCTGGCGGAATCGAAAAAAGCGGGGCTGGAGCAGTACCTGGTACTGTATTTTATTTCGGCGCACCCGGGCTCGACGCTGGCCGACATGGCGGAGCTGGCGGTTTTCCTGAAAGAGCGGCGCATCCGGCCGCAGCAGATAAACGATTTCCTGCCCGCCCCCATGGAGCTGGCCACTTCCATTTATTTCACCGGCCTGGACCCGTTCACGCTGGAGCCGGTATACGTCCCTAAAAAAGAAACGGAGCGCCGCATGCAGCGCGCGCTCCTGCAGTACTACAAGCCCGAGAACAAACCACTTATTATAAGGGCCCTCAAAGAAATAAACCGGCCTGACCTGCTTAAGCGCCTATTATAGGGTTCGGTGAGGCAGGGCAGGAGTGGTTAGCAAAACCTTCGCGGAGGCTACCGCTTGCGTAAGCGCGGGAGCCGAGTGATGAGGGGCGGCCACGGTGTGGCCGACCCCGCGTTTTGCTAACCACTCCTGCCCTGACTCGCCTCCGGCGTAAATTATATTTTGTGGGTGCGGAAGAAGTCTACGAGTTCGGGGCCGTAGAGGGCGGATTTTTCCAGACCCAGGCCTTTTATGGCTTTCAGGTCTTCCAGGGAGCGGGGCTGGGTGAAGGCCAGGCGCTCCATTACGTCGTTGGAGAGGATGGCTTCGGGCAGCATGTTGCGCTTTACGGCCGCGTTCTTGCGCCAGACCTTCAGCGCTTTGAAGCGGTTGCGGATGGCTTCAAAATAGATCCTTTTTTCGTGCGACAGCTCGCGCCGGGGAACGTGGTATTCCGGGCCCTTCACGCCTTTGTGCAGGGCTTCACGTATCCAGGGGCCGTGGTTGGACAGCACGTAGGAGCTCACGCCCTTGAAAATGGAAAGGTTGGCCAGCCCTTCGCGCGGCGCCACGGCCAGGCGCAGCATCAGGTCCTCGCTGATGATCTTGAACGGCGGGGTGTTGAACTTTATGGCGGCCACTTCCCGCGCCAGGAAAAGCTCGCGCAGCACGGCCAGCCCGCGGCCGTTGAGCTGCCGCGCGCCGCGCATGGTAAGGAAGCCGGTCTCGTCGAAATGCATGGCCCGGGGCTCCACCTGGGTGATCTGGGCGAACTGGGTCTTGGCCTCTTCCAGCCTGCCCTTCTTCTCCAGCTCCGCGGCCAGGAGGTCGCGCAGCTTCTTCAGGTGCACGGTGTCGTTGATGGCGTAATCCATCATCTCCCGGCTGATGGGCCGGCGGCCCCAGTCGGCCTTCTGGAATTTCTTGTTCATCTCCACGCCGAGGTATTCCTTCACCATGTTATCCAGGCCGCATTTTATGATGCCCAGGTACTTGGCGGCCACCATCACGTCGAAGATGTTCTCGAAGGTGCAGGCCAGCGCGCCGCGGAAGACGCGGATGTCGGAATCGGCCGAGTGAAAGATCTTCTCGATGCCGGGGTCGGCGAAAATAGGCAGAATGGGCTTTATGTCCACCGCCAGGGTGTCCACCACGGCGTTGAGATGCTCGCTGGTAAGCTGCAGCACGCAGAGCTTTTCCCGGTAGGCGTAAAGGCTGTTCGACTCGGTGTCGATGGAGACGTATTTATGCGCGGCCAGTTTCAGGCACAGCGCGTCGAAATCCTGTTGTTTATCTATGAAAGCGTAAGCCATCTAAAATATAATAACATATTAGGCACGGGGCGCACCTTATGCCGACCATCATATTCAATAAACCCTACGGCGTACTTTCCCAGTTCACCCGCGCGCACGGGCACCGGGCGCTGGCCGATTTCGGTTTCCAGAAGGGCGTTTACCCCGCGGGCCGGCTGGACGCCGACAGCGAGGGCCTGCTGCTGCTGACGTCAGACGGCGGCCTGCAGGCCCATATCTCGGACCTGCGCCATAAGACGCCCAAGACCTCCTGGGCGCAGGTGGAGGGTGAAATAACCTCCGCGGCGCTGGCGCGGCTGCGCGGCGGCGTTACGCTTAACGACGGGCCCGCGCTGCCCTGCGGCGCGCGGGCGCTGCCCGCCCCCGGCCTGCCGCCGCGGGTGCCGGCGGTGCGCTTCCGCAAGACCGTGCCCACCTCCTGGGCGGAGCTGACGCTCAGGGAAGGGCGCAACCGGCAGGTGCGGCGGATGCTGGCCGCGGTGGGCTTCCCGGTGCTGCGGCTGGTGCGCCGGGCCATAGGGCCGCTTACTTTCGACGGACTGGAGCCGGGGCAGTGGAGAGAGCTGACGGCGGCCGAAGTAAAGAGTCTGAAAAGCTAAGGAGATCTTATGAGCGCTGCGCCGAGGATAGGGTTTATCGGGCTGGGGATCATGGGGCGCGCCATGGCTATGAACCTGGTGAAAGCCGGCTACAGGGTCACCGTCTACAACCGCACGCGCCTGCACACCATAGCGTTCGCCGACCTGGGCTGCCAGGTGGCGGCCACGCCGCGCGCGCTGGCGAAACTGGCCGACACCGTCATCACCATGGTCTCGGACCCCGCGGCCATGGACGCCGTGCTGGAGGGGCCGGAGGGCGCGCTGTCCGCCTTCTCCGGCGGCAACACGCTGATAAACATGAGCACGGTGTCGCCGGACTACACCGCCGCGCTGGCAAAAAAATGTTTCCTGGCCGGCGTGGATTTCCTGGACTGCCCGGTTTCGGGGTCGAAGCCGCTGGCGGAGAAGGGGCAGCTGGTGCTGCTGGCCGCGGGGCGGAAAGCGACGGTGGAAAAGTTAGACCCGGTGCTGAAAGCCATGGGGCGCGCCGTGATCTACGCCGGAGAGCCCCCCGCCGGCACCGCGCTGAAGCTCTGCGTCAACCTTATCGTGGGCCAGATGACGGCCGCGCTGGCGGAAGCGGCCGCGCTGGCCGGGGCGCTGCAGCTGGACCCGGAGCTGGTTTTCACTACGCTGGCCGCCAATCCCGCGCTGGACTGCGCCTATTTCCGGGCGAAGAAAGAGAACATCCTGAAAAAGGATTTCGCGCCGGCTTTCCCGCTGAGACACATGCTCAAGGACGCGCGGTTCATACTGGCCGAAGCCGCGAAGAACGGGCTGGAACTGCCGGTCACGGCCGCTGTGGAAAAACTGATGGAGAAATCCTATAATAGCGGCTATGGCGGCCAGGACCTGAGCGTGATATTGCGCAGCCTTACGGAATGCCCGCCGGTAAAAATATGAACATACGCAAACAGATAGGTGAAATATACTACTGGCACCTCGCCTTTACGCGGCGCAACCGGGCCGCCGGCACCATACTCGCCCTGCTGGTGGTGGCGGTCTGCCTGTACGGGATATTCTTTACGATGAAGAAGCTGGTTTTCGTCCCCCCCTGCCTGTATTCGTCCTGCGGCGGCTGAACCCGGACCTTGGCGTTCCCGGCCGCGCCGGCCTGCCCGGCGCAACGCGCCGCCCCGCAGCCCCCCGTCCCGCATAGCCCGGCCGCAGGCTCAGTCTCACTGGAGTTGCGAACTAACATGAAAAACCTTATCTCCGAAGTGCTCAAGCACGAAGTTTACCCGGCCATGGGCTGCACCGAACCGGTGGCCGTGGCCTTCGCCGCCGCCACCGCGGCCAGCCTGCTCAAAGGCCGCGTCACCGCCGTGGCGATAAAGACCGATCCCGGCACCTACAAGAACGGGCTGGCCGTAGCCATCCCCAATACCCGGGGCGAGAAAGGCAACCTGCTGGCGGCCGCCATCGGCGCCGTGGTGCGCAGGCCGGAGCTGGGGGCCGAACTGTTCAAGGGCCTGCCGCGGGCCCGGCTGAAGGAAGCCGCGGCGCTGCTGGCCGCCGGGCGCGCCCGCATGGAGGCGGATTATGCCCGCCGCGGCATCTTCATCTCGGTGGAGGTGCGGGCCGGCCGCAGCCGCGCGCTGTGCGTGCTGGAGGGCAGCCACAAGCAGGTGGCGCTGCTGAAGCTCAACGGGAAGACCGTGCTGAAAGCCGGGGCCGCCGGCAGGAAGGGGCGCCTGCCCTACAAAGAGCTGCTCCGCAAAGCCACTTTCCGCGACCTCTTCCGCGCGGCGGAGAAGGTGAGCCCCGCCGAGCTGGTCTACATAAAAAAAGGCGTGGAGATGAACCTGGCCGCCGCCCGCGAGGGGCTGAAGCTCAAAAAGGTGGGCTACTATATCGAGGACCTGATAAAGAAAGGCTACCTGAAGCGGGACATCCTTTCCGACGCCAAGCTTACCACGGCGGCCGCCACCGACGCCCGCATGGCCGGGGCGCCGGTGCCCGTGATGTCCAGCGGGGAATCCGGCAACCAGGGCGTGGTGGCGGTGCTGGTGCCCTGGCTGGTGGGCAAGGCCTTCCGCGTGCCCGAGCGGCGCATCCTTAAAAGCATCGCGCTGTCGCACCTGGTCAATTCCTACATAAAAGTTTTTACCGGAGAGCTGGCCCCCATCTGCGGCTGCGCCGTGGCGGCCGGAGTGGGGGCGTCGGTGGCCGTGGTGTGGCAGCGCGGCGGCGCCGACGTAAAAAAGACGGCGCTGGCGGTGAACACCGTGATCAGCGACATCGGCGGCATGCTGTGCGACGGCGCGAAGAGCGGCTGCGCGCTGAAGGTGGCCACCTCCGCCGACTCCGCCATTCGCGCGGCCTGGATGGCCTCCAACGGCGAGGGCATCACCGACCTGGAAGGCTTCGTGGGCGCCACGGCCGAGGAGACGATAAAGAACATCGCCCGCATCTCGAGCCTCGGCATGGACAAAGTGGACCGCATCATCCTGGACATAATGTCGCTGAAAAGCAGGGGGCGCAGGAAATGAGCGTTTACGCGGTAGCCCTGAAAGATCCCGCCGCCCCGCCGCTGGCCGCGGCCGGCTTCCTGGCCGGGACCGGGGAGTACAACAAGGATTCCGCCAGGGAATACCTGCGCCGCCAGCCCGGCTTCCTGGGCCGCAGACTGACTCTCGAAGCGGCCGTCGAACTGCGCGCGCAAGCCGCCGCCGCCGGACTGGAGGCCATGCTGTTGGACGAGGCCGCCGTTCCCGTCCCGCCGCCGCCGCTCAGCCCGGTCAAGATAGAGTTCAAGGGCAGCGGGTTTTACTTCACCACCTCGGCGGCCGTGGAATTCGTGCCCTATGAAGCCGTGACCGTTCTAGCCGCCGGCGCTTACGACGCCCCCGTGGAGCCGCTGAACCTGGCGGCCCTGAAAGCCAGCGTGTTCATGAAGATACGCGACTCGGTGCTGGGGACCCCGGAGATGTCCACCGCGGCCAGGGCCCCGCTGGAAACTTTTTTCAGGGCCGATATCGTGGCCGGCGACGGCCGGCTGCGGCTGCTGCTGGAGCCCGAGAAACTGGATTTCTCCCCCCTGGGAGCGGAGCGCGGCCAGGCCAGCCTGGCGAATTTCCGCACGCTGCTGGGCAAGCTCGCGGCGCCGGCTTTCGGTGCGGCGAAGAACGCTTTCCTGCGCGCCTTCCTGGCCGGCGAGCCGCTGGCGCTGCTTAAACTGGCTTCGCCCGAAGCCTGCGACCTCGAACTGGCCCGGCTGCTGGCCGCCAGATAAAAAAACCCCCCGCCGTACGGGCGGGGGGCTTTTTTGGGACGCTGTTCCTCTTACAGCGCGGACCAGACCTCGGTAACGGCGGCGCTCTCCTGGCCTTTGATATCCTCGTGGTTGCAGTTAACCACGAAGTTACCCCAGGTGGAGGGCGTCGTAGAGGCGTTGGCGTAGTTCCAGCCGCCGGCATCGCTGACAGCGGCTCCGGGAATTACCACGCTGGTAACGCCGGCGGCGTCGGAATGCCCGGTGTTCGGCAGCTTGGCTGCCGGCACCGCGCTGATGTACTTCGCGTTCGCGGTCAGGCACGCCAGGGTGTCCGCGGGGAACCACCCTTCGTTGTCGCCGTAGTACACCTGTATAGCGCTCCGCACGCTCGAGAGAGAGCCCTTGGTGGCGCCCTCCTTCGACTTGTTGATGAGGTCGGCGAACTTCGGTATGGCTATAGCGGCCAGAATACCGATGATGGCGACCACGATCATGAGCTCTATCAGGGTGAACCCTTGCTTACTTTTCATACTGTTACAGCTCCGCACGGGCCGCCGCGGAGGCATTTAAACAGTAGCCTGACCGCCGCCACATAACTTATAATTTTGGATATGGACCATCCAGTGAGCAGCCGTTTTTTCGCCCTGCACGCCCACTTTTACCAGCCGCCCAGGGAGAACCCCTGGACCGGGGCCATGCCGCCCCAGCCCTCGGCCTGGCCGTTCCATGACTGGAACTCGCGCATAGCCCGCGAATGCTACCTGCCCAACGCCTGCGCCCGCATCAACGATTCCTCCGGCCGCGCCATAGAGTTCGGCAACAACTACCTGGACCTGAACTTCAACTTCGGGCCCACGCTGCTCACGTGGCTCGAGCGCGCCTATCCTTTCTACTACGCCAAGATCATCGAGGCCGGCAGAACGTCCCGCGCCCGGCGCGGGCATTCCAACGCCATAGCCCAGGCCTACAACCACCTGATAATGCCGCTGGCCTCTTTCCAGGACCAGCTGACGCAGGCGCTGTGGGGCATAAAGGATTTCGAGACCCGTTTCGGTTTCAGGCCCGACGCCATGTGGCTGCCCGAGGCCGCCGCTTCCGACGCTACGCTGCGCCTGATGATCGACCTGGGCATGAAATACGTGATACTTTCCCCCTACCAGGCGCAGAAGATACGCCCGCTGGGCGCGGCGGCCTGGGAGGACACGACGCTGGGCGAGTTCGACACCACGCGCCCTTACGCCTGGACCGACAGCGCCGCCGGGGGCGGCACCGGGCGCAGCCTGGCGGTCTTTTTCTACGACGGGCCGCTGTCCAAGGCCGCGGCCTTCGAAGGCCTGCTGCGCGACTCCTCCGTTTTCGCCGACCGCGTGGAGGCCTGCTACAGGCCCGGCGGCCACGGCCCCCAGCTGGTGAGCCTGGCCGTGGACGGCGAGACCTTCGGGCATCATCATAAGTTCGCCGAGCTGACGCTGGCGCACGCCTTCCTGCACGAGCTTAAGCGGCGCCGCATCACGGCGGTGAATTTCGCGCAGTACCTGGCGGCCAATCCCCCCCGCTGGGAGGCCGCGCTGAAGCCCGGACCCGACGGAGAGGGCACCGCCTGGAGCTGCGCGCACGGGCTGCGGCGCTGGAAGGGCGGCTGCGACTGCGGCGGAGAGAACAACGCCAGCCTTAACTGGCGCCTGCCCCTGCGGGCGGCGCTGAACACGCTCAGGGACGCCGCCGCCGGCGTTTACGCGGCGGAAGCGGCCAAGTTCTTCCGCAGCCCCTGGGACGCGCGCAACGCCTACGCGCAGCTGCTGACGGACGGCTCGGCCGCCGCCGAGGAAGCTTTTTTCGCCGCGCAGTGCGACCGGCAGCTGAACAGGGCTGAAAAAAAGCGCGCGCTGGAGCTGCTGGAGATGCAGAAGAACGCCATGTTCATGTTCACCAGCTGCGGCTGGTTCT
>JAPLKJ010000258.1 GCA_026388125.1 Elusimicrobiota bacterium
CCCGGGCGGCTATGCGGCCCTTGCCGTCCTTGCGCGGCAGCAGGATCTGCGACACCACGCCCTGCAGCGAAGCCGCCAGCTGCACGCGCACCTGCGTCTGCTGGTGCGGCGGGAACACGTCGATGATGCGGTCCACCGTGGACGGGGCGTCCTGCGTATGCAGCGTGGCGAAGGTGAGATGGCCGGTTTCCGCCGCGGTGATGGTAAGCTGTATCGTTTCCAGGTCGCGCATTTCGCCGACGAGGATCACGTTGGGGTCCTCGCGCAGCGCGGCGCGCAGCGCGTTGGCGAACGAGCGGGTGTGCTGGCCTATCTCGCGCTGGCGCACCACGCAGCTCCTGGCCTCGTAGGTGAACTCGATGGGGTCCTCCACCGTAAGTATATGCTTCTTGGCCCTGCCGTTTATCTGGTCGATGAGCGCGGCCAGCGTGGTGGACTTGCCGGAGCCGGTGGGGCCGGTCACCAGCACCAGCCCCTTGGGGATGGCGGCCAGGCCGACCACCGCCGGGGGAAGCCCTAGCTGCTCCGGGGTGGGGATGATGGACGGGATGACGCGCATCACCGCTTCCACGCCGTTGCGGGCCACCAGCACGTTCAGCCTGAACCGCGACACGCCCGTTACCGCAAACGAGCAGTCCAGCTCCCAGTCCTTCTCGAACTTGGCCCGCTGCTCGTCGTAAAGGGTGGAGAAGATCAGCGACTTGGTCTGCTCCGCGGTCAGCGGGGCCAGCCCCTCGGCCACCGGGATCATCTCGCCGTTGAGCCTCATCATCGGCGGCTTGTTAACGCTGATATGAATATCGCTGGAGCCGCTCTGCACCGCGGCCTTTAAAATGCTTACCATGTCTACCATAGAGTCTCCTTACTGCTCGCGTTTTCCGGTTCCCGTACGGCCCAGCGCCGCCGGGTTAAAATCAGTTCCCATTATCACCGCCGCTTCGGCCACGCTTTTGCGGGAGACGGTCTCTACGATCTCCCTGTCCTCCAGCCCCATGGCGGAACGCAGCTTGAGCGCCGCCGCCGTATCGCCCGAAAAGCACATTATCCGGGTATGTTTTTCAATTTTACCATAGGAAGAAGCGGTGAGCACGTCAAAACCCGCCGTCCTGAGATATTTCGCGGCGTCGCCGGCCAGGTCTTTCCTGCCGGAGGCGTTGAACACCTCCACGCGGAAAGCCGGCCGCGCAGCGTCTTGCGCCGGCTCACCCTCTTCGGAGCCGGGCGCGCCGCGGGCGGCTTCGGTCAGGATGAAGTTGGAAGAGTTCAGCCCGGAGAACTCGGAGAACAGCACGAAAAGCCCGAACGGCGGGATGTTGGTGGCGCCGGAGGAACGCAGCCGGGATACCCAGGACGCCGCTTCGAAGAACTTCAGCGGGGCCGAGCGCCAGCCGTTGAGGACGGCCCACAACGCTTCCATGTCGGGCGCCGAGGAAAGCGCGATATAGAAGACCTCGCCCTGCCCGTCAGAGCCCGGCGCCCCCGCCAGCGCGGCCAGGTCGCAGGCGCGCTGGTAGCCGGAAACCTTGCGCTTGTTCCTGCCCTGGGGAAAGATAAAGGCGTTGACGGTGGAGGAAACTGGATGGTAGACCAGCAGCGCCGCGGAACTGTCCGCCAGCAGGGCCACGCGCACGTCGCGCCCCTCGTTCAGCGCTTTGGCCGCCGGGGAGAACCACTGCGCCGCGGCCAGCGCCAGCGCCGCCGCCAGGCCCGCGGCCAGCATCAGCCTTTCTTTTTTTCCTGAAGACTGTTCCATAGAGACACGCTCAGCGGGTGCACCCACCCGCCGCCCGAAAAAGCATAAGAAAGTTTAACATAATTGGCCGCCCTTAAAGCCGCGGCAAAATCCAGCCGGGCCAGCCGCCGCACCAGCGCCGCCTCCCTGAAACCGCGTCCCTCGGCGGCCAGGTCGCAGACATAAATAAGCGCGGCCAGCGGGCCCATGCCGGGGGCGCCGGTGGCGTGCAGGCTGATGGCCTCCAGTATCTCCCGGTCATTTATTCCGAATTTTTCGCGGGCCAGCCCCGCTCCCGCCCAGGCGTGCAGCAGCACCGGCGCTTTCTCCAGTATTTCCTTATATCTCATGGCCGCAGTTCTTTTCGCAGGCACCAGGCCGGGGACTTTGCCGGCCGGCAGTTCGCGGGCGCAGTCGTGCAGCAGCCCGGCCAGCGCGGCTTTCTGCGGCGGGATCCCCAGGCCGGGCGCCAGCTCCAGCGCCAGGCCGGCCACGGCAAGGGAATGCCCGAAGCGGCCGGGCGACAGGCTCCTTTCCAGGAGCCGGCGCTCGCGCGCCAGGTAAAGCCCTTTTTTTTCTATGCCCGCGAGCACGGCCCCGGGCACCGCCGGCGGTTTTTTACCGAGGAACAGCGCGGAACGCAGGCCGCTGGAAGCCGCGCGCGGGAAGCGGCCCCTGAGCGGCACGAACGGGACCTCAACCGAAGCCCTGAGCGCGTGGCCGGGGCGCAGCCCGGCGAGCAGGGAGGCTTTTTTCAGGATAGCCCGCCAGCGGCGCCAGTTCCTGAAACCGTCCAGGCAGTCGGAGCCCAGCAGGAAATAAAGCGGCGCGCCCGGGTGCCGCCGCCCGAAGTGCTCCAGCGTTTCATAGGTATAGACCACCCGCCGGCGCCCGGCTTCGAAAGAACTTATTTTCACTTCCCGACGGCCGTCGAGGCCGGCGGCGCGCAGCGCCTGCTTAAGCATGGCGCGCCTGGCCCCGAAAGGGACGGGCTGCAGGTCCTTGAACGGGGTGCGCCACCCGGGCACGAAATACAGCGCGCCGGGCGCAAGCTGGCGCAGCGCGGCGGCCGCCAGCTGCATGTGCCCTTTGTGCGGAGGATCGAAACTCCCGCCGTAAATAATAACCGGTCTTTTTATGGCAGCCATAAATTCCAGCAACGGGCCTCCCCGAGCGGTGAAAAAGCACTATATGATATAATTTATCGGTAAGGAAGATTAAGTTATGGCAAAAAATAGAGACAACTGTGTGATACTACTGGTAGCCCCGCCGGAGCAGGAAAAAATAAGCAGGGATTTTCAGACCGCTTTCGGGAAAGACAGGGCCGTGCAGGTGAACGGCGACCTTCTGCTGCAGGCGTATAAGACCCTTAAGAGCTTTTCAGACGCGATCCTGCTGCTGTCTTATGAAAAGACGGTCCGCCACCCCGACCTTACCTGGCTCGACCCCGAAGACCCCGGCTTTCTCGAGTTCAAGGCCAAGCCCCTGGAAGACCGCATCCGCGACGTTTTCCGGCTGGCTTTTTTCACCGGGGCGAAAAAAGCCCTGATCATCGACCCCCTGTCCCCGGAGATAAAAGGGGAATGGCTTTCCCTGGCTTTCGAAGCCCTCAACGACAAGACGGTAGCCCTGGGCGCCAACCAGGACGGCTCCTTCTACCTGCTGGGGCTGACCCAGCAGAACCTTAAAATACTCGACGCCGACGGCTTCTCCTCCGCGAAAAGCGCGGAGCTCCTGGCGGAACGCGTAAAAAAGAACAAGCTATCGCTGTTCAGCGCTCCCGAAACTTATTGCGTCAACAGCGAAGACTCGCTGCGCAAATGGCTCGATAACCGCGAAAAGGAACCGCAGTTCTTCTCTGCCCAGCAGGCCCGCGCCAGGCAGCTGCAGGAGCAGGAAACAAAAAAACACGGCAAACGCCATCCCAAGGGCCATGAAACCGCTCCGGGCAGACCCTCCCAGGAAACTACCCCGCTGAGCTGACCGGGCTGCCGCCGCGGGGCCGCGGCCTGTGTTTTTTCATTAAAAAGTTAGCGGGAATGCGGGGCCGGACAAAAACCATAAGCTTCCCTGGAAAAACACTTTCTTCTGCTGCCTAAAAGTGCGTTTTTGACGCTTGACTTTGCTCTTGCAAATGAATAATATATAGATATTCCCTGTGTAACAAAACAACAGCAAGTTTGTAACCTTTTCAGGGGCTTTTTGGATGAAAACACCGGAACAATCAAAGTTTTTTAGATGTTATCAACACAAAAAACAATTAAAAAACAAGTGTTTTTCTGGTTTAGAAAAAAATTACTAACATATGTGGATAACTTGTGGATAACTTAACCAACGTCAAAGAAATCTGGCTGACCGTGGTCAAAGAGCTGGAGGCCGAGATAGGCCCTGACGCCACCGCTTTATGGATACGGCCTATTAAGCCTATCTTTATAGAGAACGATACTCTTAAACTGGAAGTGCCCGATTCCATAATATACGATACCGTCAAGAAGCGCTACGAGGAGAAAATAATCCAACTGCTGCGCGTTCTGACGGGAAAAGACCTTAAGATAGACTATTCCATGTCCCTGGCGTCGTCGGAGCCTGTGCCCCAGTCGAAAGCTACGCCGGCCGTAATAGCGCTGCCGGCCAATTATTATTCCTTTAACCCCAACTATACTTTCGAAAGCTTTATCGTCGGGGCGTCCAACCGCTTCGCCTACGCTTCGGCCGAAGGCGTGGCCAAGAATCCCGGGCAGAACCCTTTCTTCATCTACAGCGCGCCCGGCCTCGGTAAAACGCATCTGCTGCACGCCATAGCCCACGGGATCCTGAAAGCGAACAGTTCAGCCCGCATCCTTTACACCGCCAGCGAGAACTTCGTCAACGAATATATCGACGCGGTGCGCGGCAAAGCGGACGGGGCGGAGCAGTTCCGCAGCAAATACCGCAAGCTGGACTGCCTGCTGCTGGACGATATCCAGTTCCTGGTGGACAAGGAGCGCAGCGAAGAGGAATTCTTCTACACCTTCAACGCCCTTTTCGAATCCAAGAAGCAGATAGTTATTACTTCCGACCGGCCGCCCAGGGAGCTGGCCATGGGGCAGCGCCTTATTTCCCGCTTCCTGCAGGGCGTGGTGGCGGACATCAAGCTGCCCGACTTCGAAACCCGCGTGGCCATACTGCGCCAGAAGCGCGACCAGCACAAGTACGAGATCCCGGACGACATCGTTACCTTCATAGCGGAGAACGTTAAAAAGAGCATCAGGGAGCTGGAAGGCTGCCTTATTACGGTGGGGAATTTCTGCACCAATATGCACCTGCCTCCATCTATAGACACCGTAAAGGATATAATAAAGGATCACATAAGCGATCCCGAACAGGAAGACCACAAGATCGAGATAGAGACAATAAAAACGGTGGTAGCCGATAAATACAACATCGAAATGAAGGACTTCAGCTCCAAAAAGCGGAGCGAGGCCGTGGCTTTCCCCAGACAGGTGGCCATGTACCTGGCCTGCGTAATGACGGAGTTCACTCTTAAGGATATAGGTGAAGCTTTCGGCAAGGACCACGCCACCGTGCTGTACGCCAAGAATAAAATAGGCCAACTGGTACAGACCGACCCCTATTTCAACGAGACGCTTAACCAGATGCTTTCTAAAATAAAGAATGTCAGTAACTCCGCTTAAGCTGTTAGCGGGCCATGTTTTTGTCAGTATTGTCGATAATAAAAAGTAAGCTGTTGATAACTTTTAAGAATGAGCATTAACACCACTGATACCGCAAACAACGTATCTTATAGAGGAGTATGATGATGAAAATATCCAGTACTAGAGAGAACTTGATAAAAGGTTTGCAGACAATTCAGGCCGGCGTTTCCTCCAAGACCGGGACCATTCCGATATTGCAGAACTTCCTGATGGAAACCGAAGACAAGGGCGTGAAGGTGGTGTTCACGGACCTGGAGATGGCCATAAAGCATTATATTCCGGTCAATATTAAGACCGCGGGCAGTATAACCGTGCCTATAAAGAAATTCATGGAGATAGTGCAGAACCTGGGGGAAGCCGCCGAGGTCAACATTTCGGTGGACGAAAGCAACCGCATCTCCATCCTTAGCGGCAAAGCCCGCTTCAAGATGGGCGGCGCGCCCAAGAACGATTACCCGGTGATCCCCGACCTGGACGAGAACGATTCCTTCACCGTGCCGGCCAAGGTGCTGGCCGAAATGATAAGCAGCACTATTTTCTCCGCGTCCACCGAGGACGACAGGCACTTCCTCAACGGCCTGCTGTGGAAGTATGAGAAAGATACTTTCTCGCTGGTGGCCACGGACGGCAGGCGGCTGGCTATAGCGTCCTCCAAAAAAGTGAAAGCCAAGAAGGATTTCAAGGTCATAGTCCCCTCCAAGGTACTGGGCGAACTGTCCCGGTTCATAAAGAGCGCGGGCTTTGACGATAAAGAAACAGTGACGGTCGGCCTTTCTTCCAACCAGATAGGCTTTAGGGTAGCCAAGACCGTGTTCATCTCGAGGCTCGTGGAGGGGAATTTCCCCGCTTATGAGCAGATAGTCCCTAAAACGCACGAAATAGAGATAAAGATCAACGCGGAGGCCCTGCTGGGCGTCACAAAACGCGCGGCCATCTGCTCCAACGAGCGTTCAGGTTCGGTGAAGTATACTTTCAAGAACGACGTGCTGGTGGTGAACTCCTCTTCCCAGAGCATGGATTTCGAGGATGAGATACCCGTAGAATACAAAGGCAAGGATTTCCAGATAAGCTTCAACCCTAAATTCATCCTGGATATTCTGAAAGTTTCCGGTGAAAAAGAGCTTTCCGCCGAATTCACCACGCCTTCCACCCCGGCCATCGTCAAGGTGAAAGGGCGCGAAGACCTGATCTACATAATAATGCCGCTCAGGACGCAGTAAGGAGCTTTTGATGTTCCTTAAAAAACGCAGCTCCAACTGGACCCAGGCCGGAGATATCTGCGCGGCGCGCAGATTTTTAGGCGGCATCGCGCCCGAGCGCCTGGCCATACTGGACGCCGTGTGGAAAAAAGAATTCGGCCGGCTCAGCCAGCACTGCGTGCTGCTGGGCGTGGACGGCGCCTACATACTGGTCAAGCCCGTTTCTTCCGCCGCCGCCAGCGAACTTACCCTGAGGGGCCCGGTGATAGTGAAGAACCTTAACAAGTATTTCAAGCAGGCCTGGATAAAGGCCATAAAGACCGCGACCAAAATTTAATTAAAGCCAACAGGAGTATGACAGCCATGGACAAGACAGCGAAACTCAAAGAGGGAAGCGGTTACGATGCTTCCAATATACAGGTCATGGAGGGCCTTGAAGCGGTGCGCAAGCGCCCCGCCATGTATATCGGCTCCACCGGCGTGCAGGGTCTCCATCACCTGGTGTACGAAGTAGTAGACAACTCTATTGACGAAATTCTCGCCGGCGGCTGCAATAAGATAGACGTAATCCTCAAGGACGATAATATCTGTTCCGTCACCGACAACGGCCGCGGCATCCCCGTGGACCCGATGAAGGAAGTGAAAGACCCCAAGCTCAAGGGCAAGTCGGCCCTGGAAGTGGTTCTGACCGTGCTGCACGCCGGCGGCAAGTTCGACGGCGGCGGCTATAAAGTCTCGGGCGGCCTGCACGGCGTGGGCGTGTCGGTGGTGAACGCGCTGTCGGAGTGGATGGAAGTGCTGGTGCACCGCGACGGCAAGATCTGGCGGCAGGAGTACCGGCGCGGCAAGCCGCAGGCCGACGTTAAACCGGTGGGAAATACTGAACATCACGGCACCGTGGTGACCTTCAAGGCCGACACCGAGATCTTCGGGGAAGGCATGCTTTCCTTCGACACCGTCTCCAACCGCCTGCGCGAGCTGGCTTTCCTTAACCCCGGCTGCCGCATCAATATCATCGACGAGCGCGAAGAGGGAAAGAAGCACGCTTTCTTCTTCGAGGGCGGTATAAAACAGTTCGTGAAGTTCCTCAATACCAACAAGCAGGTCATCAACGAAGAGCCTATTTTCGTCTCCAAGAACGAAGGCGATACCATGCTGGACCTGGCCATCCAGTATAACACGGACTATTCCGAGACCATGTTCTCCTTCGTCAACAACATCAAGACCATAGAGGGCGGCACGCACGTGTCCGGCTTCCGCTCGTCTCTGACCCGCGTTATAAACGATTACATAAAGAAATACGACCTGCTCAAAGACAAAGAATTCAACGTTACCGGCGACGACGTGCGCGAAGGCCTCACCGTCGTGGTGTCCGTGAAGATCCCCCACCCCCAGTTCGAAGGCCAGACCAAGACCAAGCTGGGCAACGGCGAGGTGGAAGGCATCGTCAAGACCCTCGCCGGCGAAGCGCTCAGTGTTTTCTTCGAGGAGCACCCGTCTATCGCCAAGGCCATCTGCCAGAAGGGCCTGGGCGCCGCCGAGGCCCGCGAGGCCGCCCGCCGCGCCAAGGACCTGGCGCGCCGCAAAGGCTCGCTCACCGATTCCGGGCTGCCCGGCAAACTGGCCGACTGCCAGGAGAAGGACCCGAAGAAGTCGGAAATATTCATAGTAGAAGGCGACTCGGCCGGCGGCTCGGCCAAGCAGGGCCGGGACCGCGTGTTCCAGGCCATCCTGCCGCTGCGCGGCAAGATCCTGAACGTGGAAAAAGCGCAGCTGGTGCGCATCATCTCCAGCGAGATGATCCGCAATATGATCTCGGCGATAGGCACCGGCATAGGCGAGGGCGAGGACGGCTTCAACATAGACAAGCTGCGCTATCACAAGATCGTGATCATGGCCGATGCCGACGTGGACGGCCAGCATATCCGCACGCTGATGCTCACTTTCTTCTACCGCCAGATGCGCCCGCTGCTGGAACAGGGGCATATCTACATAGCCCAGCCGCCGCTGTATAAAGTTAAGAAGGGCAAGTTCGAATCTTATTTCGACAACGAGGAAAAACTGCAGAAGTGGCAGCTCAAAGAGGCCCTTTCCGGCATCTCCGTGAAGGCCAAAGGCAGGAAGCTCGAGGTAAAGGAGATCAGCGACCTGATAGAGCTGATCATCGCGGCGGACAATACCAGCCGCAAGCTCGAGACCAAGAACCTGACGCTGAAGGATTATCTCAAATTCCAGTCCGACGGCCAGGTGCCGCTGTACCGCATCGAGACCGGCCCCGAGACCTACCGCTATTTCTTCACCGAAGACGAATGGGACGCCTTCCAGACCGAGTACGTGCAGAAGAAGAAGGACGCGCTGCCCAAGGACCCCGCGGCGGCGGAGGGTGCGCCCGCGCCGGAAATAGACGAGGACGATCTCGGCCCCGACTTCCAGACGCTGGGCGAGTTCACGCGCCTGAACAATATCTCGGCCAAGCTCAAGGCCCTGGGCCACAGCCTGAACGAATTCCAGATCGAGGACGAAAAAGCGCCCTCGCAGTTCGACCTGATCACCGAGAAAACGCTGACCTCCGCCAAGGACCTCAAGACCCTGATGGAGAACGTGATGAAGGCCGGCGCCGCCGGCGCGCACATCCAGCGCTATAAAGGTCTGGGCGAAATGAACCCCTCTCAGCTGTGGGAGACCACCATGGACCCCCTCAAGCGCAAACTTCTTAAGGTCACGCTGGAAGACCCCGCCGAGGCGGAGAAGATGTTCACCACCCTGATGGGTGACAAGGTGGAGCCGCGCCGCGTGTTCATAGAACAGAACGCCCTGGCAGCCCGCAACCTGGATATTTAAACAACGGAGCAACCTAAAATGGCAGACCATAAAGATATCGCGAAGCTTACGGACAACATGTTCATCAACATCGTTGACCGCGACATCAGCGAGGAGATGCGCTCCTCCTACATAGACTACTCGATGAGCGTGATAGTGGGCCGGGCCCTGCCCGACGTGCGCGACGGCCTGAAGCCCGTGCACCGCCGCGTGCTCTACACCATGGACGACATGGGGCTGCAGCACAACAAGCCCTTCAAGAAATCCGCCCGCATCGTCGGCGACGTGATGGGTAAATATCACCCGCACGGCGACGCCTCCATCTACGATACCCTCGTGCGTATGGCCCAGCCTTTTTCCCTGCGCTACATGCTGGTGGACGGCCAGGGCAACTTCGGCTCGGTGGACGGCGACCCCGCGGCCGCCATGCGTTACACCGAGGCCCGCCTGTCCGGCATAGCCGGCGAACTGCTGGCGGACATCGAAAAAGAAACCGTAAAATTCGTGCCCAACTATGACGGCTCCATGACCGAGCCGTCAGTGCTGCCCGCCAAGCTCCCGAACCTCCTGATCAACGGCTCCTCCGGCATAGCCGTGGGTATGGCCACAAATATCCCGACGCATAACCTCGCCGAGGTCTGCGACGCGACCATAGCGGTGATGGAGAACCCGAACATCGAGACGAAAGAGCTGATGAAGCTCATCAAGGGCCCCGATTTCCCGACGGGCGGCATTATCCGCGGCCGCAAGGGCATAAAGGATTACTTCGAGACCGGCCGCGGCTCCATCAGCACGCAGGCCCGCGCCGAGATAGAGGAGATGAAGGGCAACCGCGAGTGCATCGTGGTGACCGAGATCCCCTACCAGGTGAACAAGGCCACCCTGATAGAGACCATAGCGAACCTTGTTAAAGAAAAGAAGATCTCCGACATCTCCGATCTGCGCGACGAGTCGGACCGCCGCGGCATGCGCATCGTCATAGAGATCAAGCGCGACGGCAACGCCCAGGTGGTCCTGAACCAGCTCTACAAGCATACGCAGATGGAAGCCTCCTTCGGCGTCATAATGCTCGCCATCGTGGACGGCCGGCCCCGCGTGCTGCCCATCAAGGAAGTGATGCTGCAGTACGTGCGCCACCGCCGCCTGATGGTGGTGAACCGCACCAAGTACGACCTTAAAAAAGCCCTGGCCCGCGCCCACATCCTGGAAGGCTACCTGATAGCCCTGCAGAACATCGACGCGGTCGTGGAGATCATAAAGAAATCCAAGGACTCGCTGGAAGCCAAGATCAAGCTGATGACCAAGTTCGCGCTGAGCGACATCCAGGCCCAGGCCATCCTCGACATGCGCCTGCACCAGCTCACCCGCCTGGAAGTGGGCGCCATAGAGGAAGAGCACAAAGCCCTGATGAAGCTCATCGGCGAGCTGCGCGCCATCCTGGCCGACCCCAAGCGCGTGCTGCAGATCATCGTCGACGAGCTCAAGGAGATGAAGGCCAAGTACGGCGACAAGCGGGCTACCGAGATCACCGGCGAAGCGGCCGAGCTCGACATCGAGGACCTTATCCCCGAGGAAGACGTGATCATAACGATGTCCCACGGCGGCTACATCAAGCGCATCCCGGCCGACACCTACAAGGTGCAGGGCCGCGGCGGCAAGGGCATCATCGGCTCCGACGTGAAAGAAGAGGACTTCATCGAGAAGCTCTTCATCACCTCCAGCCACGCCACCATACTGATGTTCACCACGCGCGGCAAGGTGTACGCGCTGAAGGGCTACGAGATCCCCGAAGGCAACCGCACCTCGCGCGGCAAGGCCATAGTGAACCTGCTGCAGATCAAGGACGAGACGGTGACCTCGGTGCTGGCCATCGAGTCCTTCGCCGAGGCCAAGGGCCGTGAGGCTTTCATAGTGATGTGCACCCGCAAGGGCAACATCAAGAAGACCCCCATCTCGGACTTCGCCAATATCCGGCGCTCCGGCATCAACGCCATCGGCCTGGAGGACGGCGACATCCTGACCAGCGTGGGCCATACCGACGGGAGCTATGAGATAATCATCGGCACCAAAGAAGGCATGTCCATCCGCTTCAGCGAGTCCGACGTGCGCTCCATGGGCCGCAACGCCATGGGCGTGCGCGGCATCCGCCTGGACAAGACCGACACGGTCATAGGCATGGAAGTGGCCGAGGCCAAGACCAAGAAAACGCTGCTGACGGTCTGCGAACTGGGCTTCGGCAAACGCACCGACCTGGACGAATACCGCCACCAGAACCGCGGCGGTTCGGGCGTGATCACCATCAAGGCCACCGAGCGCAACGGCGCCGTGGTGGGCATCTACCTGGTGGAGAACAAGGACCACCTGATGGTGATGACCGAGAAGGGCAAGATCATACGCATGCCGTGCAAGACGCTGCGCGTGATCAGCCGCAACACCCAGGGCGTGCGCCTGGTGCGCATGGAGGAAGGCGACAAGATAGCCTCCGTGGAGCCCGTGGTGGACGACGAGATGGAGGGCGCGCCGCCCCTCCTGCCGGAAGAGAAGAAGTAAGCGGCACCATGTAAAAGAAGGCGGCCGGCGGAGAGCGTTCTCCCCGGCCGCCGTCTTTTGCGGCGGGAAATTTCAGGCCCGGGCTGGCGTTGAACGCCGGCGTGCTCCGCGGGCCGGCCGCCGCGGCGCAGCCGGCAAATTCAACTCAGGGGGAGCAATGCTATAATATAATTTATAATCATGGACCTGACACTGTTCGTTTCCTCCGTTTTTACGCTGACGCTGGTCATGGACCCGCTGGGCAACATGCCGCCTTTCGTGACGGCCCTGAAGGGCGTGCCGGCGGACCGCAGGCGCGCCGTGGTGACCAGGGAGCTTTTTATAGCGCTGGGCATAATGGTGTTCTTCCTGTTCTTCGGCAAATCCCTGATGGCGTTCCTGGCGCTGGATATCATCTCGCTGAGCGTGGGCGGCGGCATAGTGCTGTTCCTGATAGCCATACAGATGATCTTCCCCAACCCGCATTCCTCTTTCGCCGAGGGCCCCGGCGGCGAGCCGTTCATCGTGCCGCTGGCCATCCCGCTGGTGGCGGGGCCCTCCACGCTGACCACCATCCTTATTTTTTCCATGAAGGACGGCGGCGGCTGGGCCGGCACGCTGGCGGTGGTGATAGTTTCCTGGCTGATCAACGTGGCCGTCCTGGCCGGGCTGTCCGACAGGATCTCCCGCTTCATGGGGGCGCGCGGCCTGCTGGCCATGGAAAAACTGATGGGGATGATCCTGGTCACCATTTCGGTGCAGATGATAATGACCGGCCTGAAGAAGTTCCTGGCAGGCTGATATAAATATGAAAAAGAACAGCCCTAACAAGCGCGGCGCAGGAAAAATAGCCATCATAGGCGCCGGGAATATCGGCGCTGCCATCGCGCGCGGCCTGGCCGCATCGGGGCGCTGCGCGCCGCAGGACATCATTCTCACCCGCCGCCGCGCCGAACTGCTGGAGGCGCTGCGCGCCGAAAAATTCAGCGTCAGCCACGACAACCGCGCGGCCGTAAAAGCGGCCGGCATAGTGATCCTGGCGGTGGGCCCGCTGGAGGCCGAGGCCGCGGTGCGCGGGCTCCGCCCCGCGCTGGACGCGCGGCGCCATATAGTGATCTCCATAGTCTCCGGCGTGACCACGGCGCAGATAGCCGGCTGGATGAATAAGAAAGTGAGCCTGGTCAGGGCCATGTCCAACACCGCCATAGCCATCCGCGAGGCCATGACCTGCCTGTGCGCCGCGCCCGGCAGCCGCGACGCGCTGGCCCGGGCGAAAGATATTTTCGACGCGCTGGGCAAGACCGTCGTTATCAGCGAGGAGCTGATGCTTTCGGCCACCGCGCTGGCCGGCTGCGGCATAGCTTTTTTCCTGCGCGCCATACGCGCCGCCTCGCAGGGGGGCACGCAGATAGGCTTTCATTCGGAAGAGGCGCTGCTGATGGCGGCGCAGACCGCCCGCGGCGCGGCCTCGCTGCTGCTGGGCCGCCAGGGCCACCCTGAAAGCGAGATCGACAAGGTCACCACCCCGCGCGGCTGCACCATAGAGGGGCTTAACGAGATGGAGCATCACGGCTTCAGCTCGGCCATGATAACCGGCATAGTGACCTCCAACGAAAAAGCCGCGAAACTTTTCGCTAAGAAGTGATTTGATACGCACAGGGAGGGAAAATGAAAAAAATATCGCTGCTGCTGCTGCTGCTGCTCGCGCTGGCGCCGGGCCTGTTCGCCGGCGGGGGGAACCGGTCGCTCAAAGGCGTGGATATGCCCGAGAACCTGGCCTTCGAAGGCGCCGCCCTTTCGCTTAACGGCATGGGCCTGCGCACCAAGGTGGTCTTCAAGGTCTATGTGGCCGGCCTGTACCTGGAGAAAAGATCGGCCGACGGCATGGAAATAGCCGCGTCCGAGCAGGTCAAGCGCATGGAGCTGGTGTTCCTGCGCAATGTGGACGGCGCCACGGTGGCCGAGGCCATCACCGGCGGGTTCGACAAGAACGCCGGCCCCGCCCTGCCCGCCCTCAAGGCGCGCATAGAAAAGTTCTCCAAAATGATCCCCGACGTTAAAAAAGGGGACAGGCTGGTTTTTATCTACCGCCCCGGCTCCGGCCTTGAAGTGCTGGCCGGCGGGAAAACCACCGGTAAGATAGAGGGAAAGGATTTTTCGGATACGCTGTTCAAGGTGTGGCTGGGCGCGAGCCCCGCGGACAAGGCCCTCAAGGCCGGCCTGCTGGGCGCCTGAGCCGCGCGGACCTTTGATCTACAGGAGTCAATATGAACAAACCCGGTGAAACCCAGAAGACGGAAGCGGCGGCCGTTACTACCCGCGCGCAGGACTACGCCCAGTGGTACCTCGACGTCATAAAGAAGGCCTGCCTGGCCGAACATTCCTCGGTACGCGGCTGCATGGTGATCCGCCCGCACGGCTACGCCATCTGGGAAAAGATGCAGCGCGAGCTCGACGACAGATTCAAGGCCACCGGGCACGAGAACGCCTACTTCCCTCTTTTTATCCCGCTTTCTTTCTTCTCGCGCGAAGAAAAACACGCGTCCGGCTTCGCCAAGGAATGCGCGGTGGTGACGCATCACCGCCTGAAATCCGTGGACGGCGAGATAGTGGTGGACCCGGAGTCGAAGCTTGAAGAGCCGCTCGTGGTGCGGCCCACCAGCGAGACCATCATCTGGGCGCAGTACAAGAACTGGATACAGAGCTACCGGGACCTGCCGCTGCTGATAAACCAGTGGGCCAACGTGGTGCGCTGGGAGATGCGCACCCGGCTGTTCCTGCGCACCGCCGAGTTCCTGTGGCAGGAAGGCCACACGGCGCACGCCACGGAAAAGGAAGCGCTGGAAGAGACCTGGCGCATGCTGGACGTTTATTCCGACTTCACCGAGAACGTGATGGCGGTCCCCGTTATCAAGGGCCGCAAGACGGAAGGCGAGCGGTTCGCCGGCGCCATCGAGACGCTTTCCATAGAAGGCATGATGCAGGACGGCAAGGCCCTGCAGATGGGGACCAGCCATTACCTGGGCCAGAACTTCGCCAAAGGCGCGGACGTGAAATTCCAGAACAAGGAAGGCCAGCTGGAATACGTCTACGCCACCAGCTGGGGCGTGAGCACCCGGCTGATAGGCGCCCTCATCATGACGCACTCCGACGACGCAGGACTGGTGCTGCCGCCGAAGCTCGCGCCCATACAGGTGATAGTGATCCCGATCTTCAAGAACGAAGAGGAACGCGTAAAGACCACGGACGCGGCCGGCAAAGTGCTAGCCGAACTCAAAGCCCTGGGCGTAGCCGTGCGCGTGGACGCCCGCGACGGCATCATGCCCGGCGCGAAATACTACGAATGGGAAGGCAAAGGCGTGCCGCTGCGCATAGAGATAGGCCCCAAGGACCTGGAAAAAGGCTCGCTGTGCATCGCCCGCAGGTTCGTGCCCGAGATCAAAGGGGAAGCCCCCGACGCCCAGCGCCGCCGCCGTAAATCTTTCCTGCCCCGGGCCGAAGCCATCGCTTCCATACTTCCCACGCTGGAAGCTATGCAGAAAGAGCTGCTCGAGCGCGCCCGCGCCAACCGCGCGGCGCGCACGCGCGTGATAGACAAGCTGGAGGAGTTCGAGAAGTTCTTCGGCGAGGGCGGCGGCTTCGCCTGGGTGCACTGGGCCGGCACTTCGGAGCAGGAAGAGGAAATGACCAAGCGCTTCGAGACCAGCATCCGCTGCATCCCGTTCGAGGACCAGATCCCTCCGGAAGCGAAGGGCGAAGGCGTCTGCATCCTTACCGGCCGGCCCTCGAAGCAGAGGGTGCTGATGGCCAAGTCGTATTAAGCCCGGAAAAGCCGCGCTCCCAAAGACGGACTAATGTCCGGTTTCCGGCAGGAACCCCGCTATAACGGAGAGCAGCTCTTTGCTGTCCACCGGTTTCTTCAATACGCGGACATTTGGCATCCCTGAAACCCAGGGGATTATTTTTTCGGGCAGGCCCGTTACGAACACTACCGGGATTTTTTCCTTAATAAGACCGCTGACAATGTCTAACACCTGTTTCCCGCCGCCTGACGGCAACGCAACGTCCAGGAGAAGAAGGTCAGCCGGGGCTTCCTTGAACAGGATAATGGCCGCCGTGGCTTCTGCCGCGGTCTCCACTATATATCCTGTTTTAGTGAGCAGCGCAGAGTAATACTCGAGAATATTGGTCTCGTCGTCCACCGCAAGTATTTTGAAAAGTTTCATTCTCCCCCCGGAATTTTCGTCTAACCTGCAATATTGATTTTATTATACAACAAGAGTCCCGGCCATGTTCAGCCGCAGCGGTGCGCGCTGTTGAGAAATAGTCAAAAAGGCAAATACGTCCCCTGTAAAACAAAACCGCCGGGCTTCTCCGGCGGTTCTGTTTTGTGCGGCCGCTTTGTCTCAGCGCGCGGGAGAGTATCCGGTCCAGGGGATATTGCCATCCAGCGCGGAGAAAGCCGGGGTCAGCAGTTCGTCCTCGCCGAAGCTCCGGGCGGCCGGCGGCAGCAGTTCGGCGGGGTTGGCCGGTTTGTACCAGCACAGCGGGCGGAAGCCGCTCAGGAAGCCGGCGGAGCGGGTGCAGGTGCCCGCGGCCACGTTGGTGTTGCTCAGCGGGGCCGAGACGGGCTGGGTGCACCGCGAGCCCGCCAGGTAAGTGTCCATGCGGCACTGGGTGGCGGGATGAGAGGTGAACATGGCGGTCACCACTTTGGGGTCGGGCGTGGCGAAGCTGGGGGCCACGGTGTCGTTGTGCAGGACCTGGAACAGGTAGGACACGGATTTGCCGGCCATGGAGGCCCTGACGCAGATGGCCCGGTCCTCGGGCGCGGGGAAGTATTTTTCGCAGGACTTCTGCGCCACTTCATCGCTTTCCGACTTGTGTGTGAAAGTTACAGTGGCGGGATCTGCGAAGACCTGCCTGAGGCATTTGAGGTTGGCGTAATAGTCGGACTGGCCCTCTATGGAGGCCCAGCCGCCCTTGGGCGCGCCGCCCAGGTGGTGGCCCAGCTCGTGGCAGAGCACCAGCGCGAAGCCGTCCATGGTGATGGTCTCGTGGCGGGCCAGGCCGCCGTACATGTTGACGATATATTTATTGCCGCTCTGCGAGGCGTTGGCGTTAACGGTGGCGTCGGTCCAGAGGCGGTTGATCTGCAATACCTTGCCCTGCGCGGCCACTACCGGTTTATAGATCCGCTCCACGGTAGTGATAACTTCGTTGAACTGCGCCTCCAGGATGCCCTTGGCGTAGATGGAATCTACCGGGATCTTAAGGTTGTTGGGAGGCAGGAAGCCCGGGCAATCCGAGGCGGCGGCGGGCAGCGCGGCTTCGACGGAGGCGTAAATGTAAAGCTGGCCATACAGGCGGCCATAGAAGCGGCCTCCTCGGCCGGCGGGCTGGTGCCGGCCGTGCCGGGGCGCGTGGATCTTGAGCAGCCGGTGTGGGTAAGCGTGGAAAAAGGCGACGTGGCGGCCCTGGACGAGGCCCTGTTCAAAAGCGCGCCGCTGGCGCAGAACCAGCGCGTGGCCATATATAAGTTCGCTCCCTCCGAGCTGGGCCGGCTGGCCGACGGGATGCACCGCGCCATGCGCCGCGCGCCGGGTTTCTTCGCCTACGACACGCTGGAGGCCGCGCTGGAGGACCTGAAGACGCCGCCGGAGCCGCAGGCGCGGGCCTATTCCCTGGACCAGGGCGTCCGCGTCCGGGAACTGCTGCCCCTGGTGAAAGAAGAATCCATAGTTTCCGCCATTACTTCGCTTTCTTCCTACAGGAACAGGTACTACCGCGGCGCCACCGGCGTGGACGCTTCCAAGTGGCTGCAGCAGCTCTGGGGCAGCTACGCCGAGGGCCGGCCCGACATTTCCGTGGAGGCCTTTAAGCACGCCGCTTTCCAGCAGGAATCCGTGATACTTACCATGCGCGGCGCCGCCGAGCCGGAGAAAGTGATAGTGATAGGCGGCCACCTGGACTCCATCGCGGGCTCCGGGGATAACCCGGCCCCGGGCGCCGACGACAACGCCTCGGGCGTGGCCGTAACCAACGAGATAATAAAGGTCCTGATAGCGGGCGGCTACAGGCCCGCCAAAACCATCAAGTTCATGGCTTTCGCCGCCGAAGAGGCCGGGCTGCGCGGCTCCGGCGACGTGTCCGCGGCCTTCCAGAAGGAAGGCGTGAAGGTGGAGGGGATGCTCAACCTCGACATGACCAATTACAAAGGCTCGGAGAAGGACATATACTTCGTTTCCGACAATACCAGCGCGGACCAGAACGCCTTCCTGGGGAAGCTCATCGATACTTACCTCGGCTACACCTGGGGCAGCTTCAAGTGCGGCTACGGCTGCTCGGACCACGCCTCCTGGAGCAAGAAAGGCTACCCGGCCTCCACGCCTTTCGAGTCCACCTACGAGCAGTGCAACCCTTACATCCACAAGGCCGTAGACACGCTGGCGCAGACCGGCGGCAGGGCCGAACACTCGCTGAAGTTCGCCCGGCTGGGCCTGGCCTACGCCGTGGAGCTGGCGAAGTAGCCAGAATTACCGGCTGGCATTCTTAATAAAAAATACCGCGCCCGCTTTTTAGCCTGTGTGCCGCGCGGCCCGTTCCGCGTCAACGCTGCTCCGCCCCCGGCAGAGTTGCATAAAATAGTCTTTTCCCGTTATAATAGAAAAGCCGGCGGAGCAGGTTTAAGAAAAGCCAGTCCGTGCCGGGCTGTTGATAGGAGAATTTGCGATAAGCCGCCATGGCGCATAAACATAAAACAAAACCGCCGCCGCAAAAACCCTCCGCGGCCGCGGTCCCCGCCGCCCCCGCGAACGCCGCGTTCCCGAGCTGGCGGGCTAACGTGGCGGCGCTGGCCGTTATTCTGGCCGTCGCGCTGGCGGCGTTCTGGCCTGTGCTTAAAGCCGGCTTTATAAGCTGGGACGACCCGCAATACATAACCCAGAACAGTATAGTCACCGGCCCGCACTGGAAAGAGGTATTTACCACCTCGCCTTTGGGATATTATCATCCGCTGACCGTGCTGGTCTATAAAATAGAATACGCGCTGGCCGGGCCGAAACCGGCCGTTTTTCATGCCGTAAATCTCGCGCTGCATCTGGCCAACTGCGCGCTGGTCTATTATTTCGCGCTGGCCTTGCGCTGCGGGGCCTTGCCGGCCCTGCTGGCCGCCCTGCTTTTCGCGGTTCATCCTACGCGGGCGGAACCGGTGGCCTGGGTGTCGGGCATGAAGGACCTGTTGTGCTGCCTTTTTTTCATGGGAACGCTGCTGACATACCTGCGCTATCTGAAAAAGGCGGTCGGCGGCGCGGCGGCGGGGTGGAGCTGGCTGGCGGCCTCCGCCGCGTTGTTCACGGCGGCATTGATGGCAAAGCCCACCATCCTGGCGGGCGCGCTCGCGCTGTTCCTGCTGGATTGGCATGAAGGGCGGGCGTGGAGCAGAAAAAGTATTTTAGAAAAACTGCCGTACTTCCTGGCCGGCGCGGCGATGGTCCTCCTGTCACGCAAGCTCGGGAACTTCCTTGTCGAGCCGCGCGCCGGTTTTCATCCCTTAGCGGTTCTGTCGCTATGCGGGCACGGCGCTCTTTTTTATCTCGGCAAGATGTTCTTCCCGGTCAACCTGGCGGTGTTATACCCGCTGATAGAACCGCCGAAGAACGCTGTTCTGGCGCAGCTGCCGTATCTCGCCATGGCGGCCGCGGTCATTTTTCTTTTCGCGGCCAGATTGCGGGCGTACGCCTTCGGAGCGGCGTTTTTCGCCCTGACGCTTTTGCCCGGGCTGCCTTTCACCGGGATATTTCCGGCGGACAGATATCTCTACATTCCCGCCATAGGTTTGTTCTACGCGGCCGGCGCGGCGTTCTCGGCGCTCCGGGAAAGAGCGAAAAGGCCTGCGGCGGCGATCGCCGCCGCGCTGGTGATCGCGCTGGCCTGGAATTGCCATGCGCGGGTGAAATTATGGGGCAGTTCCATAGACCTGTGGAGCGACGCCGTAGCCACTTATCAGCACAAACCGCAGAAGAACAACGGTTTTTTCGCGTTAGTGTATTCAAAGCTCGCCCATGCGCGCGCCGAACTTGGGTTTTACGAGCAGGCGATCGCCGATTACACCAAGGCGCTTGAGATCGCGCCCGAAGCCGGGGATACCACCGCCGGTATTTATTGGCGGAGGGGCGAGACCCGCTTCGTCCTTAAACAATACGCTCCCGCCCTGGAGGATTACAACAGCTCGCTGCGGCTTCTCCCGGGCCAGCCGGGGGTTTACGTCAGGCGGGGAATGACGCTCTTCGAGCTTGCCCGCTACGAGGCGGCGGCCGCCGATCTCAGCACGGCGCTGAAACTGGCCCCCGCCAGCGTCGATAGGTTAAAGGCCTATTACTGGCTGGGTAATTGCGGCTTCCGTCTTAACCGCTATGAGCAGGCGGCGCGGGATTTTGGCAAAGCGGCCGAGCTCAGTCCGGACAGCGCCCTGATCCGCAACAATCACGGCGCGGCGTTGCTGTCCCTGGGCCGCTACGACGAGGCGGAAGCGGAGTTCAGTGCGGCGGTGCAGCTTTCGCCGCAATTTGCGGACGCGTATCTTAACAGGGGAAGGGTCCGTTTTATCGCCAAGCGCTATGGCCCGGCGATCGAGGATTTCAGCAAGGCGGCCGCCCTGGCCCCGAACAGCGCCGTTGCGCGCGACTCTCTTGCCTCCGCCGAAAAACTCCAAAAAAGACGCTGACGGCACTTCTTTTTGTCTCCCGACGAAGAAAGCCCGGCGGTTTTGTTTTGGCGGAGGGCGGGTTTTTGTATAATAAACTTCCAGCCGCGGGAATAATATACGGCCGGTGCCGTAGGGCGTTATTTTGAACTGAAAGACAAAAGTATATGGAAATTGGAAAACTTTTGCGCTCTGCACAATGGCTCGTATTTTTAATAATAATAATCTATATGATCATGGCGGGGCGGTCCGTGTTTACGGCGGTTGAGCTGCAGCTAACCGGCGGCCAGTCCGTAACGGAGCGCGTAAAACTTGCCAGGATACTTGAATTAGACAACAGTGTGCGCCGGGCTGAAGAGTCTAGCCGGAGATGTGCGCTGGATCCTTCTGCCGCTAACAGGGCCGTCTACTGCGAAGACCTGCAGGCCGCGGATAAGGCGGCGGCCGCCGCCGATGCTGCCGGCGCTTTTCCCGCCGGGGCTGCCGGTCCGGACATTGACACGCTGCGCGCCTTCCTCGCGAACGATATCCGCCTCTGCGCGGCCTCTTCCCTGGCGCTCCCGGATAAAGAAAAGGCGCAGGAGGAGTTCGCCCGCTTCCATGATATGGCATCCGGGTTGAAGAAAAAACTTTTCGCTCTTGCCAGCGCCGAGCCGGAAGCAAATAATCTCCGTTCAAAGACCGAGAAAGAAAAAGTTATAAGACTTGTCCTCTCCGGCTCCGCCATCCCCGCTTTCATACTTCTTCTGCTGTTCTGGGTGGCGTATTGCCTGCGGCGCCTTAATAATGCCGTCGTCAGGTCGCGCGATGAGATGCTGGTGCTGAAGAACGGGCTGGCACAGTCCCCGCTGGGCGTAATGCTCACGGACACTCACGGCACGATCGAGTATATTAATCCGGCCTTTTCCGCCTTGTACGGCTATTCTCCGGCCGAGGCGATAGGTAAGACTCCGAGGATCCTTAAATCCGGAGAGATGTCGCGGTCTTTTTACCAGAGTTTATGGAAAGAGCTGCTCGGCGGCCGCCCCTGGACCGGGGAGCTCCTCAACAGGACAAAGTCCAAAGAGCTGCTTTGGGTAAGGGCCTATATCTCGCCGGTAAGCAACAGCGAAGGCGAGGTTACCCATTTCATAGCCCTGAACAAAGACGTAACCATTGAAAAACAGCTTATGGCCGAGGTTGTTGAAGCTAAGCAGGAAGCGGAACAGGCCAACCAGGCCAAGAGCGATTTCCTGGCCGCGATGAGCCACGAGATACGCACACCCCTTAACGCGATAGTCGGCATGTCGGAACTTATCGGCGAGGCGGCGCTGAACGATGAGCAGGCGCAGTACCTTTCGATCATGCGTAATGCCAGCGACACGCTCCTTTCCCTGATAAACGACATTCTGGATATCTCAAAGATAGAGGCCGGCAAGGTCGAGATAGAAACGGCCCCCTTCAATCTGGAGGAACTTCTGTCCAGGGTCGTGGAGATGATGTCGACGTCCGCGTTCAAGAAGGACGTGGAGATAAACTGTAAGATCGAGGCCGATGTGCCGGTATTCGTGGAAGGCGACGCCAACCGGCTCCGGCAGGTGCTGATGAACCTTATAGGCAACGCTGTGAAGTTCGTGGAAAAAGGCTGGATCTCCCTTAACGTGAAAATACAGCAGGCTGACGGCGACTCGGTGCTGCTGCTGTTCTCTTTGCGGGACACCGGCATCGGTATCCCGGCCGACAAGCTTGATTCCGTTCTTGAGAAATTCACGCAGGCTGATTCTTCCACTGCGCGCAAATACGGCGGAACGGGGCTGGGCTTGCCGATCTCAAAGATGCTGATCGAACTTATGGGCGGCGGCATCGGGCTGGGAAGCAAGGTGGGGGTCGGCACGGTTTTCTGCTTTACGGTCAACCTTGGCATCCAGAAGGACAGGCGGGACGTTTACCTCCCGAAAGCGGACAGAAAAGAACTGAAGGGGCGGCGGTTCCTGGTGGTGGACGACAACCTGGTAAGCCGGAACATAATACGGGAGATGCTGCAAAGCTGGGGCGCCTCCTGCGAAGGCGCTGCCGACGGCGAGACGGGACTGGCCCGGATTTACGGTGAGCAGAGCAAAGGCGCGCCTTTCCATGGCGTCTTCGTGGATTCCAATATGCCGGGCATGGACGGCCGCGAGTTCTGCCGCCGCCTGACGGCGGATACGACCATAAACCCCAGGCCGGCCCTGGCGCTGGTTTGCTCCGACATCGTGCAGTTCAAAAAGGAAGAGCTCTGGACGATGGGGGCGAATACGCAGCTGATGAAACCGGTTAAAAAGCAGACCGTGCTTGACGGCGCGCTTGGGATGCTGGCCGCAGGAAAAACCGCTCTGTCCGCCGCGCCGCGGGCCGCGGCGGGTTATAAGAGGGAAGACCTGCCCGCGCTGGCCGCGCTGGTCGTGGACGACTCGGAGGACAACAGGATACTGATCAGTTCTTTCCTTAAAGGGTCGAAGGTCAGGCTGCAACTGGCCGTAGACGGCTTTGACGCGCTGAAAAAATTCAAAGCGGGCGCCTATGATATAATCTTCATGGACATTCAGATGCCGGAAATGGACGGGTTCGAAACCACGGTTAAACTGCGCGAGCTGGAAGCCGCCGGAAAACGCGTCCGTACCCGTGTGGTGGCCCTTACGGCCATGGCCATGCGCGAGGACGTGGATAAAGCTTTCGAAGCCGGTTGCGATGATTACCTGACCAAGCCCATAAGAAAAGACGCTTTCTACGCATACCTTGTGGATTTCGCCGCCAACCGGGCTGAAGGTTGACGGCTGCAGGATCCGGGGAGGGGTTTCCTTCGGGCGTTAAATTCGTACACCGGTTTTTAACGTGAAAATTACCATAGTCAGCCCGGGAGAGGTGTTATGGAGAAATACAGGGTTTCTGTAGACAAAGATCTGCAGGATATCGTGCCAGGGTATCTTGAGGCAAGGAACACCGAGCTCCCGAAGCTTTTCGCTTTCTGCTCGGCCGGCGATCTGGACTCCCTGGGGAAAGCCGGGCATACGCTTGCCGGTTCCGGCGGCGGTTATGGCTTTGACAGGCTCTCCGAATTGGGAAAACAGGTTGAACTGCTGTCCCGGGCGGGCGACGCCGCAGGGGTTGCCGCGCGCCTGGCGGAACTTAAGGACTATCTTGAGAATCTCGAGGTCGTGTATGAGTAGCAAGATACTTTGCGTGGATGACGACAAGGACATACTGGACCTCCTGAGTTTTACGCTTTCCAGGGCCGGGTTCGAGGTGGCTACGCTCTCAAAGCCGAAAGAGGCCGTCGCTTACGCCGCCAGGATAAAGCCCGATCTGATACTGCTGGATGTTATGATGCCGGAACTGAGCGGCTACCACGTCTGCGTGGCGCTGCGCGAGCATCCTGAAACACAGGAAGTACCGGTGATCTTCCTTACCGCCGTAAACCACGAGCACGCCGACAAGATGAAAGCGCTTTCGCTTGGCGCCGTGGATTTCATTTCAAAACCTTTCAATAAGGAAACGCTGGTTGCGGCTATCAAAAAGCACCTGGCAAAGGAAAAGAACTGGTCTGCCGCGGCAGGCGTGAAAGCTCCCCTGCCCGTGCCCGCCGCTACGGGCACCATAACCTCTTTCCGGGATTTCCTGCTGGCGCCCGGCGGCCCGGGCCGCAAAAACCCCGAACTGGTAAAAAAGATGAACAATCCGGAGCTCTACAAGGTCCTGGACGAGCTCGGCCTCCCGGCGCCGGAAGGCGCCAGGCTTATAGCGGATTTTCTTAAGCTCCCCTGTCTCTCGATGATAAACCCCGACGACATTGAACTCGGGGTTCTGCCCTCCAAATTCGCCCAGGGGAACAACCTTGTCACGCTGCGGGACGATAACGGCGGGCTCCTGGTGGCGGTAGCCAGCCCTTTTGATTTTGAACTCATGGATACGCTGCGCCGGATGATACGGGAGCCGTACAAGCTGGTCATAGCCGAGCCCGGCGCTATCTCGAACCTCTACGCCATTTCACCGCAGGAGTCCGGAGAGCAGGGGCCCGGGGGCGGCGAAGTTTCCGAAGGGCTTACAATAGAGGTCTCCAGCGCGTCCCAGTGGGGAAAACGGCGCGACCTAGGCGATGAGATCGACGGCAGCCCGGTAAAATACATAACGTCGAGGATAATAGAGGCGGCTATTCACGAACGCGCGAGCGACGTCCACCTGGAGCCGAAGGACCTTTTTACTGCCATACGGTTCAGGGTGGACGGCGACCTGCGCGAATTTACCAAGCTGAAGAAAAACACCGCCATAATGGTCCTGACCCGCCTGAAAGCCATGGCGGGAATGGACATAGCCGAGCGCCGCCGGCCGCAGGACGGGGCCTTCGTAGTGAAGCTCCGGGACCGGAAATTCACGCTCCGCATGGCCACCACCTCGACCAATTACGGCGAAAGCCTGGTAATGCGCCTGGTGGAGCCGCAGGCGAAGCCGAAAACGCTTTCCGAACTCGGCATGAACACGGAGCAGGCCGAGACCATGCTGCTTCTTTCCAGCAAAACCCAGGGCATGATCATAATTGCCGGACCCACCGGTTCAGGAAAGACCACTACCATTTACAGCTTCCTTTCGAATATAGACTGCCAGCGCCGCAGCCTGATCTCGGTGGAGGATCCTATCGAGTTCCGCATCACCCAGGCCAACCAGCAGCAGGTGAACGAAAGGGCGGGTGTAACTTTTGAGGCTCTCCTGAAATCCTCGGTGCGGCAGGACCCGGACATCCTGTTTTTAGGCGAAGTGCGCGACAAGCCATCGGCCCAGATAGCGCTGGACTTTTCCAGCACCGGGCACCTGACAGTAACCACCATGCACACCTCCAACGCGACCACGGCCGTGTTCCGGATGGAGCGCCTGGGCGTAAGCCGGGCCCAGATAGCCGACACGGTGCTGGCCGTTATCTCGCAGCGCCTGATAAAGCGGCTTTGCCCGAAGTGCAAGGCTATGAAGCCCCCGGAACCGGGCATGCTTGAAACTTTTTCCCGGTTCGGCCATCCCGCTCCCGGGCAGACGGGGCACCCCGTCGGCTGCCCGGTCTGCAGGAATACCGGCTACGCGGGACGGGAGGCGGTCTACGAGATAATATTAATGACCCCCGACGTATCCGAAATGATACGCTCCGGCGCCTCGATCTCCCATATACGCGAAACCCTGAGGAGCGGCGGCGTGACGCTTATGACAACTTCCGCGCTCGCCAAGGTGGCCGAAGGCGCGGTCTCTTACCAGGACGCCTACCAGAAAGTCCTGGCCGAAGACCTGGGGGCCGTTCCCCTCGCCGTGGCTGACGACGTTCTCGATCCGCTTCCGGAGGGCCGGGCGCCGGAACCGGTATACGTGGGCTCAAAAAAAGACGTCGCGGCGCTCAAAGCGGCTTCCGCCTCCGGCGCACTGGGAAAAAAGATCCTGGTCGTGGACGACGACCCCGACATACTGCTGCTGGCCCGGAAAGTAATAGCGGCCGAAGGCTACGCCGTTACTACCGCTAAGGACGGGATAGAGGCCATAATGCTCCTGAGTTCCAGGAAATTCGACCTGGTGCTCTCGGACATCGATATGCCCGAGCTGGACGGTCTGCGCCTCCTGGAACTATTGCACCAGAAGAACATAAAAGCCGATGTCGCCTTTTTTACCGCCTGCGGGTCTGAAGACCTGGAAGAACGGTGCCTTGCCCTCGGCGCGCTTGATTATATACGCAAACCGGTCAGGAAAGAGATCCTGCTGCTGCGTCTTAAAAACATCTTCGCTCAAAAAAAATGAACTGCCCCGCAGGCAGGCCCGCGTTCCGGCCGGTCAGGCGGCGGCGAGCAGGATTTCGGCGTGGCCGGTGAGGCCGTGCAGGCTTTTCTGCATGCAGACCACAGTCGGCACGTGGCCCTCGCATTCCTCCTGCGCGTACTGCGCGTAGGAAACTATGATCAGCAGGTCGCCCCGCTGCACCAGCCGGGCGGCGGCGCCGTTGACGCCTATCACGCCTTTGTCGCCGTACAGCACGTAGGTTGAAAAGCGGGCACCGGTGTTCACGTTGTAAATGTCCACTTTCTCGTTCTCGAGGAGGTCCGCTTTGGAGCACAGCGTCCGGTCGATGGTTATGGAGCCGTTGTAATTTATATCCGTGCGGGTCACTTTCACCCGGTGTATTTTGGATTTCATCAGCGTGCGTATCATTTTTTGCTCCTCTCCGTGCTTTTGTTCAATTGCACGGCGGCGGCCAGGCCCAGCAGCACCAGGTCCGGGATGATGCGGTCGAACAGCCCGGCGTCCTCGAATAGTTTGGAAAAACCGCCAGTGCCTATTACCAGCGCGTCCTCGGTAAAATAATCGCTTTTTATTTTCGCCGCTATGCCTTTTATGGCCAGCAGGTTGGAATAGTACAGGCCCGACTGTATGGAGTCCACCGTAGTCTTGCCCACCAGTTCAGGCGGTTTGGTTATTTCCACGCGCGGCAACTTGGCCGTGCGGGTGGCCAGCGCTTCCATGGAGATGCGCAGCCCGGGCATTATCAGGCCGCCCAGGTATTCTTTCTTTTTCGAAACGGCGCAGAAAGTGGTGGCCGTGCCCAGGTCCACTATTATCAGGTCGCGCTCCGGGAACATGGAGGAGGCGGCTATGGAGTTGGCTATCCTGTCCGCGCCCACCTCCAGCGGGTTCTTGTATTTTATGTTCAACCCGGTCTTGATGCCGCCCTGCAGCAGGAACGGCTCCAGGCCGAAATATTTTACCGAGGTCTGGTGCAGCGTGTAGCTGAGGTCGGGCACCACCGAGCAGACCGCCACTTCTTTTATTTCTTTGGGGTCGATGCCGTTCTCGCGCAGCGCGTTCTTGAAGAACGTGCCGAACTCGTCGGAAGTGGCGTTGCAGGAAGTGCCCCTGAACTTGGCCGCCAGCTTGTCCCCTTTGAAAACGCCCGCGAAGATCTGCGTATTGCCTACGTCCAATGCTAATAACATATTGCCTCCGTTTCTTTTATGGCCGAATAAAGCCGGTCGGCCAGGGCTTCCGGGCCGCCGCAGTCGAAAAGTTTAAGGCCGTCCCTGTACACATGGAAAACGTGCGCCTTCTTCATTTCAACCAGGTCGTTGTGCACCACCAGGTCGGCGGCGGCCAGCGCGCCTACTTTTTCCAGTACTTGCTCCGGGCTCGCGCCCGACGTGAGCTTGAAGCCTATCAGCAAAGGCTCAGGCTTGCCGCCGGCGGCCGCGTAGCTTTTTATCCGGTCCAGGAGCTTGAAATTCTTTTTCAGCACCAGCTTCAGCACCGGCGCGCCTGAGTCCAGTTTGGCGTCACTGCCCGGCCGGAACTTTCTTCCGCCGGCCTCTATCAGGGCGGGGGAATAATCGCTGACCGCGGCCAGGTGGACGACCACGTCGAAAGCCCGCGCGCTTAAAAGCTTTTTCAGCTCCCTGTTCAGGTCCTTGAACGTAGTGAATTCTTTCACGCTCAGGTCCTTCCCGTAGGGCCGCTCCGCTCCGCGCGCGCAAAGGCAGACCGTAGCGCAGCCCAGCGCGGCCAGCCGCTCCGCCAGGATGCGCCCGGTGCGGCCTGTGCTCATATTGGTTATGAAGCGGGCGGCGTCTATGGGTTCGCGCGTGCCGCCGAAAGTTAGCAGTACGTTCATAGGCTTTTTTTTATTTCCTTATATATGGCTTCGGGCTCCAGCAGGCGGCCCGTGCCGATATCGCCGCAGGCCTGGTAGCCGAGGCCGGTGCCCAGCACCTTCACGCCCCAGCCTTCCAGTACGCCCACGGAGCGTTTCGTGGCCGGGTGGGCCCACATGTTCTGGTTCATGGCCGGCGCTATCAGGTAGGGCTTCGCGAAGTCGAAAGCCAGGAACACGGTGGAAATATAATCGTCGCCTATGCCGGCCGCCAGCTTGTTCATGATATTGGCGGTGGCGGGGCAGATAATGGCGAGGTCCAGCCATTTGGTGAGCGCTATATGCTCCAGCGCCGAGCGGTCCTCGAAGGTGTCGGTGTACACGGCGTTGTGCGTAAGCCCCTCCAGTGTGGACTTGCCGATGAACTTCAGCGCGTTGGCCGAGCACACGGTCTTTACGTCGTGCCCTTCCTGCACCAGTTTGGAGATAACATTGCAGGCCTTGTAGCAGGCTATCGAGCCGGTAAGCTGGAACAGGATATTCTTTTTAGAGCGGGACATTGTCTATAAGCCTCACTTTGCCGAGTTTAGCCGCCGCGAACCTGCGCCCCCAGCGCTCTGCCACGTAATCAGGTTCGAAACCAAGTTTCGCCAGCTGTCTTTTGATTTCAGCCGGGCGGGCTTTGGAGCGCAGCGCCTTGTTCAGGGCCGGGGCCAGCGCCCGGTGCGCGGGCTCCAGCAGGAGGTTGCGCGAGCTCATGGCCAGCCCGTCTGCCTCCCGCAGGGTGGGGCAGGGGATTATTTCAGTGCCGATGAAAAAAGCCTCCGCCATGCCTTTAATAAGGCGGAACTGCTGAAAATCCTTCTCGCCGAAATAAGCCCTATCGGCGCGGACAAGGTTGAGGAGCTTTACAACCACTGTCAGCACGCCCTCGAAATGGCCGGGCCTGTGCGCGCCGCACAGCTCCCGGCTGTCGGTGGTTTCGCTGACCCTGTAAGTGTAGCCGTCCGGGTACATATCGTGCGCCGAAGGCAGCAGCAGAAAATCCGTCCCCGCCGACTCCAGCATTTTTATATCCGCCGAGAGTGTGCGCGGGTAGCGCTGCAGGTCGCGCGGGTCGTTGAACTGCGCGGGATTCACGAAAACGCTGGCCACGGCCAGGCCGTTCTCGTTCTTCGCGCGCCGCAGCAGTGAAAGATGCCCCGCGTGCAGCGCCCCCATGGTGGGGACGAAGCCGAGGCTCTTACCCGCGCAGCGCGAGGTACGGAGCTTCAGCCACTTCTTTGTGCCTTCCACTATTTCCATTGTTCTTTCCTTTCATTTCCGGGAAAACGGCGCTTTTAACTTCCCCGTCGAAACTGTTCAGCGCTTCCACCACCAGCCGGCGGCCGTCCAGGTATTTCTTCACGAAAGAGGGGGGCTCGCCGTACAGGCCCAGCATGTCCTGCATAACCAGCACCTGCCCGTCGGTGAACGGCCCCGCGCCTATGCCTATCACCGGTATTTTCAGCAGGTTCGTTATCCGCTCGGCCAGCCGCTCCGGCACGCATTCCAGCACCAGTGAAAAACAGCCCAGCCGCTCCAGCTCCCGCGCCTGACTAACCAGCCGCTCGGCCGAGGCCTGGTCTTTGCCCTGTGTTCGGTAGCCGCCGAACTTATTCACCGACTGCGGCGTGAGTCCGATATGCCCCATCACGGGGATGTCGGATTTTATAATATGCGAAATAATTCCCTCATGGCCTTCCATGCCCTCGACTTTCACCGCCTGCGCGCCGGCGCGGGCCAGTTTCTCGACGGTTTCCATGGCGGGCAACAGCCCTTTGCGCATGGTAAGGAAAGGCATGTCGCCCACCACCAGTTTGTCCTTAACGGCCCGGGCCACGGCCGCCGTGTGCAGCGCCATCAGGTCGGCGGTGGCGGCCAGCGTAGAGCCGTGGCCGTGCATCACCATGGCCAGGCTGTCGCCCACCAGCACGCAATCCACGGCCGACTCCGCGGCCAGCGCGGCCAGGGTATAGTCGTAGGCCGTTATCATTGAGATCTTCCGGCCCGGCTTTTTATAATTGTAGAAGTCAGTTATTTTCATAAATTTTAGCAAACGCCGAGTAAATCCCGGCGTAAGCGCCGTCCAGCGCGTTTATGTCCGAAGCCACGGTGCGTTTATCCCCGCGGCAGATGGGCCCGGTGAGCGCGCGCGCGGGATCATGCCGGAAATTCTCGAGCGTTGCCCGGAAATAGCGCAGCACCTGCGCGTGCGGAATGCCGAACTTCCCGTTGAGGTCAAGCAGCGCCTTCTGCCACAGCATTACCGGCAGGTTGGCGCCCAGCGCGCACAGCGCGTGGTAAAGTTTTTTATCGCCTTTGTTCACCGTAAAAACGGGGTTGGAAAAGTCCGGTACCAGGTCTTTCAGCGCGGTTCCCGGCTCCAGCGCGAAAGGGATGCGGCGATACTCCGCCAGCGCCAGCGTTCGCGCGGACAGCGGCATGAACGGGTGCATGGCGAAAGCCCCCCGAACATGCAGGCTGCCGGAGAAGTGAATTAATTTTTTCCCTTTCAGGAACGGGTTGGCGGCTATGAACCGCGCTATGGCGCCGTCGCTGATAAGAATAAAAACAGTGGAGCAGCCAACGAGCGCGGCTTCGGGCGTGGATCTGCACCGCCTGTGCCAGAGTTTATAAGGTGTTTTAAGCAGCCTGAAATAGGCCTGCAGATGGGAGGAAGCCCGGCCGTTGCCGGCTATGCCGTATGCTCTTTTCATAACATGGGTACCTGTCACTAGGGATCAGGTCCGCTGGTGTTATTATATTATAACAGCCCTTATGTTTACTACAGTTCATTGGGAGAATCCCCAATACCACTATTATGGCTCACTCGCTCCCCGGTCACCGCTGCGCCCGGCGGTAGTGCTGCAGGCTGAAAAAGAGGCGCAGAAGCTTGCACAGGAAGAAAGGGATGATAAGCCGCAAAAAGCCAACTCCTGGGCCGCCTGCATGGCGCGCATTTTTTGAAGTCTACCCGCTTATCTGCCCCTTATGCCGATATCGGCATAATGCCCCCAATGCAAACTGGAAATGAGGCCGGTTGCACTCCCGAAAATTCTGTGACGCCCGGTAACTGCCGGGCGCGGCGGGGTTTTTTTGAAATTTCAGGGAAACGCCCCGCTTTTTAGCTGTTGACATGTCAAGGCGCGCCTGCAATAATATAAAAGGTGCTTATGCGAACTTTTATCGGGGCGTCGCTTCTGGCAGTTCTGACCGCTGCGGCCGTTATGGCCCAGGAGGGAGACTTCGGCCTGGGCGGATTATCGGTTAAGAACATGGGATCCGCCGGAACAGCCCCCGTGCCCGTTTCGGCGCCGCAAACCGCGGTTTCCAGCCCCGAGCACCGGCTGAACGAATCCAGAAAAGCGCTGAGCGCGGTGAACTCCAGCAGGGGGGACGACACCGACGCCCGCCTGTACAAAGATACCGACATGGCTATAAAGGCCTATGAATACTGTTTTCCCGGGACGCGCGTCAGCTACAAGGATCCCCAGAACTTCGCCTCCATCCGATTCTATATGAATTCCGGCTCGGCCAAATTCAATCCCGACGGCGCGCAGACCCGCCGGGTGGAGCAGGCGCTGGACGCCATCCTCGCCGCCAACCCGCCGCAGGCCCGCGTCATCTTCGAAGCGCTGATAGCGGCCGGCGGCAATGTGACGCTGGCAATGGGCAGCCTGGCGGAAATCTTCTGCAATAAGCGCGCCCGGTACCTTCCCCACGTGCGGGACATGGACTACGCGCAGGGCAAGAACTACTACCGTTTCGCCGGCATGTTCATCGGGCTGCATCCCGCGGTCGTGCGCGCCGCCGGCGGATCGGCCGCCTACGGCAACATAGTCGGCAACCCCATAGTGTACGCGGGCGCGGAAATAGTGCAATGGTGGGGCAAGGTCTTTGCCGGCGGCGGCACAGGCTCGGGTGTGGACACCCTGCACACCATGGGTCCCGACGGCAACGGCAACCTGGTGGACAAGATCCCGGAACTGAACAAAGGCATGAACGCCGCCGCCAGGCTGCGCAAGACCAGGAACACGGGTTTATAATTGTTTCCCGCCGCCTGCTTCGTGCCGGCAGGCAGTATTTCAATAAAATTTTATGACGCCCGGCAACTGCCGGGCACAGCGGAACTTGTATAAATTGCAGGAAACCGCCCCGGCTTTGATATTATAATAAGTTGAAGGAAGGCGAACGGTTTTTCGAAAAATTTCAGGCAGAGAAAAGAGCGGAACAAGGAAAGAGCTTCCGATAACAGGGCTTATGTTTACAGATCGGTTTGGAGGGGTAAAGTTCTTTATCGCTCAAGCGGAATATTCAGGGGGATAAAATACCGGTTGCCGCTAGCTGAAGCTGTAGACGCGCAGTCTTTCAATATACCTTACTGTTATCGGCAGTTGCGTGCCAGGCTTGGGAACTTCGTTGATTACCAGGAGCATGTCGTCGCAAGAGGCGTGCTTGGAGCCCAGGACTAGCGGCATCATCGGATAATTAAGCGCTTTCAGGCGCTTATCTCCCGCGCCGTCCACGGTGACGGCGTCTTCTCCCCTGTTCTGCACGCACCATACAACAGGTTTTCCCGCCGCCGCTGCCGGATTTTCACGCGCCTTTTCATAGGTCAGCGCCAGGGCCGCGGCCTCGGTCCGCAGCGGCTTCAGTTCAGCCATTCGCGCGCGGCTCTTCGTGAAGGCCGGCCAGGCGGATGCGAACCAGAGGTAAAGAAGCAGGCCTCCGAGTACGGTAAGACAAGGGTAAATGACGAATTTTTTAGCGGCTTTCCAGTTTACCGCCGGGATTTCTTTTTCTTTCGGATCCATGTGTTTACTCCAGTGTTAAAAAAATAGCTGTTCCGACCAGCGGCGCGGCAGGCGGCGCTATGAGAGAACGTTCAGGTCAATGACGGCCCCTGCGGAACCCGGTCCCGGGAGCCCGGCCGTTGATGTCCTGCATTACAGGTAACTCTAACAATTTTCCGGCTTGCTTTCCAACTTTCACAATTGAAGCGGCCTTTTAAACTTTCACGCCCGAATTCAGGCAAAAGGCTCCTTTTTATTCCGATTATTGAACGTTATGGTCGTATGACCCTCATCCCGGTGATTTATGCCATTTTGCATTTCGCCGTGTCCGCTATGACACGCGTTTTCAGCAACGTTCCGCGCCCCTGTAGTTACAGGAGCTTAACCCACCTGGGCCTGCCCTCTGAATTGCCTAAATTTAAGCCGGTCCCACAAGCGGCGCTATATGAACACGCCTGCGGCCCGCCGGACGAAGACTGCCAGCCGGACCCGAAAGGCGACTTATACGAAGTAATAGAACCCGCCCCGGCCGACGACTGAAATAAGCGCTCCCGAAAATTTTGTGACGCCCGGCAACTACCGGGCGCGGCGGAGCTTTTCAAAATTGTGTTGCAAGCAAGTTAAAATGTCATGGTTTTAGTTTTTTAGAAATGTCATGATGCCTGACTGCTTATTGCTGCTTGTAGCAGCGGCTTTTTAGCAAGGATAAACCTCCTCCATGGATGGTCTTTTCCCGGGACGCTCGTCC
>JAPLKJ010000166.1 GCA_026388125.1 Elusimicrobiota bacterium
CCGCCGCGCTGGGCCAGCTTTACGGCGCTTCGCCGGCGCCGGCCGCGCTGCCCGGGGCCCCCGCCCCGGTGCCGCCGTACGCCGCGGGCGACAGCGCCGCCGCGGCCGCGGCCGTTGCGCCGGAAAGGTACAATTACTTCATCTGGGACCCCGCCGACCGCGGCGATTGGTACGAGTGGTGGTATTACAAAGTGGTAGTGCCGGGCACCGGCGACGCTTTTTATTTCTGCTACGGCGTGGTGAACCCGTGGGACGCGCAGCAGACCAGCGCCGTGTCGCGGTCGCACGTGAGCGCCGGCAGCTTCGGCGACCACGAGAACATAGAGCGGACCTTCAAGGTACGTGACTTCGCGGCCAGCTCTACCGCCACCGACATCAGCATAGGGCCGAACACGGCCACCGACCGGGCGCTCAAAGGCAGCGTTACCGCGCCCGACGGCGGCGTGCTGGCCTGGGACCTTACCCTGGAGCACGACTGGGGCGTGAACCTGATGGGCTGGGCTATCTACAAGGACTGGATCTCGAACATCTTCTGGTACCCCGCGCAAGCCGGGGCCCGGATGAGCGGGACGATAAATTACCGGGGCAGGACCGTCACGCTGGACAAAGCGCCGGCCTACCAGGACCGCAACTGGGGCAGGAGCTTCCCCAAGTGGTGGACCTGGATCGTGTCCAATAATTTCAAGAATTCGCCGGGCACCATACTGGCCTCGGGCGGCGGCCAGCCGCGCGTCTACCCCGGCATCGGCTTCATACAGACCGCCGCCATCGGCCTGCGCTACGAGGGGCGCGAATACCTTTTCATGCCCACCACCGGCGACCCCGTGAAAGTGGACGTGAACTTCGGGAAATGGGAAGTACGGGCGCGCAACAAGCGCGGCGAGCGCCTGGAGATCTCCGCCTACGCGCCCCGCGAAAAGTTCCTGCTGCTGAAGTTCATGACGCCGCAGGGCAAAATGTACAACGATTATGAGGCGCTGACCGGGCGCGTGAACGTGAAGCTGTACAAGGGCGCGAAGCTCCTGGCCGACCTGGAATCCGACGAGGCGGGCATAGAATACGGCTCGTTCGCCACTTTCGGCGCCGCCGCCGGCGGCCCGGACGCGTTCAGCTTCGACCAGCTGTTCACCGGCGAAAACCACCTGCAGTAAAAGATTTGGTGACACACAACTTAATTCCATCTTCCCTGAATTAAGTTGTGTGTCACCTTAATTTCGCGAAAAAACAACCGCCGGGCTTTCCCGGCGGTTGTTTTTTGGGGTCCGGCCGCTCTCAGCGGTATTCGGTTATCACGCAGTCGAAAAGGCCGTTGGTCCTGGAGCAGGAGACGCTCTCCACGGACTGCGACAGGCTGGGGTCGTCCTCGCTGGGGTAGATGCCGTTGGCGTACAGCGCGTCTATGAGCTTGCCGGCGGCGTCCGTGTGCACTATCATCTTCTCGGCGCCGTTCACGTTCACGAATAAAGAGCAGGCGTCGTACTGTTCCGAGGCGCAGGTGAGCTTGCGCACCGCCAGCGTGTCGGTGTCGCCGCTGATCACGTGCAGCTGCAGGTCCTCGAACTTCGCCATCATATTCAGCGCTTCCCACATCTTCTGGGCGGCCGGGCCGTTCACGCGCGCCCGCGCCGCGTGCACGCTCAACACCGCTCCGGTCAGCACCATTAAAGCTATAAGTATTCTTTTTTTCATTAGCCCCTCCTGAGATTTCATATATTCTACAAAAAACGGAGGTATCCGCGGCGCCGACCAGTCCCTCACCCCCCCTGCGGGCCTATGCCCGCATAGGTATTAAAACTTCTTTGGCCTGGGTACTTGGCCTCATTTGCGAAAGCGCCCTTTGCGCTATACTATGGGTGATGACCCACAACAAATCCGCTTCAAAAACAACATTCGCGGCAGTTCTCCTCTCGTTGGTCTGCGCCCTGCAGGCGCCGGCCAGCGCCGGCAGCGTTTACTCGCCCTTCTCCGGCGGCCAGGACAAAAGCTCCCTCGCCGAACAGATAAGCGGCCAGCGCGCCGCGGGCGTTAACGCGCCCGCCGCCCCTAAACCGGCCAAACCCGCCGTGAGCGCTCCCCGCACCGGCCTGGGCTTCAACAGCGCGGACGGTACCAAACATATCTGGCCCGAGATCCTTTTCCTCCGCGGGGCCGACTACGCCGAGTTCGCCTATACCATGAGCCAGAACAGGGACATGGTGCGCCGCATGCTGATGCAGGAATTCGGGGACATCATGATCCCGTTGGCCGCTTCCAACGCCGACATGAACGAACTGGCCAAGACGATAGCCAACATAATCCTGACCTTCGACGAAATGCATAACAAGCATAAGGACGAGGCCGTGCAGGGCATACAGATCTCGTTCGAGAACCAGTTCCGGGCCGAAATAGACGAGCTTTACCGCGCCTACTCCCTGTCGGACGACCAGCGCAAGGTGGATTTCCTTTACGCCGGCGCCCCCGTGGTGAAGGACGTGAAAGCCCATTCGCAGCGCGCGTCGCTGCCCATGGATATCTTCAACAGCCTGGATTACGTGCTTTACGGTTCCTACACCCTGCTGGGCGGAGCCAATATCTCCGTTACGCTGACCGTGGAAAAGATCAAGACCGGCGAGATGCGGACGTTCGAAGTGACCGCCCCCATCAATACAGCCATGAAGCAGTTGGCCCGGAAGTTCTTCGACTTCTTCCAGTCCAACGATTACGCCGAATGGGTCAATCCCCAGCCGAACCTGCAGTGGATACCTTCCCCCCCCCACGCAGCCGCATACCACAGCCACCATAGCCAGGCTTGTCTGCTAAGCTTTTACGAGAACGTCTACGCGCTGATAAGGAAACCCGAAACGCCCCAGAAGGTGCGCGCGGCCCTGGAATGCATCCTGTTCAAGCTGGGCGACTTCGGCGCCCGCGAAGAGTTCTCGGGCGCTTTCCCCACCGTCGAGAACGCGGTGGCGTTCCTCGCGAAGGAAGGCTACAGCATCCAGCTGCCGGACTGACGGTTCCGCTGTCCATGAAAAACGCAGGCTTCTTAAGAGCCTGCGTTTTTTATTTTAATGAACACGGGATGGAACTCAAGGGGTAAGCCCGCTCAGAAACGGCGGGAGAGCGAAACAGGAAAACGGCTGCCCAGGTCCTTGGAAGCCTCGAAGCCGAAGCCGAAATCCCACTGGCCTTTCTTAACGCCGAAACCCAGCGTAAGGTTCTCCTGGGGCCGGTCAAAAAGATAGCCGGCCCGCAGGCTCAGCAGCAGCTCGCCGGCCATTTTCATGTTCAGTTCCAGCCCGGCCTGGTAATAGCCTTTTTCCTTTACCGTCCTGCTCCAGTCGGCGGTCACTATCAGCTCGCTGTAGGAGACGTCGGCGGCATTGTCGAACAGGTTGGCCGGATCCAACTCGGTCCTGTACGCCAGCCCCGCGCGCAGCGTGGCCGGGGAGGGATCGCCCTGATCCTCGAACTTCACGTCGCCGCCGTTGTTCAGCGAGGCCGCGCCCACGCTGAGGCCGCTGCCCATCCGGTAAAGCGCGCCCAGGTCGAAATGCGTTACCGAAGCGGAAGCCGCCTCGGCCAGCCTGAGGCTGGTGAATTTGACCGTGCCGCCCACGGCCAGGTCCTTTACGGGCTCATACGCGCCGGACACCATGGCCACCTTGTCCAGCTCGCCGGTAACCGTCTCCCGGACGCCCTGAGATTCCAGCTCGACTTTGCCGGAATCATAATAGAGAAAGGCCGGGGTAAGAACCAGCCCGCCCAGCCGCAGCGGCACCGCGGCCAGCCCGTAGCTGCCGCCCGCAAAACCGTTCATATACGCCATATAGACTTCGTTGCCGGCGGCGAAGCCGGGGCCCGCCGGATTATACATCACGCTTTCCGCCGCGCCGGGCATGGCGGTGAACGCCCGCCCCATGCCCGAGGACCGCGCGCCTATGGGCCGGGTGAGGAGGGACGCGCCCGTAAGGCCGCCGCCGGCGCGCGCGCTGCCGGTGTTCAGCGCGAAAAAAGCCGCTGATAAATAAAGAGCCCGGCGACGTAAGCCCCTCATTTTATCACCACCACTTTCACGGTTTTGCTGGTGCCGGGTCCGTTCACGTGCACCAGGTAGAGGCCGCTGGCCACCAGCGCCCCGTCCTCGTTCCTGGCGTCCCACGCGGGGACGGGAGTGAGGCTGCCCGCGGCCGCCGGCCCGTCAAAAACTGTTTTTACGAAATTCCCGTCCAGCGTATAGACCTTTATGCTCACATTGCCGGCGGCGAAAAGGGTCACGTCTATCTTGCACTTTACCGCCGGGTTCTTCAGCGGCCTCATAAGATTGTCCTTCAGCGCGATTATCGCCTCGGGGGGACGGCTCATGGCGTAAGCTTTCAGGTTCACGTTGGTGAGCAGAGGATTCAGGGAAGCCAGGGCGTCCCAGGTCACGCCGTCGGAGCTGGCGTAGCTCTGGCCCGAGGCCGCGGCCTGGCTGGAGTAGCCCGTCTCTTTGGCCTCCACCGGGACCGGGAAGTTGTGGGTGACGGAGGTGGCTTTGACCACCACCGAGAACCGCTGCCCCGCGGCTATGGGCCGGTAGCCCACCGGCACGGTGTAATAACCGGGCGAACCGAAAGAGCCGCTGACCGTATAAGCCAGCGTGCCGCTGACAGGCTGGCCCGCGGTCACGCCGGTATAGACATAGACCGTATAGCTGACTGAGGTGTCGTTGGCGTAAAAACCCACCGCGCTGAGCCCCTCGTTGGCCGCCGAGGTGAAAATATTGGAATACCAGGCGGTTTTCGCGCCGTAGCCGATATTCGTGACCCACCCGAGCCTGTCGTAGCTGTACAGCCGCGTATAGTTGGTGACAGGCTCGGCCGTGAAAGCCGTTACGTAGTACTGGCGCCCGAACGTGGCGTCATAATAGGAGATGTAGAAATAGCCGTCGTTGCCCCAGCTGGTCCCCCAGGAGTTCTTGCAAAGAAAAGCGCCGTTGCCGGCCGGCGTATGGATAAAATTAGTCCTGGGATAATTGTCGTCCCAGCCTACGATCGTAACTTCGTGGTTGCTGTCGGAGGAGACGGTAGAGTAATAAGTGCCCACCTCATCGTCGGCGGCGGGGTCATAATAGAACGCGCTCGCCAGCGCGCCGTAGGTCAGCAAAGCGCTTTTGATGCGGTCGTTGTCCGTGGCGCTGGCGCGCGGGGTGAGATAGATAATATTCTGCGCGTGTTTCACCACGTCCGAACTGTTCTCGAGCAGCGGGCCGCTCCAGCGCGTAAGGTAGGCGGCTGACATTTTATCGTCGCCGCCGTTGCAGGAGCCGTAATCGAAGCCGCTGTTGGCGTCCATGTCGGCCTCCGAAAAATTCAGCGTCTCCTGCGGCCTGAAGTACGATTCCAGGGAGCCGTACGCGGCGTGCGCCCAGCAGCTGCCGCAGTTGCCCTGGTCCCTGACCGGCGTCACCTTGTTATAGTTGCGCAGGTCGTAGGCGGCAGCGTACGCAACGCCGGCGCTTTCCGCTCTCACGGCCGCCTCCGGAACTATCACAGGCAGCAGCGGGGAAGGCCTTTTGCCCAGCGCGCGGCCGGCCGCCGGGGGCACAAGCAGCTGCCCCGCGCCGCCGGATTCAAGCGTTTCAAGATACCGGAGGAACGCCGGATTGAGCGGCGCCATGCCGGCCTTGCCGCTTTCGGCGTAAGCCGCCGCCCCGGGCGCAGCTAGGAGCAAAGACGCAAAAGCGAGGTTAAGGAGTGTCTTTATCATGATGATACGGTAATTCATTATATATAATTAGGTTTCCCGGGCCCTACCGGCAGCGCCCGGGCCCGGCAGCGGGAATATTTTGTATTATTGACCCTGTAAGGGGTTTAGCGGCGCATAGACGATGATCATGGAAATAGACAACCACACACTCGTCCTGGTGTTAGGCCTCACCAACCTTATTCAGTTGGCGGTGTTCGCGCACCAATACCTGGTAAACAAAACCTTCCGCGGCATCAACTGGTGGCTGCTGTGGGGCGCCGCCGAGGCAGCAGGGTTCGCTTTTATGCTCCTGCGGGGGATCCCTTCCTTTCTAAACGCCGCGATAATCGCCCAGAACGCGCTGATAGTAGCCGGGGTGATCTTTCTGTATATCGGTATCATGCGGTTCTTTGACAAGAAAGAGGACCGGGCGCTGACCGTTTCTTTCTTCACCGTTTATCTTGCGGCCCTTGTGTTTTTTCTTTTAGTTAAGGATGACATAAGGATACGGAGCGCCATCGTCTCCTCCGCGCTGGCGGTCGTTTCGCTGTTTTCGGCCCGGGCGCTCCTGGCCAATAAGTACCGGGGCCTCTCCGCTTCGGTTAATTTCATCTCGGCCACTTTCATAATACACGGATGTTATCACGCGGTCCGCGCCGCGCTGATATTCCACGGCGCTCCCTGCGATGATCCTTTCGCTCCTACGCCGCTCAACACCACCGCGTATCTCGACGGGATCATCTTCGGCAACATCTGGGCTTTCGGTTTTATCATCATGATAAACCAGCGCCTGAACGCGGAAGCGACCGAAGCGAAAAAAGAGATAGAGCTTTTTTTCGATACCAGCCCCGACGCGATAAGCATTACCCGCATGGACGACGGCTCGATCGTGAAGGTCAACGAGGGCTTTTGCGCCCTTTTAGGCTTCACCAAGGAAGAAACGCCGGGGAAAACGGTCTTTGACATAGGCCTCTGGGAAAACACGGCCGACCGGCTTAAACTTACCGGCGAACTGCAGACGAAAGGCTCCTGCGAGAACTTTGAAGCGGGATTCCTGCGCAAAGACGGCAGCCAGTTCACCGGCCTGATGTCCGCAAAGGTCATTAATCTGAAAGACGTGCCGCACATCATCACCGTTACGCACGACATTACCAGGCACAAGCACCTGGAGCAGATACGGGGAGACGTTCTGCACAACGTCAACCACGAACTGCGCCGGCCCATCACCACGCAGGTACTGGCCCTGGATTACCTGCGCACCGAACTGGGCGCTACGCTGTCAGCCGAACACTCGGCCGTTCTTACCACCGCTTTGAAAGCGGCGCACAGCATGACCCGCCTGGTGGAAGACCTGCTTGAAGTGACCCGCTCCGAAACGGGCAAGCTCGCCATATGGCCGGAGCGGACCGATCTTTCCGAACTGGCCGCCGACATCGTTGCGGTGATGGAGCCTTTCGCCAAGAGGCAGGGGCTGAGCTTAGGGCTGGAGGCGGCCGCCGGCCTTCCGCCGGCCAGCGCTGACCCCGCCAGGGTAAAGCAGATCATAGGGAACCTGGTGGATAACGCCTTCAAGTTCACTCCCGCGGGCGGCCAGGTGAAACTGAAGATACAGACCGCGGCGGGCGCAGCGGATATGCTGGAAGTTTCAGTTTCCGACACGGGCCAGGGAATAGATAAGCCCGATCTGGAAAAGATCTTCGACCGGCTTTATCAGACCTCTGCTGTTTCGCGGAAATTCACGAAAGGCCTCGGGCTGGGCCTGCATATCTGCAAGCTGCTGGTGGAGAAGCAGGGCGGACGCATCTGGATAGAAAGCGAACCGGGCAAGGGCAGCGTTTTCCACTTCACGCTCCCAGTCATGGGCAAAACCCTGACCGGGGCGCAGCCGGAAGCGGGCCGGTCTTAGGCGCGGGATGTTTCGAATAGTATAATGGACCAGGCAGAGCTGGAACTGCCGGTCGGGAGGAAACTGTAATGGCTGAAAAAAGAGAGATATATAAGTGCGACGCCTGCGGCAACATCGTTGAGGTGCTGCACGGCGGTCCCGGAGTACTTGTCTGCTGCGGCGCCGACATGCGCGAGCTGGTGGAGAACACCACCGACGCGGCCAGGGAAAAGCACGTGCCGGTGATAGAGAGGACGGAGAAAGGCGTGACCGTGAAGGTGGGCTCCGTGCCGCACCCCATGGAAGAGAAGCATTTCATAGAGTGGATAGAGCTGGTGGCCGACGGCAAGGTGTTCAGGGAATTCCTGAAGCCGGGCCAGCCCGCCCAGGCAACCTTCTGCCTGTGCTTCCAGCCCAAAACTTTAGAGGCCCGCGAATACTGCAATCTGCACGGGCTCTGGAAGGCCTCGTGAGCGCCTCGCTGGCTTACGCCGAGGCGCTGGCCGCCGCCGTCCGGGTTGAGGAGAACGGCGCGCTCTTCTACAGGAAAGCGGCCGTCGGGGCGCTTGACCCCGCGGCGGCGCAGGTTTTTTCTAACCTGGCCGCCATGGAAGACGAACACCGGAAATACTTCAGCGCGCTGGCGCTGCAACTGGAGCAGAAGGAAGGCCTTTTCGCCAGCGACCCCACGGGCACCTTCTCCGCCGCGGTCAGGGACATGGCCGACATCGGCATTGCCGGCCTGAGCGGCACCCCGGCGGCTTTCTTCGAAGGGAAAAGGTCCCCGAAAGAGGGCGTGGAGTTCGCGCTCGGCATAGAAAAGGATTCCATTATTTTCTACCTGACCATCCAGGAAGCCATGGCCGACAGGAAAGAAGCAGAAAAGATAGGCATGATAATCAAGGAAGAGCTGCGCCACATCGCCCTCCTCCTGACCATGCTTAAAAAGATAAAGAAACAGCAGTAACGGACGGGGACGCTGGTTAGCGTCCCCCGTTCTTATACAGCCTCAGCGGGGAGGCTGTTCTGTTTTTTGGGCCGGCGGCTTATTTGGAGAAAAGCGTCAGCAGCAGGGCCTTGGTGAACTTCGTCCGGTCCAGCGGGATGTTCTTTGAAACCTTTACGGTCACACTGTGGTCCAGGCCTTCAAGCTTTACCAGGTCCGCCCCGGGCAGGGCGGCGCTGTCCACCGGCACAAGACCGTCGTTGATGATGCCGTGGTCCAGCATAATGTCACGGAAGAACTTCAGGTTGGTTGGTGCCGCCCATTTTGAGCAGGAGTTTTATGGCCTGGTCCGACAGGATGCTGTGGGAGTTCACATATTCGGCCACCGGCGAACCGTAAAAGGGACTCTGAAGGGTTATTACGCCGCGCACCTTGGTCAGCAGCGTCTTGTCCGCCCGGAGCGCTTCAAGAGTATCCAGGCCGCCTTTGCTGTGGCCTATTATAAGCACGGGTTTAGCCGAGGCTTTTATGGCCGCCGAAATTACGGCGGCGTTGGCCTGCACCGAGGATTCTGATTGAAGGACAAGGCGCTCGTGCTCCACCCCGAGCTCCTTCAGCCATTTCATCTGGTCTTCGAAATAGCCGTTTGAAACCGGGGAAAGGAAGGGGAGATAGAACTGGGAAGGGTTCACGTCGGAAAGGAAGCCGGGCACCAGAAGGACCTTATACTCCCTGAGCCTGTCGGCCGCCGCCGCGTCGAACTGCGCGTCGGCGCTCTGCAAAAAGTTCTGGTATACGCCGGTAACTTCCCTTGAAGAGGTAATTACTGGAGCCGGCTGCGCGGGGATAGGCGCTGCCTGGGGAGCAGCGGCAGCTTCGGCCAGCAATTGGTTCAGGGAACCCCCGTTGCTTGCAGGGCCTGCTGAATGAGCGTTAAGAGAAAAAGAAGCAAGAGCCAGTGTTACCGCCAGGGTTCTATGAAGATTCAAAGGATCCTCCTTCCGGGAACTATCTAACGAACATGGACCTTAATAGGATAGCCTGCCGGATGTAAAATACCCAGAGTCAGGAGGCCCAGAGAAAGCCGGTAAATGGACCTATACGCGACTGGTACCCTAGGGGACGCTGATGACTTTATGACTTGTTATTACCAGCCCTTGTTGATTTGTTGATAAATAGTCATAAAGTCATCAGCGTCCCCATAAATGTAAATGAAAAGGCCATCCTTTCAGGATGGCCTGCTTAAAATTTGGAGCGGGCGATGGGAATCGAACCCACATCTCAACCTTGGCAAGGTCGCGTTCTACCACTGAACCACGCCCGCTTGATGCCGTGCCTTAGACTTCTAAGGTGCTAATATTCTACCAAAAAAATAAAGGAACTGAAACCTTTTACCTGTTTCAGCATCTCATTAGTACGGCAACAACAGATAGCGCCGGCGGCACAGACAGGCGCGCCCGGCTGGCGGATATGGAGGCGGCATGAAGCGAATAGTCACATTAATGGCGGTCTTTCTTGTTCTGCCGCTTAAAACGCAGGCGCAGGGAACCTTAACTTTAGAGGAAACCGTAGAGCGCGGCCTCAGGATAGACAACATCATCAAAACCGAAGCGGCGCGGGCCGGCGGCGCCAGGGCCGGGCTTGAACAGGCGAAAATGTCGCGCTTCGGCGCCCTGAAGCTGAAAGGCATGTATACCGACGGCACCGACCCCGTCTACGCTTTCGCCACGGCCATGAAGCAGGGCACTTTCAGCATGGGTTCCCTGGCTACTATCAACGATCCCGCCCCCGCGCGCAATTTCAGCGCCGGCATAGAGGCCGGCATCCCGCTGTTCACCGGTTTCGCCGTAAGCAACGCCATAAAAATGGGCAACCTAGGTGTGGAGGCAGCGCAGAACGGCTATGAACGGGCCAGGGCCGGCATAACTTTCAAGCTCACTTACCAGTGGCTCACCGTGCTGCTGCGGAGCAAACTGGCGCAGCTGGCGGCCGAAAGCGTGAAGGCCGCGGAGACGGAATTAAAGACGGCGCAGATGCTGAAAGAAAAGGGCATGGTGCTGGGCTCCGACTATTACGGCGCGGAGGCCATCCTTTCAACGCTGAAGGGCTACGAAATAAACTGGAACAAAGCGCTGCAGCTGGATACGGAAAAGCTGGGCCTGGCCGCGGGCCTGCCGGGCGGCGTGCAGCCCGCCGGCGAACTTAACTCCCCGCTGTACGCGGAAAAGCCGGCCGGCGCGCTGGCGGAGGCCTCCGGCAACAGGCGCGACGTAAAAGCGCTGGAAAAACTGGCGGAGATAGCGGGAACCGCCCAGGCCATGCAGGCCAACTCCGTACTGCCGGTGGTGGAAGCCTTCGGCAGCTGGGAGACCAATTCGGAAAGCCTTTCGGCTTTCAGGTCCAACCGCCTGCTGGGCCTGCGCTTTTCCATGCCCATAGGCGACCCCGCGTATTACACCAGGAAGGACGCGGCCGGGGCCGAGGCCGCCATGGCCCGCAGCCGCCTGGACGAAGCCCGCCTGCAGGTTACGATAGAAGTGGCAGAGGCCATGAACAACTACAGCGCGGCCCGGGAAAGCCTGCCGGTGGCGAAAGAAACGCTGGGAAAAGCCCGGCAGTCGCTGGAACTGTTCCGCCCGCTGTACCGCCAGGGGCGCCAGAGCGTGCTGGAGGTGCTGCGCGCCCAGGCCTCGGTGCTGCAGGCCGAAGCGGCCTATTACGAAACCATCTACAAAATGCATCTCTACCACGCGCAGACGCTGCTGGCCACGGAAACGCTGGACGCCGGCGCGGTAAAAGAGATGTCGGCCGAACTCGGCGGGAAATAACCCACGGAGAGAACAATGCACAACGAAACCCATAAAAAATACGGCATGGCCGGGCGCACAGCGGAAGCTTTCATCGGCTCGCGCCTTACGCCCATCCTGATAATCACTTTTATGCTGCTGGGCGTCTTCTCCACCTTCAAGCTGCCGCGCGAAGAGGAGCCGCAGATAAACGTGCCCATGTTCGACATCATGGTGCCGTTCTACGGCGCCGCGCCCAAAGAAATAGAAAAACACCTGGTGGAGGTGGGCGAGCGCAAGCTCTGGGAAATACCCGGCGTGGAATATATCTATTCCATAGCCCAGCCCAACTTCGCCATGTTCACCGTGCGCTTCAAGGTGGGCACCGCGCCCGAAACCGCGGCCAACCTTATCTACACCAAGACGCTGGACAACAAGGACCTCTTCCCGCGCGGCGCCGGCGAGCCGCTTATCAAGTTCCGCGCCATCGACGACGTCCCCGTGCTGGCCCTCACTCTCTGGGGCGAAGGCGGCGGCGACTATGAACTGCGCCGCGCCGCGGCCCGCATACAGACCGAGCTCAACGCCGTGCCGGACGTTTCCGAAACCCGCATCATAGGCGGCCACAAGCGCCAGTTCATCGTGCACTTCGACCCCGCGGCCCTGGCCCGGCACCGCCTCACGCCCCCCATGCTGGCCGGCATAATCAAGATGTCCAACGCCCGGCTGCCCGCCGGCCACTACAACCAGGGCGACGCCGTACTGCTGGCCGAGACCGACGCCTTCATACGCAGCGCCGAAGACCTGAAGAACATTATTGTGGGCGTTTACGACGGCCGCCCGGTGAAGCTCTCCGAGATAGCCGCCGTTCTCGACGGTCCCGACGAGGACGAGCGCGCCGTGACCATGCTGCAGGGCCCCGCCTCGGCGGTAAAGGCCGCCGGCGAACGCCCCGCCGTAACCCTTTCCGTGGCCAAGCGCCGCGGGGCCAACGCCACCGAGGTGGCGCGCGCCGTGCTGGCCAAGGTGGAGGCCATGAAAGGCCGCGAAATACCGGACGGCGTGAACCTGGCCGTCACCCGCAATTACGACGAAACGGCCAAGGCCAAGTCCGACGAGCTGATCTACCACATGCTGCTGGCCACGCTGTCGGTAACGCTGCTTATCGCGCTGACGCTGGGCCTGCGCGAGGCCGCCGTGGTGCTGGTGGCCATCCCGGTAACGCTGGCGCTCACCATGCTGGTGTATTATCTCTACGGCTACACCCTCAACCGCATCACGCTTTTCGCGCTGATCTTCTCCATCGGCATCCTGGTGGACGACGCCATCGTGGTGGTGGAGAACATAAACCGCCACTGCGTGCTGAACCGCCAGAATTCGCTGTTCAGGAACATCCTCAACGCCGTGGACGAGGTGGGCAACCCCACGATACTCGCCACCTGGACCGTGATAGCCTCCATCCTGCCCATGGCTTTCGTCAGCGGCATGATGGGCCCTTACATGCGCCCCATCCCCATAGGCGCGTCGGTGGCCATGCTGTTCTCGCTGGGCGTGGCTTTCGCCTTCACGCCCTGGCTTTACTCCCGGGTGGTGCGGCGCTGGCCGGTGAAGCATTGCGAGCACGTCAAGGAAGGCCTGCTGGACCGCCTGTACCGCGGCCTGATGAAAAGACTTATCTACGAACCTGCCGCCGGCAAGAAGTTCCTGCTGTTCACCGCCGGGCTGCTGGCAGTGGTGCTGGCCATGGTGGGCTTCAGGCTGGTAATCTTCAAAACCCTGCCGTTCGACAATAAGAACGAGTTCCAGGTGATGATAAACATGCCGGAAAGCTCCTCGCTGGAGCGCACCCGCCGGGCGGCCGGCGAAATGGCGGCCTATCTCTCCGCCGTGCCCGAGGTGCGCGACCTCCAGGTCTATGCCGGCGCCTCGGCGCCGTACAACTTCAACGGGCTGGTGCGCCATTACTTCCTGCGCAGCCAGCCTTACCAGGCGGACATCCAGGTGAACCTGTCGGATAAAAGCGACAGGCGGCGCCAGAGCCACGACATAGCCGTGGCCGTGCGCGCCCCGCTGAAGAAAATTGCCGACAGCTACGGCGCGCGCCTGCAGGTGGCGGAAGTGCCGCCCGGCCCGCCGGTGATGGCCACCATGCTGGTGGAGGTGTTCGACCCCAACCCCGCCAACCAGCGGGCGCTGGCCGAGCAGATAAAGAACATCCTGAAAGCGGCGCCCGGCATAGTGGACGTGGATTCCTATATCCCGGAGGACCAGCCCATGACCCGGCTGGTGGTGGACCGGCAGAAGGCTACCTTGAACGGCGTGGCGGCCGCCGAGATAGCCCAGACGGCGGCGCTGTCGCTGTCCGGCGCCGACATTGACTCCGCGCACGTAGAGGACGAGAACGAGGCGGTGGACATACGCCTGCGGCTGTCGCCGGAAAAGCGCCGGCGGCTGGACACGCTTAAGGAAATAAAGTTCTTCTCGCCCAATGGCACGGCCATCCCCATGGCCGCCCTGGTAAAGGCCGAGAGCGGGCTTGAGAACCAGCCCGTCTACCATAAGAACCTGCAGCGCGTGATGTACGTTACGGCGGACATCGCCGGCGGTACCGAAAGCCCGGTGTACGCGGTGCTGGACCTGAAAGCGAAGATAGACGCGCTGTCCAAGGCGCGCGGCGCGAAGATAAACCAGTATTTCACCCGCCAGCCGGCCAGCTCGTCGGAGACGGCCATAAAGTGGGACGGCGAATGGCATATTGCCTACGAGGTGTTCCGCGACCTCGGCCTGGCTTTCGCCATGGTCCTGGTGCTCATCTACATCCTGGTGGTGGCCTGGTTCGAGGACTTCCTTACGCCGCTGATAATAATGGCGGCCATACCGCTGGCGCTGATAGGCATCATCCCGGCGCACTGGGCCATGGGCGCGTTCTTCACGGCCACGTCGATGATAGGCTTCATAGCCTCGGCGGGCATCGTGGTGCGCAACTCCATCATCCTGGTGGACTTCATCAACCTCAAGATAAAGGAAGGCATGCCGCTGGCCGAGGCGGTGATAGAGGCGGGCGTGGTGCGCTTCAGGCCGATGCTGCTCACGGCGCTGGCGGTGATAGCCGGCGCCGGCGTGATCCTGTTCGACCCCATCTTCCAGGGGCTGGCCATTTCGCTGATAGCGGGGCAGATAGCGGCCACGCTGCTGTCGCGCGTCGCGGTGCCGGTACTGTACTACCTGGCTTTCAGAAAGAAACTGCAGAACGCGCACGTGCGCAGGGCCGAGCCCAAGCCGGGCGAGCTCACCGACGAAGCACTGGGCTATACCGGGGAATAAGGAGAATGAACATGAAAATTAACGACGCATTAAGATTATTGGCGGGGGTCCTGGTGCTGCTCAGCGCGGGGCTGGCTGTTTACGTGAACAGGAACTTCCTGTGGCTGGCGGCTTTCGTGGGCGCGAATCTTCTGCAGTCCGCTTTCACGCAGTGGTGCCCGGCCGTCTGGTTCTTTAAAAAGCTCGGGCTGAAGGAGTGCTGAATATGAAGACTGCCGGCATCTTAATTTCGATACTGCTGACAGCGGCGTTCCTGTTCCTGGGCAGGCAGCGCGGCCCCGACTATTACCTGGCCGCAGTGGTTTCCGGCTTCGTGCTGTTCAGGCTGGCCACCGACAGCGCCTGCCCGCTGGTGTGGCTGCTGGGCAAGCTGGGCGTCAAAGGCCTGGCCTGCCCGACGGACATTAAAAACACTCCCCCGTCCGCCTGAGTAGAACGGGGGGTCGCTACAAGCCGCCGGCCGCCGGCGCGAGCCCGGTTTTCACGCCCCAGGTCCCTACCAGCAGCACCAGGAAAACCGCCACTATCGTGGGGCCGGACGACCAGTCCAGCCGCATCGACAGCTCCAGCCCGCCCAGGCAGCCGGCTATGCCGAACAGCCAGCCGAACACCAGCCTGCGCGCTATGCCCTTTACAGCCAGCATCGCGGCCACTGACGGGATTATCAGGAAGGCGAACACCAGCAGCACCCCCGCCACCCGCACCGAGGAGGTGACTATCAGGCCGAACATGGCGTAAAAGATGAAGTCCCACCACCAGAGTTTCATGCCCTGGTCGCGCGCCGCCTGCGGGTCTTCGGTAACCAGCAGCAGCTGCCGCCGGGCCAGCCAGTGCACGAGCCCGATGCCCGCGGCGAGGACGGCGATGAACAGCAGTTCTTTCGGCGACACCGTAAGCAGCGCCCCGGTCAGCATTTCCTTTATCTCTTCCGTGCCGGTGGCCGACTTCTCGAGCACTATCAACGACAGCGCTATAGCCCCGGCGTAGGTAATGCCTATCAGAGCCTCTATGGGCACTTTCTGGCGCCGGCTGCGGAACACCACGAACAGCAGCGCCCCCAGCAGCGTGAACGACAGCGACATCAGGTAATTCTGCACCGGGAACTGCTCCCCCCAGCCCAGCAGCACGCCCACGCTGGAGCCCAGCGCCGCCACCTGCGCCAGCGACAGGTCCACGAAGATCACGCCGCGCCGTACCACGTGGTAGCCGAGATATGTGTAGATGCCGCTGAGCACCAGGCAGAGCAGCAGCGCCATCCAGGCGAAATGATATTGGAACAGCATCATGATATTACCTCCCCGAAAGTTTTGAAACCAGCTCGTCGAAATGAGCCAGGTAGGAATCGGCTTTTACGCTGCCGCAGGACGGTGTAAGCTTGAACACCTTTATCCCGGTCTGCCGCGCCAGGAACTGCGGCGCGCCGTCCGGGAAATACGCTTCCTGCAGCAGCATGGTAATGTGGTCCCTCTTAATGATGTCCACCAGCTCCGCCAGGTGTTTCGCCGTAGGCGGTATGCCCGGCAGCGGTTCTACGTTCCCGGCTATGGTAAGGCCGAACGCCGTGGTGAAATATATCCACGAGGAGTGGTAGCTTATAACTTTCTGCCCGGCCGCCCCGGCCAGCACGGCTTTCCAGCCGGCCTGGCGCTGCGCGAGCTCCGCCCTGAAGCGCGAGCAGTTCTTTTCGTAATACTCCGCGTTGGCGGGATCCGCTTTCTTCAGCGCCGCCAGCACATTGCCGGCAATTATCGCGCCGTTGGCGGGATCCAGCCAGTAATGCGGATTGCCGTCGGGATGCACGTCGCCCATGGAAGCGTCCACCTTGCCCGCCGGCTTCTGCAGCGGCGTTATTCCTGCGGCGCAATCCGCTACTATCAGTTCACCGTTGCGCGCGCCGTCTATTATAGCGTCCGACCACTGGTCCAGCGCCAGGCCTACCTTCAGGTAAACGGCCGCCCGCGAGACCTTGATCATGTAGGACGGCAGCACCTCCACGGCGTGCGGGTTGGCGTTGTTGCGGCCTATGGAGAACACTTCAACCTTATCGCCGCCTAGATAGGCGGCAATGGAACCCAGGTCAGGCAGCGCGGCCGCCACCTTCAGCGGCGCGGCGTGCGCCGGCATTATTCCGGCCAGGAACAGCAGGCCCGCGATCGGATATTTTTTCATATATTCTCCTTTACGTTCAGAACTGGTGCGCTTTATGCGGGCCCATGCTGAACAGCACCTGCAGCATCACCGTGCGCACAGCCGGGGCGTTCTCCGCTTTAAAATGCTCTACGCTCAGCCGCAGCAGCGTGGTTTCCTCCAGCAGCGAGAACCCGGCGAAGACTTTTACCGCCCTGTCAGTGCGGTGCTCGTACCCGGCAGGCGCGTACTGGTCGTAGATAACCCCGGCGTTCCAGCGCTGCGCGAACTTCAGGTCAGCAAAGGCGTAGAAACCCTGGCGGCCCATACGGCTGGAAACTCCGGTAGTGGTATCCACTACCACGTCGCTGTGGTTATAGAAATATTCGCCCTGCAGCGTCAGGCTGGTAAGACTTGAAACAGGGATCTTCGTCTTTATATCCGCGCCGTAGACGGAGGTCCGCGTGCCCCATTGCGCGTTATTAGCGCCCTGCGCGGCTGAAAAGCCTATATCCAGCGGCGTCGCCTCCCCCAGCAGCAGCGAGTTGTTCCAGTGTGCCGCCCCGCCGGCGGCAGGCCTGGTCTCGTCCGGGTGAAAAACGCCGCCTTTGAGGAAATCGGCCGAGAGCTCGGAGGCCCAGCCTACGGGAAGAAAATAGGACACCCGCGTTCCGACGTCGTTAAACCCGCCCTCTCCAGGCAGCATGGCGGCCATTACGCGCGGCGCCTCTATGAACGGGTACGCGTGGGGGTGCACCGGGTTCAGCTTACCGAAACCCAGCCGGTACTTGCCGCCGCGCAGCGCGAGTCCGTCCGGCAGTCCCTTTATAACGTCGAGATAGGCTTCTTCAACTCCGGTCCCGTCCTCGCCCGCGGTGAACACGAAAGTGCCTTTGGCGTACGGGTTCAGGCTGGCGTCGAACACCAGTTCGGTCTCGCCCAGGTCCAGCGTGGGCCTGCGGGCGCCCTCCGCGGTTCTATCGTCTTGGTATTTATAGAGCAGCTGCCCGATGACCGAAATATCCGGGTTCACCACACCGGCTAGCAGCGGCGCCGCGCAGAGCAGCGCCATTGAGCTGAGGAACAAAGCTGATAGTTTCATCGGAACTCCTCCCGGGCTTTTGGCCCCGGAACGCGAACGGTCCAGGCCCGGAGAACCTGGAGTTTATCGTAATGTGGTAAGGAGAAGTTAAACGGCCGGAGGGGCCCGGCCGTAAAAAGCGGGAATTGCTACTGCATCCACCGTAAGCGGCTGGGCTTCCGGCGTAAATAAGCTGAAATTCCTGGGAGCGGCCAACAGCGCAGCGCCGCAATCCGCATTCAGTTCGGGCGCGGCCGCCACGGCGCAGACCTGGCAGTCGGCGTCGGCATTGTGATGAGCTCCGAGAACATGCAGGTTCCAGGCCGCGGCAGAAACCGCCGCGAAAGAAAGGCAGAGCAGTGATTTGAACAGAGTCCGAAGCTTCATACGGCTATTTTATAATACTTCGCCCCATACAGGTCAAAAAAACATATCTTAATGGCAGCCGTGCCCCTGACAGCAATCCGAGGGGAGTATCTCTGTGAGTTCATGTTTCTTGAACAGTTCCAGGGCGGCGGACAGCGGGCCCTGCGGCGCGCGGTAGGCTTTTATGCCGCCGGCGTTCAGGTGCTGCAGCGCGCGGCCTCCTATGCCGCCCACCAGGATGGCCGTAACCGCATGGCCGGCTATGGCGCCCAGCGGGTTGCACTGGCCGTGCTCGTGATGCTGGTTGCCGTTATCCAGGAATTCCGTCTTGCCGGTCTGCACGTCGCAGATGGCGAAGAAGGGGGCGCTGCCGAAATGGCCGTACACTTTCGAATTAAGGCCGTCGTTGTTTTCCACGGGTACACAGATGTTCATTTGTGCTTGCCTCCGCACGGGGGGCGCCGCATCTCCACGGGGCCTCCCTCTATCTTAAGGGCCTTGCCGTTCACCACGGCGTCGGCCAACTTCCGCCGGGCGGAAGCCAGTATATTGCCGAAAGTCTGTCTGGAGATCTTCATCGCGGCCGCCGCGGCGGCCTGATCCAGGCCTTCCAACTCGGCGTATTTAAGCGCCTGGAACTCGTCCAGCTGCAGCGTCAGTTCCTGCAGCGCGCACAGCGGCACGGCGCGCGGTTTGAAATAATAGGCGCGCGGCTCGGCGGTCACCCTTCTGCATTTGAAAGGTCTGGTCATAATTATTGGCATATGCCAATAACCCTATATTAGCAACTTGTCCCGTCCGGGTCAACCGCCCGCGGCGCCGCCGGCTGGCAGCTCCGCATTGACGGCGGCCGCTCAAGGCTGCTTTTCCCGAGCAAAGCGTCGTTCCTGAAGATCTCCGCCGTAGGGCCGTCGGCCGTGAGGGAACCTTTGTGTATGACGATAGTCCGCTCGCAAAGCTCCAGCGCAAGGTCCAGGTCGTGGGTGGCTATGATCTTGGTATGCCCGAAGGTCTTTAAAAGAGCTATCAGCCGCCGGCGGGACAGGGGGTCAAGGTTGGAGCTGGGTTCGTCCATTACCAGGATCTCCGGCGCCATCGCCAGCACCCCGGCTATAGCGGCCGCCCGTTTTTCCCCCTGCGAAAGCCGGTAAGGCGGCCGCCCGCTCAAATGGGCCGCCCCTACGGTCTTGAGCGCGTCCAGAACTTTCGCATCCGCCTCCGCTTCCGGCACGCCCAGGTTCAGCAGCCCGAAAGCCACGTCCTCGAAAACCGTAGGCATAAAAAGCTGGTCGTCGGGATTCTGGAACACCATGCCCACCGCGCGGCGTACCGCCGGAAGATTTTTCCGGTCCACCAGCAACCCCGCTACTTTAAGCAGGCCGCCTGAAGGGAACAGACAGCCGGTGAAATGCTGCAGCAAGGTCGACTTCCCGGCCCCGTTCTCGCCCACCAGCGCCACGGATTCCCCGGGGGCGATATGAAAAGAAACTCCCGACAGCGCGGCTGTGCCGTCCGGGTAGGAATACTGAAGTTTATCCGCTTCCACCATAGGCCGGTTCATTTCATTGCCCCCATTACCAGATTTCCAAATACCAGTGAGATGTTCATAGCTCTGAAGACCGCGAATACGCCTGCCCAGCAGAGGACGAACGCTGTTTCCCGGCTGCCTATTTTCGAGAACCGTACTACCCGTATCCGCCCGTCAAAGCCGCGGCAGAGCATCGCCCGGTAGACGCGCTCCGCGCGGTCCAGCGTCCGCAGCAGCAGCTGCCCCAAAAGCTGTTCATATATCCGCAGGTCCATGATTTTACGGGCGGAGGACCGCAGGGAGCGGGCGCGGGACATGCGTTCCGCTTCGCCCGTCAGGGCGAGCAAGTAGCGGTTAAGGAACAGTAATTGCACCACGAAAGGCCGGGGAACGCCGAGCCTTGCCAGAGCTTCACAGATACCGTTCATTCCCGTAACGGAAAGCAACGCCAGCGCCGCGGAAACGGTAAGCGCGAAACGCGTCAGGATGGAGATAAATGAAACCCAGCCCCCCGAAACCCCGACCGGGCCCAGCTGGAACAGGATCTGCCGGTCCAAGACCGGATTAAAAATGCCTACAAGGACCGCGAACGGCGCCACCGCCAGAAGTTTCCCGGCAAGGTACCGGGCCGGCAGCTCTCCGGCGAGGATCAGGAACGCGGGGTAAAGGAAGAACGGGACCAGCGCTGAAACCTCATATTTATTGAAAGAAACCACCGCCGAGATGAACAGGAAGGTGGTCAGGAGCTTGGCCCGCGGGTCCAGCCGGTGCAGCGGGCTGTCGCCGGCGGACAGCGTGTCAATGTACCCTATATCTATCAGGTTTCGCCCGAGTTCGTTCATATTAACGCTTCAGCCATAACCCGGCCAGCGCGGCCAGGAGAAGCGTTAATACGCCTCCGACGAACCCCGCGACCGAGGTCCCCGCGTCGACAGCGGGCCAGGCTGCCTTTTCCGCGGGCCGCGCAGCCGTTGCGGCCCTTTTAAAACTGTAACCCGGCAGGAAGGCGGTCTTATTCTGCAGCGAGGCCAGGCAGCCGCGCAGCTTCCCGCTGTTCTCCAATTCTTCCCTGCCTGAAGTTCTGAACAGAGCCCACTCAAGCCCGTCAGGTTTGGCTGACGCGAACCAGCTCAGGGCGGTGCCTGAAATAACGGCAGCGGCGGCAAGCCCGAGAGCCGTTCGTTTCACGCTCAAGCCTATGGGAGCGCGCCCGGCCGCGGCGGCCAGGAGCTCGGGCCGCGCTTTTATGATAAAGCCCGCCACCGCCGAAGTTACCAGCCCCTCCACTATCCCTATCGCCAGGTGTATCGGCAGCATTAAAGACAGGAAGGTCCTGAACGGCAGGTCGGAAACTCCGGAGAACACCGTTTCAAGAACTACACCGAGCGCGCCCAGCTGAAGGCCGGCTATACCCGCTATCACCGCCGCGGGCAGAAGCCTTTTGCCGGCCAAGCTGCGGCCCGCTATGGTTTTGTAAATTAGAGGGTAGGCCGCGAAACAGGTGAAAAAACCCAGATTAAAGATGTTGCAGCCCAGGGCCAGCAGCCCGCCGTCGGCAAAGAACAGGGCCTGCACGGCGAGCACCGAAGCCAGCACGAGGAAAGCGGCGTAAGGGCCGAGCAGGATGGAAAGTATCAGGCCGCCGCCCAGGTGCCCGCTGGAGCCGGTGCCCGGGATGGTGAAATTTATCATCTGCGCCGCGAAGATGAACGCGCCCAGCGCCCCCATCAGCGGGACCTTCCGGTGGTCGGCCTCTTTCCGCACTTTTTTAGCGCTGTAAGCTATAAGCCCGCCGGAAACCGCCCACATCAGGCCCCCGACCCCCGGGGATATTAAAGCGTCCGCCATGTGCATAAGAGCAACTCCGTGCTGCTGAATTCAGGCGGCGCCCCGGGGCCGGCCTGCCAGTAATGCCACCTTTCCTGTTTTCGTGCCACCGAAAGCCAAAAAAATTATTTGCCCGCCGTAGTCACGCTCAAAGTGGCGTGCTTTACGCCTTTTACGGCTTTCAGGGAGTCCGCCAGTTCTTTCACTTTCGCGCCCGGCCCCTTCACGGCTATTATCTCCAGGCAGTTATCGTGGTCCAGGTGCACGTGCTGCGCCGAAATAATAATGCCGCCGTGGTTGTGCTGTATGTCCAGCAGTCTGTTCACCACTTCGCGCCGGTGATGGTCGTAAACTATGGTCACGGCCCCCGCTACCGCGCCGCCGCGGGCGAACACGTCGGATACGAATTCCTTGCGTATCAGGTCGGCTATGGCCTTGGAACGGTTGGAATACCCCTCCGCCCCTATAAAGGCGTCGAACTTCCGGAGCAGAGCGCCCTCCAGCGAAACGCCGAACCTGACCAGTTTGTCTTTCATGTGTTACCTTAATACAAATGGTAACACTTTACCGGAAAACGCGTCAAACCCGGCCGCGGGTTTAGGTATAATTGACCATACTATGAAAGGCACCCGCGCCAATGAAAAACTGTTCTGGAACAACCGGGCCAGGAATTACCCGCTGCCCTTCGACAGGGAAACTTCCGCCAAGACGGGCAGGATACTGCGCCTGCTGGAAGGGATGGGCGTGGAGTTCAAAGGCCGCCGCATACTGGACATCGGCTGCGGCACCGGGGTTTACGCCCTGCGCCTGGCCAACAGGGCCAGGGCCGCGCTGGGCGTGGATTCTTCTCCGGAAATGCTGAAGCTTTTCCGCGCCGAGCGCCGCCGCCGCGGCATAAAGAACGCCTCCTGCCTGCTTTCAGTCTGGTCGGCCCTGCCCGCCGCCCGCGTGGCCGGCCGGTTCGACCTGGCCCTGGCGTCCATGACCATGGCCGTCAAGACCCGGGCCGATATTTTAAAGATGGAAAAGGCAGCCCCCCGCCGCGTCTACATAGGCTGGGCCGGGTTGCGCCGCAACGCCCTGCTGGAAAAAGTTTACGCGCGCCACGGCGTGAAATACCAGGCGCCAGAGGGCGCGGCCGCGGTACTGAAAGAGCTGAAGGCGCTGGGCCGTGAACCAAAAGTACGCTACATCCGCGACTGCTGGGAAAAGAAAGCCTCCCCCGCCGCCACCCTGCGCGATATAGAGGTAGGCCTGACGGTGAACGGCGCGAAAATGGACCGGGAATGGGTGGAAGGCCTGCTAAAAAGAATGGCCAGGAAAGGTTTGGTCAGGCAGACCACCTCGGTAAGAAAAGCGCTGATAACCTGGACTAACTGAGCCCCGCCCTGATAGCCGCCAGCAATTCCGGCAGCGCTACTGCCGCGGGAATTTCCCCCGCCCGCCACATTACCGGCCGCCGCAGTTTAAAATGCTCGGCCATCCGTTCCGCAAGATAGTCCCGCACCACCAGCACCAGCGGCTTGCCGCCGTGCAATAGCTCTTTTATCGGCGCGGCCCAGCCGCCGCCTTCCAGCTCCAGGAAACCCGCCTCGTCCACGAAAACCGCGTCGGCGCCGGCCAGGCTTTCCGCCGACAGCGCTTTAAGCCCGACCGCCAGCCCTTCGTCTAAAAAGCCGAATTCCCCGGCCCGCACGCTGCCGCCGGGGCCCCGCCGGCACAGCGGCTGCCGCGCGCCCGACCCCAGGTCCAGCACGTCGAAGCCGGAGCGCTGCCCGTTCTCCCATAAACCCGTGGCGCAGATGCCGCCCGGCCGCCGCCCGGCACGGCGCAGCAGTACGGCCAGTTCCAGCACCAACTCGCTCTTGCCCGCGCCGTGCCCGCCCGTGATAATGAACACGCGCGGCCCCGCAGCTTTGTCCAGCAGGAACGGCGCACGCGCCACCGCCGCGCCCAGCGCGGCCAGCGGCCGGCGCACGAAAGCGCGGCCGGAGGGCAGCCCGGCTATGATGCCGGGCAGGGCGCTGAAAGCGTATTCCAAAGTTTCGAAAAAGACCCGGCCCGCCAGCCGCTCCAACAGGCCGCGTATGGCCGGGTTCAACAGTTCGCAGCCGATGGCCGCGAAAGCCAGCGTCAGGAGAAATGCTCTTAAAGCCATGTACAGGCCTGCCTCAACACTGCCCAGCATAAAACCGGCCGCTCCTGAAGCTATGGCCACTCCGGTCCAGACGCCGGTATGCCTGAGCAGCCGCCGGGCGCGCGGGTAAAAGCGCGCGCAAAGATAGCCGTAAATTACCGCTATGCCCAGCAGCGCGGCGCCGGGAATGCCGCGCCCGGCCGCCATCACGCCCGCCACGAACAGCGCATGCAGCAGCAGCGCCCACACCGAGTACGAGCGCGCGGGGCCCTCGGCGCCGGGCCGCTTAAATTCCACTTTCGTCCCCTGCCCCCCGTCTGCCGGCGCGTGCTGCTCTCCGGCGCTCATGCCCGCCAGCGCCACGGCCGCCCCGCCGATAAAATACGCGCAGGCAGCAGCTATGAGCGGCGCCCAGGGGCTGGCGCCGGCCAGGCCCAGGC
>JAPLKJ010000229.1 GCA_026388125.1 Elusimicrobiota bacterium
GCCGACGCCGCCAAAGCCGCCGCCGACGCCGCCGCCCAGGCCGCTGCCAACGCCGCCGCCGACGCCGCCCGCCAGGCCATTGAAGACATGAAAAAAGCCGCCTGCGAATTAAGCCCTTCCTCGCCCGCCTGCCTGGGCCACTAACCGGCAAGTAAAAAACAGGTAAAACAGGCTGCCCAAAAGGCAGCCTGTTTTTTTTATACAATATGTTCATCCCTATTCCGTGGAGGCTTGGATGAAACATTTAAAGTTAGCGCTTTTTACCGCCATAATTTCCATATCCGCGAATTTATCCGCCCAGGGCCAACCGGCCCAGCCCGCCGCCACAGAACCCCCGGCGGCCGCCCCGGCCCAGCCCGCCGTAACGAACCCCCCGGCGGCCGCCCCGGCCCAGCCCGCCGCCACAGAGCCTCCGGCTGCCACAACACCCCAGCCCGCCGCCGCGGAACCCCCGGCGCCAGCCGAACAGGAACCGGCCTTCACCGGCAAGATCTTCACCGCCAAGGGCAGCGTGCAATACCTGAAAGCCGGCACCAATGTGTGGCTGCCCGTAAAAGCGCCCCAGTTAATTGAGGTAGGCGACAGGATAAAGACCGGCCGCAACTCCATGGCCGAGATCTACGTGCGGCACGGCGCCAAAATGCGCCTGGGCGAAGTTTCCATCTTCAGGCTGAACAAAGCGGACAGGGACGAGGGCGCCGTGGAACTGATGGTGGGCAGAATGCAGACCTGGCTGCGCAAACTGGCCGGCCGCAAGTTCAACATACGCACCCCCACGGCGGTCTGCGCCATACGCGGCAGCGTTATTGAAACCGTGGTAGAGAACGCCTCCCTTTCAACCTTGATCCTGCTGGGCGAGGCTATTAACGCGCCCACCCCTGAGGCCCAGTCCGCCATACTTAATTCCCTGAGCCCGGAGAACAAAGCCGCCGTGCTCACCGCCATCTCCGGCCTGGATACGGAGGCTAAAAAAGCGGAGGTGCAGTCCGCCGTTCTTAACATCATAACCAACCAATCCACCGAGGCGCTGGAAACCCAGCGCGCCGAAGCCCTGAACACCATAACAGCCATTGCCGCCATCTACACCGGGTTGAACACTACCAGCAAGCCCAACACCGAATTTGTCGGCTTCGTGGGGCATTTCCTTATTTCCGACGATAAGGGCAAAACCACGGAGATGGCCGGCGAACAGACGCTGGACAAAGACGGCAATGTAACACCCACTACCGGGAAAAAACTCGACGAACCCGGCAAGACCAAGGAAGAAAAAGAAGAAATAAAAGAACAGAAAAAAGAACAGGCTGAAGCGGAGCTGAAAGCCAAGCTTGAAGCGGCAAAAGTAAAAGCGGAGGAGGAAGCCAAAGCCAAGGCGGAGGCCGAAGCCAAAGCCAAGGCCGAAGCTGAAGCCAAAGCCGCCGAGGAAAAAGCCGCGGCCGATAAGGCCGCCGCGGAGAAAGCCGCTGCGGATGCCGCCAAAACCCCCGAACAATTGGCCGCCGAGAAGCTGGCCGCGGAACAACAAGCCGCCGATAAGCTGGCGGCCGACGCCGCCGCCAAAACAGCCGCCGACGAAGCCGCCAAAGCCGCGGCCGACGCCGCCGCCAAAGCCGCCGCGGACGCCGCCGCCGACGCCGCCCGGCAGGCGGCCGAAGACCTGCTTAAACAGACCTGCGCGCTAAGCCCCTCGTCGCCGAGCTGTAAACAGTAACAGGCGCAAAAAAAAGACCAGGCTGCCACAACACCCATGACGCTTTTCCTCGCAGCCCTGGTCTTCGCCCCGCTCGCCTTCGGCAGCGTGGAGCCCTGGGCCCTGGCCCTGCTGCAGCTGACCGTCTTCATAACGGCCGCCAGCCTGTACGTAAAAGGCCTTGCCGTTTACCCCAACGCGCTGTACAAAACCCTGCTGCCGGCCGTGCTGGCCATAGTGCTTATAGGCCTGCTGCAGGCCATGCACGAAAGCCCCGTGCACGGCCCGGCCTCGCTGTTCTTCACCGCCTGGCGCCCCGCCACCCTGAAAGCCGTACTGCTGTGGCTGTTCTACGCCGCCATCCTGTTCTCCGTGCCGCAGCTTATAACCACCCCGGAACGCTTCACCCGCCTTATGTGGACCATCTTCGCCATGGGCGTGGCCATAACCCTGCTGGGCATGTTCCAGAAGACCGGCGACAACACCCTGGTGTACGGCCTGTTCAAGGTGCCCGGCCAGGCCTTCGGCCCGTTCATAAACCGCGACCACGGCGCCTATTACCTTATAATGGCCGCCATGGCCGGCCTGGGCATTTTCTTTTCCGGCTGGCGGGACCTGGCCGCCCACAAAAGCCATACCCGCCTGTTCGACCTGCTTTCCATACAGCTGCTTAAGTTCGTAATGATAGCCGCGCTGGTGTACGGTATCTACCATACCGGCTCGCGGGGGGGAATACATTCCTTCGCCGCCACCGCCGCCGTGCTGGGCTTTATTTCCGCCGGCTTCCTGCATACCCGCAAATTACGCCTGGCCGCCGTGCTGGGCCTTACCCTGCTGGCAGTAGGCTACGGCGCGTTCATTTACCAGAACGAAACAATGATGGGCCTGAAGGAAGGCAAATTAGTAGGCAGCGTAACCATGCGCCTTTCGATGTATAAAAGCGGCATGCAGATGATGAAAGATTTCCCGTATTTAGGCTCCGGCCTGGGCGCGCTGGAATACGCTTTCCCGCCCTACAAACGCCCCGACATCCCCGACTTGGCCATTGTGCAGCACGTGCACAGCGACTGGCTGGAGCTGTTCCTGCAGACCGGCTTTGCGGGCGGCTTTATTTATATAGCCGGCCTGGCGGCGGCCCTGTTCGGCTTCTTCCGTACCTGGCGCCGTTGCCGGAGCTTCCGCATTAAAGCGCTGTACGGCGGGGCGCTGGGCGCGGTGCTGGGCGCTACGGCCCATAACCTGGTGGAATTCGGCCTGCAGATGCCGGCCAATTCGCTGCTCTACTACACCCTGCTGGGCGCCCTGGCCAGCGCGCCGCCGGTGTGGGTGCGCCGCCGCAGCCCCGACGAAGACCCGCCCGAACCCGCGCCCGTAAAAAAAGGCGCGGCTTTCGCGGCCGCCGCGCTGGCAACCCTGCTGTGCCTGTGCGCGCTGCCGCCCGTTATAGGCTGGTGGTACAACCAGCGCGCGGAGGACGCCCCCTACCAGGAAAAAGTGCAGCGCCAGACTACCGCCCTGTTCTGGAACCCCAGCCCCGAGTACGCCTTCCGCCTGGGCATGGCCCATTACACCGAGGCCCTGGCCAACCCCGCCAGCACCCACGCGCTGCTGCTGACCGCGCAGGAAACCATAGCCCCCTGGCTGAAGCGCGCCCCCTCCAACTACAACCTGCTCCGCCTGAACAAAGTGCTCGAGTATTTCACCACCCACCCCCTACCGCTCCCCAAACCCAAATAAGCAGGATCTTTTTTAACTCCCCGGTTACTCTTATCCCTATCCGGACAAAACTGATATAATCTGCCTATGAACCTGCGGCATTATCCTGTGGAAAAACTTAAGGCGGACCTGCTGGCCATAGTAGGCCGGCGCCTTGACCTTTCCAAATACCGGCTTTTTTTCTTCGGCTCGCGCGTAACCAATAAAGGGGACGACCATTCCGATATAGACGTAGGTATTGAGGGGCCGGCGCCCGTGGCCGGCGCTACGCTGGGCGCAATAAAGGAAGAGCTGGAAAACCTGCCCGCCGTTTATAAAATAGACCTTGTGGATTTTGCCTCCGTTTCCGACGACTTCAGAAAAGTGGCGCTCGCTAAGATCGAGGTTATAAAATGACCAAGCAGGAAGCACAGTTCGACCAGTTTAAAAAAGCCCTGGCCCGCCTTAACGAGGCCCTTGCCGCCCCTAAAAGCGATATCGTGCGCGACTCCGCCATACAGCGCTTTGAGTTCACCATAGACATGGCCTGGAAACTGGTAAAAACCTGCCTCGAAGAAAAATACGGCGTTGTCTGCCAGTCCCCGAAGGAATGTTTCAGGGAAGCGTATAAACAGAAAATGCTGGCCTACGACGAATTCTGGCTGGAACTTGTGGACATGCGCAACCAGACCTCGCACACCTATAAAGAAGAGATAGCTAAAAGCGTGTTCGAGCGCCTGCCCAAAGCCGCCGAGTATATGGCCGTGCTGGTAAAAACCATTCAGCAGTTATAAACCACAAAAGAACGGCGCGGCACATAGCTTCCGCGCGGGGGGGAGGTTACCCCGGCGTCCCGCCCCGCTACCGTTAGAGCACCCGCAAAACAGATCTTAACCCGATAGCGCCCACGGACGCCGCGCCTGACTTCCCGCATAAGCTGTATCTCCGGCGTTATGCGCCCGTGCCTGGTATCCCTCCTGTTTCCCAGTGGCCGCCTTTATCGGGGCCTACGCGGCGTAATAAGCCTCTGGCTTTTAGAGCTGCAATATTCTTATCTGTGGCCGTAGTCCTTATCCCTACGGCTACGGCCATATCTTTTTTTGAGATATTCGGCTTAGCTTGGATAAGAAGAAGTATTTTTTTTTGACTTTCCACCAACCCTTCTACCAACCCTTCTGCCCACCCTTCTGTAGTAACGCCCTTCTACGGCAGCCGGCTTAATAGGATATTCCTTTACCCGGAGGATAGCCGCTGTTTTTCCGTCTATAGCTACCACTTCCGCATCGGGCAATACTGACGGTGTGGTTTTGGTTTTCACCTCGTTCAGCCATTGCTGGATGGTTTCGGGGTTTAAGGCGAGCCCTGATACTTTGCCTTTGTCTGAAATGCCCAGGAGCACCATTCCGCCGGAGGCATATGAAAAAGCGGCCAGCGTTTCCACCGCCTCGTTCGAGAAGGCGGCCTTGAATTCTAACGTTTGCGATTCGCCGGCTGCTATTAGTTTTTTTAGTTCCCTGGCATCCATAAAGCCCTCCTTCCCGCTTTAATAGCATAGCAGACGAACCCGACAAAGGCATGACGGGTTGCTAATAGGGGAATTCCCCAACGCCGCCCCGGCCTGCGTGTTCGTTTTTGACGATCGGATAGAGATGTGGAACGCGGGCGAGATGCCTAAAGATCTTTCCCTGGATAAACTACAGTCCGGCAATTACACCCCCAGCGCAAGAAATCCACTACTGATAAGGGTGTTTAAAGAAATAGGCCTAATAGAAAATCTGGGCAGCGGCCTGCAGAAAGTCTGCCGCCTCCTAACCGCCCCCGCAGCCATGGCTGCCACCGCCCGCCTGAAATAGCCGCCCGCTTAGGCAAACCCGCCGCCAGCATATATAGCCGTAGGCATAAACGGGCCCGCTCCGGTGCCCGCCGCAGCGTTGCAGGTCTCACCCTCCGCGGCAAACAGTGCCGTTTGGCCCGCAGAATTGCCCTTAAGGCCCTGTTGTATTAATACGCGATATTGTAAAATTGACCCATGGCAGAAACTAACAGAAGCCAACCCGCCACCAAGGGCGACCTTGCCGATTTACGAGCCGAGCTTAAAACCGACATAAAAAATCTGGACCAGAAAGTAGGCCAGCTGGACCAGAAAGTAGGCCAGCTGGACACAACTGTTCGTTCTCTCGGCGTTGAAGTATCAAAAACCAATTTACGGATGGACACACTTGAAAACAATATAATGACGGCGCTAAGAAGTTTTAAGAGCGACCTGTTAAGCGCGTATGAAGCGTCGGTTATGAAAGGGCAGATGTATTCCCAAAAAGCCGCAACGCACTCCGATATTTTATCCGGGCATGAGGAAAAACTCCTGAACCACGAAACCCGCCTGGCCACCCTGGAAACTAAATAATTCATGAAAGCGGGGGGGGCGGCCAAGCGCCGGCGAATCCCAGACGCTGGAATTTAAAGCCTCGTTCTCCAATGAGGCCGTTGAAGCAATTGCCGCCCCTCCCGCAAACACAGCCATACATGAGCAACGCCGCCCCGGCCTGCGTGTTCGTTTTTGACGACCGGATAGAAATGTGGAACGCGGGCGAGATGCCCAAGGATCTTTCCTTGGATAAACTGCAGTCCGGCAATTACACCCCCAGCGCAAGAAATCCGCTACTGGAAAATCTGGGCAGCGGCCTGCAGAAAGTCTGCCGCCTCCTGACCGGCGCCGGCCTTCCGTTGCCGGCAATAGAAGCCATGGCCTCCGGCACAAGAATAGTAGTCCGTTCTGAAAACCGTGAAAAGGTCCTAGAAAAGGTCCCAGAAAAGGTCCCAGAAAAGGTCACTGTAAAGGTCCCAGGAAAGGTCACTGCAAACCAAACCAGAATACTTTTGGAACTAACCTCTACTCCGCGTATAACAACCAAAGAACTTGCCTGTATAATAGGTATTTCCGAACGGAAAATAAAAGAAAATATCAGCAAGCTGAAGGCAAAGGCCCTTGTAAAACGCATCGGTCCCGACAAAGGCGGCCACTGGGAGGTAGTAGTATGAAGATCACCCGCTTCGAAGACATACAAGTATGGCAGCGCTCCCGGGCCCTGGTGGCACTTGTCTATTCGTTAACCACTAAAACCGACGGCTTCTGCCACGACTATTCCCTGAAAGACCAGATCCGCCGCAGAGCCGAGGGCTACGCCCGGAGAAGCGACAAAGCCTTCTCCAATTTCCTCTACATAGCCCACGGCCCCGCCGCCGAAGTGCAAAGCCAGCCATGTTGTGGATTTTTCCGCCCGGGCTGTTTGAATTGCCATAATATATGTATAATAAACATAATGTTTGTTAAACATACTAAGCTGGCAAAACAGGTCCACAAATGAAACTCCATTTTCTTAATAGAGCGGATGAACAAAAACGGCTGGCGCGCGCCCTCGGCGCGGACGGCGGCGCCCTTGCGGTGGTCTACGGCCGCCGGCGCTGCGGCAAGTCCACGCTTATCCAGCGCGTGGTAGGCAACAGCGGTGTGTATTACCTGGCCGATCAAAAAGAAACCTCCCTGCAGCTGCGGGACCTCGCCGCGGAAATAGACAGGCTCATCCCCGGTTTTTCTTCCGCCGCCTACTCCGGCTGGGACGCCCTGCTGGCAACCCTTAACGACCGGCTTACCGGGAGCATTTCATTGTTCCTGGATGAAGTTCCGTACCTGGTGCAGCTTTCTCCGGAACTGCCCAGCATACTGCAGAAGTACATAGATCGGCCCGGCGCAAAAAAGATCAATATAGTATTGTGCGGCTCCTCGCAAAGAATGATGCACGGGCTGGTAATGGATAAAGCCGCCCCGCTGTACGGCCGAGCCGTTGAGATCCTTAAGCTCAAGCCGCTTAACGCCGGCTGGATCCGCCCGGGACTAAAACTGAAAGGCGCGGAGGCCGTAGAGGCTTTCTCCGTATGGGGGGGGGTGCCGCGTTATTGGGAACTGGCTGCCCAGTTCGGTAAACTCGAGGAAGCTATAAGCGAGCTTATTCTGGACCCTAACGGCGTGCTGCGCGAAGAGCCCATGCGCCTGCTTACCGATGATATGCGCAGCGCGGTGCAGCCGTACTCTTTATTGTCGGTTATAGGCCAGGGCTGCCACCGCCTGTCTGAAATAGCCGCCCGCTTAGGCAAACCGGCCTCCAGCATACTGCGGCCCCTTCTGCAGCTTGTGGACCTAGGTTATGTCCGCCGCGAAACGCCGTTCGGCGAGAACAGCAAATCTACCAAAAGAACGCTTTATAAATTGGACGATCCGTTCCTTATTTTTTATTTTAAATTCCTGCAGCCGAATAAATCGCAATTGGAAGTACGCGCCATACCCCCGGTTCTGGCGAAGATCCGCGGGCAGTTCCAGCAGCATGTGGCCGGCATTTGGGAAGAATTAGCCCGCGCCAGCGTGCCCTTCTGCACAATAGGCGGCTATAAGTGGGGGGCGGCCAAGCGCTGGTGGGGCCCGGGCATAGACGGCGCCATAGTGGAGTTGGATGGCGTTGCCGAGTCTTTGGACGGTAAGGCCCTCCTTGTGGGCGAAGCTAAATGGAGCGATGCTCAATTGCCGGCTGCCGGATTGAAGGACAGGCTTTTGGCTAAGGCGAAAAACTGCGCGTTTACACGCGGGCGCAGTATTGTGCCCGTAATCTGGGCTAAACAGGGCCGTAAAAATACCGATGTTCAGGTATTAGCCCCGGACGAAGTGCTTGACTGCCTGCAATAAGCAGTATCCCCGGCATTAGCCAATTACCTCCTGGTGCCCGCCCCTGGCCGGCAACGTAAAACTGTCCGACCTTTCCGTGCCGGAGGCCGAAGCCCTGCTGGCCCACAAGCTTTCCGAATACCTGGTAAAACCCCAGGTGACCGCGCTGATATAAGAATACGGCAACAAGCAGATCTACGTGTTGGGCGAGGTAAAAAGGCCCGGCTCCGTATTCGTGCTCCAACTGTTTCCCCAACCCGCATTGCGGGATGGCCAATGCCCGTCCAAGTTGTGGTATAGTACTGTAACATGTCAAAAAACACATGTTACGGGAATAGAACATGAGATTCTTGGATTTTAAAGCAAAGCTTAAGGATTTTGATATCGTCAGCCTGGCCGATATAAGAAAAATCGAGCCCAGGTTCGATCTGCGCCGTATAAACGAATGGATGGCAAAAGGCTACCTGAAAAAAATCAGGAGAGGGTATTACATCTTCTCCGATACCAGTTTAAATGAGCATGCGCTATTCCTGATAGCCAATACCATCTATCATCCGTCATACATTTCGCTTGAAATGGCTTTTTCTCTTTATGGTCTTATTCCCGAAGCCGTTTATGGAATTACCTTGGTGACGCCGCTAAAAACAAACCAGTTTAAAACAGAGTTCGGTGTTTTTTCCTATAAACACCTTAGGCCCGGCTTGATGTTCGGCTATGAACTCCGCGAGCAAAACAAGCGCCGCTACCTGGTGGCGGAAATAGAAAAAGCGCTGCTGGATTTCCTTTATCTTAATCCGCATATAAAGGATGTCCGGGATTTTGAGGGCCTAAGATTTAACGCCGCTGAATTTAAAGCCAAAGCCGATATGGGCAGGCTTAATAAATACCTTAACGCTTTTGGCGTGCGCGCTTTAACGGCCAGGGTCAACAGTTTCCTGGCTTATATAAACCATGCTTAGCCTTGCGAACATAGAAAAATATTACCCGCCGAACGAGCGGCCTTTTAAGCGGAACATTCTGCGGGAGTACCTGCAGTATAAAATCCTGGAGATAATTTTTAATTCCGAAATCGGGCGCAGTCTGGCTTTTCTCGGCGGCACGGCCTTGCGCATTCTCCATAACAGCAGCCGGTTCTCCGAAGCTCTGGATTTTGATAATTTCGGCCTTACCGAAACTGAGTTCGCCGCGCTGGCCGGTGAAGTAAAGCGGGGGCTGGAGCTGCAGGGCTATGCGGTGGAAATAAAGAATGTTTTTAAGGGCGCCTACCGGTCGTATATCAGGTTCCCAGGCGTATTGTTCGAAAATGAGATTTCCGCCATCCGCGACGAGAAAATTTTAATACAGATAGATACCGTACCGCATGCGTTTGCCTATGTCAAAGAGCTTAAGATCCTTAATAAATTCGATGTATTCACCCAAATTTACGCCACCCCGCTTGATCTTCTTCTGTCACAAA
>JAPLKJ010000183.1 GCA_026388125.1 Elusimicrobiota bacterium
TAAACCGCCGTCAACGCATCGGCGCTCCGCCGCCTTCCAGCGGTTTCACCGCTGTACAGCAGCGGCAGTTCCATTAGTATGGACGAGTGCCGCGCGGCGTCTTCAAGGCTCATGTCACTCATTAGAGGTCCCCGCGTCAAGATAAAAAGCATCCCCGCCCACAGGTTGTGGTTATTCATTTTTTAAAATCTGTTCCTACTTTCCTCCGTTCAAGGCTCTTACGCTACCGGGTTCTCTATTATTTGGCGTCGGACGAAGCCGCACCAGTCACTCATCAGGATCAAGGCTCGGCGATACAACTGCCGTTGCCCCTGCCCTCTTCGAGGGCCCAGAAAACCTTTGGTACCCTGCCGTGTCCATCTTAACGGCGGACTATGCCGCCTACAGGTTTATGGCTTCCGACTTTCGTCAGGCCAACACGCGATTGGCTCACGGCCGAGGCATCTTCGCCTAAAACAGAGGGTGGAGGAAGCTGCTAATCGGGTTGAGTGGTTTTCCCAACATGGGTCCGAGCTCGCTTCCTCCACCTAAATCTTTACGCAAAAGCACGTGCTTCTTCGAAAGGCGTCTGCTCTTTCAGCACATGATAGCAGGCACGTGCCAATTTATGGGCCACCGCCTTAGTGGCGACGATCTTATTCGTCTTAGCCTGCTTGCGCTGGTAAAAACTTCGGATGCGCTCGTTATAACGCACGGCGTAATGTGCCGCCTCGACGAACGCCCAGGCCAGATACTTGTTCCCGTTCTTCCGGTTGTTCTCGCCCTTCTTTTTTCCGTTGCTCCAGCGGGAGCTGCTCACACAGCGCGCGTACGAGGCAAAATGCCCCACCTTCTCAAAGCGCTCCATGTCCCCGGCCTCACACATTATAGTCATACCAAGGATGGGTCCGATCCCATCTACCGTTAAAAGTTTCTTGAACTCCGGCTTGAGTTTTGCCTGCTTAAGAACTATCTCCTCAAGTTTTGAAATCTGCTCGTCGAGGCAGCGCAATACCGCCAGATTGCTTTTAATCGCCAAAGCAAGCACGTCGTCCCCGCCGCAAAACTGGCCGATTGTCTTTTCGTCGAGCTTGCGTACCCCGTCCGTGTTTATTTTTCTTCCGCTATTACGGCTTACCAAGCCCTGGATGCTCAGTATCTGCGTGGTGCGGCACCGCACCAGTTGGGCGCGCTTGCGCAGCAGGTCGCGAACGGCGCGGTCTTCTTTCGGGTAGATATGACCTGTCGGCAAGATACCCAGCCGCAGCAGATGTGCCAGGTGCCGGGCGTCGTGCTCGTCCCCTGTGTACTTGAGCCCATCGTAGACTGTCACCGCCGCTGTGTTCACCAATTTTACTGTATAGCCTTCCTTCATAAGCCCGTCGACCAGCCAGTACCAGTTGTACGTCGATTCCACCGCTATCGCCTGTATCTTCTTCTTGTATGGCGCCAGTTGCGCCAGGATAACAGGCAACTCGTTTGGATGACGCCGCTCGTATACCACTTTATCGTTCCCATCCAGAATTACAAGCACACTGTTATTGGAATGCAGGTCTATTGCAGAGTATAATTCCATACGTGTCCCCTCCTTAAGGTTTTGTGATATCTCTCGCAAAGTAATATTACAAACCTGCGGGAGGGGACCTCTATATGATTATCGGGTTTAGCTCTCTTTCTGTTCGGCCCTTCCTCCGCTTTCGCGGGGTACTATGACCTCTGCTGACTTCTCGCTCCCCGCTTCCGGGTCGCCCTTTCAGGCGCAAGGCGAGACCTCCCCAGGTAAGAAACCATGCCTTCCATCCGCAACCGCCGGATTTACGCCGCCGCCCTTTGGTCGCAGAGGCTTCGCGGTCATATGCCCGCT
>JAPLKJ010000190.1 GCA_026388125.1 Elusimicrobiota bacterium
CTTCCAGCAGACCAGCAGGTTATAGGAAAGCATTACGAACGCGAACACCGCCAGCACCCTGACGGCGAGCTTGTCGAAATCTATTTTGGAAAATATTTTATTCTCAGCCGCCATTGTCCGCGCTCCCCTATATTTAATAAAGTATATAAAATTAACCGCAAAAAGGCTTGGTACTATGCGCGAACTTACCGTGGAATTCAAGAAAATAGTAGGCGAGGGGAAAGCGCTGGGCCGCTCGGACGGCAAGGTGGTGTTCTGCTACGGCGTCCTGCCCAATGAGACCGCCCGGGTCAGAACCACCGTTGAAAAGCGGAATTTCATGGAGGCCGAACTGATAGAGGTCCTCACCCCCTCGCCCCGCCGCGTAGTTCCCGCCGAGGACCATTACCTCAGCTGCTCGCCCTGGCAGGTGATGGACTACGAATTCCAGTGCGAGACGAAAAAAGGCCTGATAGAGGACCTGCTCTACCAGACCACCAAGGAGACCATACGGCTGGACAAGTTCTACACCGCGTCGAAGGCGTACGGCTACCGCACGAAAATAGAGTACAGCTTCACGGGCCCCGCCGGGAACCTGTCCTTCGCCTTCCATAAGCGCGGCAATTTCCGCGAGATGTACCTGCTGCCCGGCGGCTGCGCGCTGATCAGCCCCGAGGCCAACGCCGCGGCGCTGGAGATACTGGCGATGATCAATTCGCTGAACCTTTCAACCTCCGACGTCAAGACGCTGATAATCCGCGAGGCGAAGAGACCCGGCAGCCGCGTGGCCGTGCTGTACCTCAAAAGGCAGGACATAGCGCTGCCGGACATGAAAAGCCCGCGTCTCAACGGCTTCGTGGCGGCGTATTCCAACCCGCTCAGCCCGATGAGCCAGGTGGACGCCATCCTCAGCGCCTGGGGCGACGACTTCGTGACGGAGGAGCTGCTGGGCGGGAAGTTCTCCTACGGCTTCGACTGCTTCTTCCAGAACAACATGGAACTTTTCGAAGAGGCGCTCAAAGAGATACGCGGAGCCGCTTTCAAGTGCGGCAAGCTGGTGGACCTTTATTCCGGGGTGGGCGTGATAGGCCTTACGCTGCGCGACCTGGCGGACAAGGTCTACGCGGTGGAATCCTCGGCGAACTCCGCGAAATACGCCGCGCTCAACGCGGCGGCCAACGGCGCCGCCAACTTCGAGATGGTCTGCTCGCTGTCGGAAAAGACCGCCGACGGCCTGTTCGACAACACGGACATACTGGTGCTCGACCCCCCGCGCGCCGGGCTGCATAACAAGGTGATAAAGCGGATCATGGAAATACTGCCCCGGCGCGTCATTTACCTGTCCTGCAACCCCATCACCCAGGGCAGGGACGCGGCGTTCTTCCTGGAGAAGTACAAGATCGTGCGCTCCGCGGGCTTCGACTTCTACCCCAACACGCCGCACGCGGAAACCCTGCTGGTGTTCGAGAAAGAATAGCGGACAGGGGATAAAAAAACCGGCGTCCGCTTTGAACGGGCGCCGGGATTTTTTTTGCCTGAGACCTGTGCCTTATTTGCCTTTCTTCGTGGTGGCAGGGGCGGGGGTGGCGGCGGGAGCGGGGGTCGCGGCGGGAGTCGCTGCGGGAGCGGCTTCAGCGGCGGGCTGCTCGACCACGGGCTGCTCGGCCACGGGGGCTTCCTGCTTCTTGCAACCGAAAGCGAACACCAGCGCCACGAGGGGCAGAGCGAACAGTACTGTCTTTTTCATTTTCTTTCTCCTATAAATTCCCGGGAACTTAAGCGTCCCCGGGTAAATTTTCCGGCTTTAATGCCTTAAATTATAGCTCAATACTACATTTTTTTCCGCTCCTGGTTCAACAAGCCCCCCGTTCAGCGGAGCAAGGCCCGTTTTTTCGCGAGGACAGCCCGCGCGGTGTCAAACGTAAAAACCAGGGGCGCCGGCCCCGGCCCGGCGGGAGCCGGAGTTTCCCCCCTCAACGCCGCGGCCAGCAGCCCGCGGCCATGCTCCAGCGCCGCGGCGAAAGCTTCCTGCGTAACCTCCCCCCCGGCGCAGTTCTTTTCCAGCTCCGAGAGCAGCAGCGCCTGTACGCCCGCCGCGGCCAGCTTCGAGCAGGCCGCGGCCTCGGCCGAGGGATGGTGGTCGTTCTCCTCCTCCAGGGAAAAGAATTCAAGCACCGCGGATGCGCTGTACAGCGCCAGCTCCAGGGCCCGCGCCTTATCGCCTCCGCAGCCCAGCAGCCGCCTTACCACAAGATCCATTCCAGCCGCCTCCAGCTCGTCTGAAAAGCCGGCCAGGCCCTTTTGCGCGAGCCGGCGCCGCAAAGCCGCGTTCAGGGCGGCTTTTTCACCGGCTCTCTTCGCCGCGGCGAAGCGCAGCGCGGGGCGGCCGGGCTGGAAGTCGAACGCCGCCCTGGCCGTTACTTCGAACCCCGCCTCGGACAGCAACTCCTCCAGCAGCCCGGCCGGGAAACAGTAAAGATGGTTCATGCCGGGGGTTTCGGAGCCGTACACCCAGCCCAGGGCGGCTTCCTTTATCTTATGGCCGCCGTTCAAAAAAACCTCGAAAGTTTTTTCTATATCGGGGGTTTCCAGGCTCAGCGTCCCGCCCGCGGCCAGCACCCGCCAGCACTCGGCCAGGAAATACTTGGTCTTGAAAAAGCCGAGATGCTCCACCAGCTGCAGGGCTTTTATTTCTTCCGCGGAGCGGTCCGGCAGGTCCAGCGCGTGCGCCTCCATCCTCCTGTCGGCGGCCGAAGCGCCGGAAGCGTCTATGTTCAGATAGCCGGGCAGATAATTGTAGCCGCAGCCTATATTAATTTTCACTGGTCCCTCTTTCACCGGAGAACATCCGCCCCAGCCGCCTGAAAGCGCCGCCCCCTCCCAGCCCGGCGAGGCGCAGTTTCAGCTTTTTCAAGGGATCGCCGAACTCTTCCGCGAAAAGCTCTTTTTCAATGGCGCAGAAGCAGTACGGGTCGTTGTGCAGCGCGCCGGTCTTCATCAGGGACATCTCGTTGCAGCCGCCTTTGCAGGCTTGCGCGTGCGCGCAGGCGGAGCAATTGGGCCCGGCCTGGCTTGTTTCAAAACCGCGCGTATGGCTGAAAGCGCCCGGCCTGTTCCACAGTTCATAGAACGGCGTCGCCAGCGCGTTGCCTTCGATAAAACGTCCGTCGTTGACGGCCAGGCAGCCCAGCACATCGCCGTCGCTCCTTATGCCGGCCACCGAGATCCCGGCCTGGCATCCTTCCCATTTATCGTACAGCGAAACGTTCTTTAAAAGCAGCGAGTTATAGCCCAGGTCGTGCGCGCCGATCACCGGCAGTTCTTCCGGCGTATATTCGCGGCGGCAGGCCTCCACGAAAAGCCCTACGGAGTAGAATTCTTCCCGGTCCAGCAGGAATTCTTCGGAGAACCGCCCGCCCTCGGCCCCGGCGGTCTGCACCTGCCAGGCGATGCCGCGGCCCTTCAGCAGGTCGCGCAGCCCGGGCAGCTCTTTTAGGTTCAGTTTATGTACGGTGGTGATAACGCTGACCGGCAGCCCTTCTTTAAGGCAGCGTTCGATGAAAGCGCAGGATCTCGCGAAGGCTCCCTCCGCGCCGCGTATGCGGTCGTGCAGGGCCGCGCCGGCGGCGTCCAGGCTTACGGCCACGGCGCGCGGCTTCAGCTTTTTAAGCTCCGCGAATATCTCTTCGCTGTGTATGGTGCCGTTGGTTATTACGGACAGTTCCATGCCCAGTTCGCGCACGCGGGAGGCTATGGCAAAGAAATCCCCGCGCAGCAGCGGCTCGCCCCCCATCAGGGCCACGCCCCGGCAGCCGGTCCGTTCCAGGTCGGCGCAGATCTTAAGCGCCTCTTCGGTGGTAAGTTCCCGCGCCCGGCGCCGCCCCGCAGTAGAACCGCAATGCAGGCATTTAAGGTTGCAGCCCAGCGTCAGCTCCCAGACCACGCAAGCCAGGTCATATTTCATTTTTTCAGGTACCAGAGAAATTCCAGGTTGCCTTTGGCGCCTTTAATAGGCGAGTCCATCAGGCCTTTCTCCCCGACTCCCGGCAGAGCGTCCTTAAGGAAAGCGCGCATATTCTCAACGGCTTTAAGCCGCAGCTCTTCGGTCTTGACAATGCCGCGCTTGAGGTCGGACGGCGACAGCTCGAACTGTGGTTTTATCAGCGCCACCATTTCCCCGCCCGGGGCCATAACGCCGAATACCGGGCCGAGGATCAGCTTCAGCGAGATGAAAGAAACGTCGACGGCGCAAAGCCCGGGCTTTTCGCTGAAAATTTCCGGCTTAAGGAACCGGGCGTTGGTCTGCGGGATGAAGACCACGCGGGGATCGTTCTTTATTTTTTCGTGGATCTGGCCTTCGCCCACGTCCACCGCGTATACTTTTTTCGCCCCTGCCTGCAGGAAGCAGTCGGTGAACCCGCCGGTGGCCACGCCCACGTCCAGGCAGACCCTGCCGCCGGCCTCTATGCTGAAATTATCCAGAGCGCCCTTGAGCTTCAGGCCGCCGCGCGACACGTAGGGGCAGTCGCTTTTAAGCAGTGAGATCGCGTCGCCGTCGCGCACGGCCTGCCCGGCTTTGTCGGCGGGTTTGCCGTTCACGGCCACCAGCCCGGCCATGATGGCGCGCAGAGCTTTTTCCCTGCTTTCAAATAGCCCCTGCTCGACGCAGGCCAGGTCCAGGCGCATTTTCATTGTTTAAGCCCGTTTACTTATCGCCGTCCCCGTCCTCGAAGGCTTCCAGCTTCAGCTTGCCCTCGGCGTCCTTGCGCAGCACCTCTATCTTGCGCTTCACTTCCTCCAGCTTCACGGAAAGCTCTTTGGAAATGGCAACGCCTTCCTCGAACAGCGAAAGGGATTCCTCGATGGGCGTGTTCTCGTCCTCGAGCTTGCCCACTATCTCTTCGAGCTTGCCTAGCTTTTCCTCGAAACCGCCGGGATTCGTTTTTTTCACCATAAAGTCTCCTGTTCGGGCGCGCTCCCGCCGTTATTTCCGGGCCGCCGCTTTTTCCTGTCCGCCGCGCTCCCCGCGCCTCCGGCCGTACCGGAGCCCAGCACTTCGGCCTCCGCCCTGCCCTCGGCGAACTGCAGCGACAGCCTGTCGCCCGCGGCCAGCGCCGCCGCCGTTTTCACGGCGCGGCCCTGCGCGTTCTTCACTATGGCGTAGCCTTTCCGAAGCGGGAACAGAGGGCTCAGCGCTTTAAGTTTCTCGCTCTGTAAATTTAATTTCTCTCCGGAGCGGCGCAGTCTGTCGGCCGAGGCCGCGAACAGCCCTTCCACCGCGTCGTCCAGCCGCCGCACGGGCCGCTCCAGCAGCACCAGCGGGTTCATCATAGGCCGGCTCGAGACCAGCCGGCGGAACTTGCCGCTGAGGTTCTCGTAATAGATGCGCAGGCTCTGCAGCAGACGCCGCTCCAGCCCGGCGATATTGGCCGCCAGCTCCACCTTGCTTTTCACCACCAGTTCGGCCGCCGCCGAAGGCGTGGGCGCGCGGAGATCGGCCACGAAATCCGCAATAGTGAAATCGGTCTCATGCCCCACGCAGGAGATCACCGGGATCTTCGAGCCGGCTATGGCGCGGGCCACTATCTCCTCGTTGAAGGCCCACAGGTCCTCCATGGAGCAGCCGCCGCGGCCTACCAGCATCACGTCTATGTCCGGGAAGCCCGCGTTGAGGTCCTTTATGGCCTGGGCTATCTCTTCCTTCGAACCGGCCCCCTGCACCTTCACCGGCGCTATGATGATGTGCATGTTGGCGTAGCGCCGTTTTAAAATGGAAAGGATGTCGCGGATGGCCGCGCCTGTCGGGGAAGTGACCACCGCTATCTTCTGCGGCAGCGCGGGGATGGGGCGCTTGCGCGCGGGGTCGAACAGCCCCTCGGACTGCAGTTTCTTTTTCAGCTGCTCGAAAGCCAGCTGCAGCGGGCCGATACCCGCGGGCACGATCTCTTTGGCCATCAGCTGGTACTTGCTCTGACGATCGTAGGTGGTTATATTGCCGCGCACCCGCACCAGCAGACCGTTGGCGAGATCGAACTTCAGATTGGCCGCGAAGCCGCGGAACATCACGCCCGAGATATTGGAATTGGCGTCCTTCAGCTCGAAGTAAGTGTGCCCCAGCGAAGAGATCTTCAGGCCGGAGATCTCCCCTTCCACCCACAGCTCGCGGAACGAGGTTTCGAGCAGGTACTTTATGCCCCCGCTGAGCTCGCTGACGGTGTAGATCCGGGGCTCCGTCATTTTTCTCCCCGCAGGCGCTTGAGCCTTTTGGCTATCTCGGCCTCGAAGCCCTGCTCGGTGGGCCGGTAGAAGGTTTTCGGGTCGGGCATGTACTCCTGCTTCACGTAATGGCCTTCGAAAGCGTGCGGGTATTTGTAGCCCTGCCCGTGGCCCAAAGCCTTGCCGTCCTTGGAGGCGTCGCGCAGGTGCATGGGCACCGCGCGCTCCGCGCCTTCGCGCACTTCTTCCTGCGCCTCGTTCACGGCCATGTAGGCCGCGTTGGACTTGGGAGAGCAGGCCACGTAGATGGCCGCCTGCGCGAGGATGATGCGCGCCTCGGGCATGCCCAGCACCTCGGCCGCGCTGAACGCGCTCTGCGCCAGCATCAGCGCCATCGGGTTGGCGTTGCCCACGTCCTCGGACGCGCAGATAAGGATGCGCCGCGCCACGAAGCGGGGGTCCTCGCCCGCCTCCAGCATCTTGGCCAGCCAGTACACCGCGGCGTCGGGGTCGGAGCCGCGCATGCTTTTTATGAAAGCGGAGATATGGTCGTAATGCTCGTCGGAGCTGCGGTCGTAGCGCAGGCTCCGGCGCTGTATGCTTTCGCGGGCCACTGACTCGTCTATCACGCGCAGGCCGCCCGGCCCGGGCTTGGTGGTGATCACGGCCAGCTCCAGCGCGTTGAGCAGCCGGCGCGCGTCGCCGGAGGAATTCTCCACCAGGTAGCTCTTGGCGCCGGGAGTGACCTCCGGGTTAAGGTCCTTCAGCCCGGCCGCGGCCGTCAGCGCCCGGTCGAAAATAGCGGAAAGGTGTTCGGTGGAGAGCTGCTTGAACTCCACCACTATGAACCGGGACAGCAGCGCCTGGTTTATGTAGAAAAAAGGATTTTCAGTGGTCATCCCGATAAGGATGATCTCGCCTTTTTCAACGGAAGGGAGCAGCACGTCCTGCTGCGTGCGGTTGAAATGGTGGATCTCGTCGAGCACCAGCAGCACGCGCTGGCGCTGCGCGAGCCCGCCGCCCAGGCCGCGGGAAAATTCGATTATTTTTTTAAGGTCCGCCACCCCGGCCATCACGGCGTTGAGATCGAAGGTCTTGGCGTTGGCGCGGGAGGCTATGTAGCGCGCCAGGGCCGTCTTGCCCGAGCCGGGCGGGCCGAAAAAAACGGCCGACTTAAGCGTGTCGGCCTCTATGGCGCGGCGCAGCAGCTTGCCCTCGCCCAGGATATGCTCCTGCCCCGAGAAATCGGCCAGGTCCCTGGGCGCCAGGCGGGCGGCCAGCGGGGCGAAGGCGGGCCCGCCGTCATCGGCGGCGGGGTCCGGGGGCGCTTCAAAAAGCGGGTCTGTCATATTGTGCTGCCGCGGCGGCGGACTGGCTATGCCTTCTCTACGGACCTTTCAAGCTTGGAGATCATTTCCTCTACTTTCTGGGAATTGGCCGTGACGTTGGTCTCGGACTGCTGCCTGAGGTTGTAAAGCTCCACCGCGAACTCGTACGCGGCCACGATGGCTATCTTGGAGGAGTCCACAATGCCCAGGTTCTCCTCCACCTTGTTCATCTTTTTCTCCACCTGGACGACGATGGTGCTCAGCTCCAGCTGGGAAAGGCCGTCCACGGCCGGGAATTTTATCAGGCGGTTGCGCACCTTGGCCTCGAATTCGTTGTTATTCATCTTCCTCCCCCCCGAACAGCCCAGGCTGCAGGTCGTTGACCTTCTCTATCTTCGCGCAGATGCGCTCGAGGCGCCGCCGGACCTTGGCTTTGAAATCTATAAGCTCGCGCGCGGCCGCGGTGTTGGAGGCGGCCTTGCCGCGCGCCGCGCCCAGCAGTTCCACCTGGCCCTTAAGGACCTCGTTCTCTTCTTTGAGACGCTGGATAACGGCGGCCGCGCCGCTTACCAGTTCCTCAAGGCGCTTTATACGGTTATGCATATTTTCCCACGTCCAATTATAGTAAAAATCCGCTGGGACTATCCTGAAACGTGCCGCCGCTCTTGACATTCGCTGATGCCGGGGCTATAACATAACTGCGAGGACTGAAAACTTCAGGTGCCTGCGCCGACAGGTGTGATCATCGGAATATGTGCGCTATAAAAAACCTACTGGTATATTTAGCCCTCCCGGCGCTGTTCCTTTTCGCGGCCGCTCACGCGGAAGGACAGGCCTGGCGCCAGGCCGCCTCCGCCTCCGGCGCGGGCAGGACCGCGGCGGCGGGGAACCCTGCCGCCAGCCCGGCTCCGGCGGCCGCCGATGCCGCGTTAAGCCCGGCACAAAAGCTGCGCGCCGATATGCTCATCAGCGTCTTCGAGAATTCCTCGCTCGAGCTCCAGTACGGCTATATAGAGAACCTTCACGACGGTCGCGGCTATACCGCGGGCCGGGCCGGCTTCTGCTCCGGCTGCGGGGACCTGCTGCTGGTGGCTGAGCGGTATACAGAATTGAAGCCGGACAATCCTCTGGCGGGATATCTGCCGCGCCTGAACAGGCTGGCCGCGCTCGCCAGCGCCTCCACCGCGGGGCTGGACGGCTTCCCGGCGGCCTGGCGGCAGGCGGCCCGGGACGAACTTTTCCGCTCGGCGCAGGACGCGGTTTCGGACGAGCTCTATTACCTGCCCGCGTTAACATACGCCGGTCAGCTGGGCCTGAAAAAAGACTTTTCGAAGATAGCGCTCTACGAGGCGGCCATACAGCACGGCACAGGCAGCGACCCCGACGGGCTTGGCGCCATGATAGAGCGCGCCTCCAGGGCCGCAAAACCTCCCGCGGCCGGCGGCAGCGAAAGAACCTGGCTGGGGAAGTTTCTGAAGGTACGCAGAGCTGCGCTTGCCCATCCCGCTTCCGCCGCCACCGGTGAAGCCTGGGCGGGATCCGTAGGCAGGGCCGACGCGATGCTGGCCATCTACGCCGCCGGCAACATGGATTTTTCCGGGCCGGTGGCCCTAGCTCCGTTCGGATGTCAGTTCGTTATCCCGAAGTAGAGACAGGGGATCCGGCGGCTTATTATTAAAAGATCCGCCGCGGTCACGGCTGCGGTCTTTTCTTTTTTACGAGGACTATTTTGGTGCCGACGAAAACGTTCTCGTACAGGGCTCGCGCGGCGTAGGCGGTCACGCCGGGGCAGACGTGCGGGAAAGCCTCGTGCAGTTTTTTCTGGGGCGCCGGGCCGTGGATAATGAGGGGGCCGTCCGTAAAAAGCACGAACTCGCCCAGGCCGCCGCTCCGGGGGTCCTTGCCCACCTGCGGCGGCTCCCAGGTCAGCTTCCCGTCCGCCTCTTCCACCCTGCCTCTTTCCGGGTGGGCGTAGCGCTCTTTGGAGATTATCCTGGCCGCGGCGGGCATGGCCTGCCTCCCGGGGCCGAACGACTTCAGCGGGGAATACTGGAACGGGTAATCTTTCAGCGAATGGTCCCCGCGCATCAGGGCGATCTTGCCGGTCTCCTCATTGAGTTCCAGGTAAGTGGTCATTATCTCCCGCGGCTTTTCCAGCAGGCGCGTCTCTTCCTGCAGAGAAGCCCCGGCCTCGTAACCGGCCGTCTTCGACTTCGCCAGATCCTTGAGCGCTTTTTTATAATTATCCACGTCCCGCAGTTTAAGGTCCCTGAGCACGCGCAGTTCTTCCAGCGCGGCTCCGGAATCGGCCACGGCCGCTTCGGTGCGCGCGGCGTCCGGCCTGACCGTCTCCAGCTTCGCGGCCAGGCGCGAGCCGGCCAGCCACAGCAGGGCCAGCAGCGCGGCGCCCAGCGCCTTTAGCACAACGGAAGGGATCTCGGTCATGAGCGTCATCAGTAGATATAAACCTTCGTGCCCGTCGGGGCGGCTTTATAAAGCTTCTCCAGCGGCCCGGCGCCCAGCCTGATGCAGCCGTGGGAGACCGGGGTCCCCAGGGCGGCCTCGTTCTTCGTGCCGTGGATCAGGTAGCCGTCGCCGATATCGAGCGCGTACTTGCCCAGTTCCCCCTCCACTTTGCGCGAGGGGTTCATTATCCGGAATTCGCCGCGCGGCGTGGCGAACAGCCAGGAGCGGCCGGTCTTGCGGTCCTTTATGGTCCCGCCGCGCCCTACCGAGCAGTCCGCGGCCCACAGCAGGCGCAGCCCCTTCTTGAAATAAAGCTTGTTGGCCCGGGTGTCCACGGCTATATGCAGCCGGCCCCCCAGGCGGGCGCCCGCCGCTTTCCTGAGCACGTCCACCTCTTCCGCTATGGCCTTCTGCGTGCGCAGGTAGCCCTTGTTCTCGGGGTAAAGCTCCATCAGCCCGCTGAAGAACGCCGCGTCCTCGGCCCCGGCGCGCACTTCCTGCGCCAGCGCCTTCGCCTCGGAGTTCTCCAGCGTCAGCGCCGCCGCGGCTTTGTCCAGGCCGGACGAAGCGTTATACAGCGCGGCGCCGTAATAGCCGAGCCGGCCGAGCACGGCGCAGAACGCCAGCGCCCACAGTAAAGCGGCGGGCCTTTTCAGCGTTTCATTGAGTTTCATAGGAGCCGGCGGTGAACGGGGCGGCCGGGAGGCCTAACTTATTTTAAGAAGTTTCCTGACCGCTCCCAGCAGGATGTCCGGGGTAAGCGGCTTCTTCAGAACGATGACGTTCAAGTTCCTTTCCAGGCCGGCCACGGATTCCGGGGAGCCGGTGGAAAATATTATCGGGGCGGAGGACGCGAGCTGTATGCGCAGGCGCTCGAAAACCTTCTTCCCGCCGCCGGCCGGCATGTCCACGTCGAGTATGGCCAGCGCGGGCTTGAAGTTCTGGAACACGGTGACCGCGCCTATGGCGTCTTCCGCGGTCTGCACTTCGAAACCGGCCTTTGAAAGTATTTCCGTGTAAAGTTCCAGTATCACCACGTCGTCGTCCACCACCAGTATTTTCTGCTTTACGGCGGGGGGAAGCCGGGGCGGCGGCGGAGGAGGCGGCGGATTGTTGTCCACGGCCTGGCCGAAATGCCTCGGGAGAAGGCTTTTAACGGTGGCCATCAGGAATTCCGGGTCGGCGGGCTTGCTCACCACGGCCACGTTGTAAATGTTCTTGAGATTGGGCAGCAGTTCCGGCTTGCCCGTGGAGAAGATGATGGGCACCGGGTCGTTGAGGCGGTTGCGCAGCGTGTCGAAGACCAGCATCCCCCCGCCGGCGGGGATGTTCAGGTCGAGCACGATCAGGTCGGATTTGAACTGCTGGTGCTTCGTTATCGCGGAAAAAGCGTCCTCGGCGGTCTGGACCTCGAAGCCGGCCTCGCCGAAAAAATCCCTGTAAAAATCCAATATGGCGGGGTTATCTTCCACCGCCAGAATTTTAAGCATCGCTGTTCTTCCCCCGGCCGCGCGCCGCCGCGCCTGAACTTCAGTGAAATAATACAATACTTTCAGGGTCTCGCACCCGCCCCCGCTTTCGGCGCCGGGCTTTCGCTAAGATACTCCAGCCCCCCCCGGCCCTCCCTGATAACGGGCAGCGGGGCGTCCCAGATCCCCAGGGAAAGCACGTCCCGCACGAACGCCCTGCGGCCGTCCTTGCCGGCGCGCTCCCATTGCGGGGAAAGGTTCCTGAGGGAGCCGCGCAGCAGCATTTCCCTCAGGTTGTCCTCTAAGTTCAGTTTGATATCGTCCACCAGCGGCGACACGGACAGCCGCAGGCGCTTACGCGGACCGGCGGCGGACCGGTTGACCACCCCGCCGCCGGTCGGCCCCTCCGCGACGGCGGCCGATGGCGGCTTCTCATGCTCGACGATAAGGCGCCAGGGATTGGTCTTAAAGCCGTAATAATTAAGCCTGGTGTTCTGGGTTATATCCCAGGAAGCAAGCGCTTTAACCTCGGTGAGCAGCGTACGCAGGTTCGGCCGGAAAGAGAGCAGGTCGGAAAAATCCCACTTCATGGAATAATCCAGCCCCACGCGCGAACGTTCGGAATTCTTCGAGATATCCAGGAATAAATTGCTCTGCTGGAACAGGCTGGCCTGGGACGCCGGGACGGTAGAAGCCTCCACGCCCCGCCGCAGCGGCGGGGCCTGCGCGCCGGCGCGCGCGCAGACCAGCGCCAGCAGGAGCGCAGCGGAGAACGCCCGCGGAAGCGGCGGGCCTGATCGTACACGTGGACGCGCGTTCATATAAGCCGCAAAGACAACCCGGGAAACCGCCCTAAAATCCTTCTTTGGTATAGCGCTCGTTCAGCTCGCGCGCCAGGCGGCCTTCGGGGTTGAACTTAAGAGCCTCGTCGAGGGAGGCTTTAAAATCCGCTTCAAGCCTGGCCGCGGCCGCTTTTTTAAGCTTAGCGCCCTTCACCGCGCGTATGGCGGCGATGGCCGCCGCCTTAAGGGCATAGGTATCCCCGATGAACTTATCCGGCTTCAGGAAGGGGATGCTGTTGGCGGCCGGTCCGGCGGCCGCTATCACGGCGTTGGCGCCGGCATAGGCCCGGCCCAGCAGCTGGTCGGCGGCCTTGGCCGCCCCGCCCACCGCGGCAAGGCTGGCGCCCTCCTGGAAATCCGTCTCCGCGAGCTGGCGCCGGGCGTCCAGCAGCCCGGGGTAGCGGGACAGAGCGCCCTGGTAGAAGGCCCGGGCCCGGGCGTAGTCCTTGCCGATCAGCGCGGCGTTGCCCTGTATGGTCATCGTAACGGCGTTCCTGAAAGCCGGCTCGGCGGCCGCTTTCGCGTTGAAAGCCGCGGCCCGCGCTATCCCGTCCTTGTCGCGCAGAGCGTCTGCGCAGGCCACTTCGGCCGCCGAGGCGAGCTTCGGCGACGGGACTTTTTTCAGCGCGGCGTCGGCGGCGGTCATTTTGTCCAGCTCGGCCTTGATGGCCGAGGCCTGCTCCGCGGCCGCGGAATAGCCGCCGGCTTTTTCAAAAAAGACCTCGGGCGACTTGTTCAGGCTGACGAAAGCTTCCGATTCCAGCCAGGGCACCGAGGCTGCCGTGGCGGCCAGCTGCACCAGCAGAGCGCAATAGCGGTTCCCGGGGTCTTTATCGGAATTCGAAGTAAGTTTTCCGGCGGCCATGGCCTCGTCGGCCAGGCCGTTCAAGTCTCCGCGCGAGGCCAGGAAGCTCACGAGGGATTCCCGCGCGGGCCAGTAAGAGCCGTTGCGCGCTATCATTTTCTTAAGGATGGCCGGCTGCAGCTCGGCCCCTTTGGAGAAGGCGATCTTTTCGCTGGCGGCGGCCAGGTCTTCCAGCACCTCCACGGCCGCAGGCGAGTCGGGCGCGTACCCGGAGGCCTTTTCCACCCGCGCGAAAGCCTCCTCGAGTTCGGCCGGCGCGGGGCCGGCCTTCTGCGCCGTGGCGCGGGCTTTGGACAGATAATAGCCGGCGGCCTTGCCTTTGACGAAGCCGCAGCCGGAGAGCAGCAGCGTGGCGGCGATGGCGGCTAACAGCGTGAAGTTCTTCATCATCGTAGGTTTCCCGGTCTTTGTTCCCGTTGCGCCCTGGCCGGGGACGCTGCCCCGGGCTTCGCGCGGCCCGCTCAGAGCTTCGTCCAGTCGAGTATTATCTTGCCCGACCTGCCGGAAGACATTATTTCAAAGCCCTCTTTGAAATCCCCGGCCGGGAAGCGGTGAGTGATTATTGGTTTTATGTCCAGGCCGCTGGTAAGCATGGCGCACATCTTGTACCAGGTCTCGAAGATCTCGCGCCCGTAGATGCATTTCAGCGTAAGGGCCTTGAAGATGACGTTGCTCCACGGGATCGTGGTGTTGGGCGGCAGTATGCCGAGCAGCGCTATTTTAGCGCCCATCTTCACCGAGCCTATCATGTCGTTGAAGGCCTGCGCGTTGCCGCTCATCTCCAGGCCCACGTCGAAACCTTCGGTCATGCCGAGCCGGTGCATCGTATCGGTGAGTTTTTCCTTGCGGGAATCCACCACGTTCTTTATGCCCAGCTTGCGGGCCAGGTCCATGCGGTACTCGTTCACGTCGGTTATCACCACGTGGCGCGCGCCCACATGGCCGGCTATGGCCCCGGCCATTATGCCGATGGGGCCGGCGCCGGTTATCAGCACGTCCTCGCCGATAAGGTCGAAGGAAAGCGCCGTATGCACGGCGTTGCCCAGCGGGTCCAGGATGGAGGCTTCGTCGTCGGACACGCCCTCGGGCAGCGGGAACACGTTCTCGGCCGGTATGGCCAGGTACTCCGCGAAGCAGCCCGGCAGGTTCACGCCTATGCCCTTGGTGTTCACGCACAGGTGCCGGTGGCCGGCCTTGCAGTTGCGGCAGTGGCCGCAGACGATGTGGCCTTCGCCGGAAACGCGCTCGCCAAGAAAATGGCCTTTCACGTTCTTCCCGAGCTCGGCGATCTCGCCCACGAATTCGTGTCCCACGTGCATCGGCACGGGGATGGTCCTCTGCGCCCATTCGTCCCACTGGTAAATATGTATGTCGGTGCCGCAGATGGCGGTCTGGCGGATCTTTACCAGCACCTCGTTATCGTTTATCTGCGGCTTCGGGACATCCTGCAGCCAGAGGCCTTTTTCAGGTTTAGCTTTCACAAGGGCTTTCATAGTTCTCTCCTTAAAAAAGAAACGCTCACTGGCGGCATGCGGCGGGGTTTCCTTACGAATAATATTATACCGATTTTGAACCGGAACTCGAAGAATGCTAATCTAGTCCCGTGAAAACACTTCAGGCGCTGACGGCCGTTCTGCTGCTTTTGTCGCCCCGCGCGCTCAACGCCGCCTCCAGCGTGGCAATACACTACTTCGACCACGAATACCGCATCACCTTCGGCCTGGCCGGGGCCGTGGAGCAGTTCGCCGCCTCCACCGGCACTATAAACCTGGAGAACGTCAACAGCGCCATAACCTACACCAACGGCGCGAAATTCGTTATAAACGGCCCGGAAGAGCTGGGCCCGGCGGAACTCGGCCGCACCACCCGCTACACTTTCGAAAGAAGGCTGGACATCATAACGGGAGGGAATTCCCTGATCGTTCCCCCCAGGGACCTGCTGGAGAATTTCGCCGATACTACGCGGGCCGCGGGCCTGAAGACCGAGCAACTGCCGGCGGAGATCCTTACCGGGTATTCGCCGTCGGGGCTTAAGTTCCGCGTGCTGTACGTCCCCTCCTTCCGGGAGAAACGGCTGTGGGAGCCCACTTTCAAGATGGAACACCGCCTGGCTACGGACGCCGGGAGAAGGATCTTCACCAGCCTCGGGCTCCCGATGGGCCTCGACAGCCCGAGCTGCGACACGGTGGAAGAGGCCTCCAACAAGGACTCCAACCTCCTTTTAAGCCTCGGGGCCTCGGAGGCCGGGCCGCCCAGTTCCGGGGACGCGGGCCACGGGCTGCTGCTGGACGAGCTCACCGCCGCCGGCACCGATATCGCCGCGCTGGACCAGCCCGACCTGACGAATTTCTGGCGCCTGTCCAAGGAAGGGAGAGTGAAGCTCTCCTCCTCGGCGCCGGAATTCGTGTGTTCCAACGTGAAGATCTCCGACCCCGGCCTCGCGGGCATCATAAAGCCTTACGTCCTGCGCGAGATAGCCGGCACTACGGTGGCGTTCATCTCCCTGCTTCCCTACAACCCCGTCACGCTGGCCGCGCTGCGCGGCTCGCCTTTCGCGCCGTGGGACCCCCGCTCCGGCGAGGCTTTTTCAGCGCTGCTGGCCGAACTGCGCGGCAAGTATAACGCCGGGACGGTGGTGGCGGTGACGTTCTCCAGAAAGGAGGACCTGGGCTGGCTGCTGAACACGGCGGGCGTAGACGTGCTGATAGGCCCCAGGACCGGGGAGACCGCCCCGGTAAGGAAGAACCGGGTGGAGCTGGCGAACTGGAGCAAAGAAACACGTTTCGGCCCGGCCCTGATGGTCTTCCCGGACTCCAGCGGCGCCGGCAGGATAACCCTGGAATTCAACCAGGAAGGCGAGTTCACGGCGGCGGAAGCCGCGCCGCGGCCCGAGGACGCCAGCGAACCTTTCCAGTACCAGAAAAAAACGGAGATGAAGGAGCGCATCATCAAAAGCCTGATGGGCTCCGGCGACGCGCTGCTGCCCGACCCGCGCCGCATCTCGCTGAACAACAGGCCCCCTTTCCCGATCTACGCCGTCCCCGACTTTTTTAACATGGCGGCCGGCCTCCTCAGGAAAAAATTCAAAGCCGAGATAGCGGTGCTGAAGCTGACGCCCGGCATAAGCAACGTGCTGGGCGATACGCCCTCTTCGCTGGTAAAGGTCTGGCTGGGCCCGGACGAGCCGGTAGAGCTGGTCTGGGTGCCCGGGGCCTTTCTCAGGAATTTCGCGAGGAAGGTGCCGCCGGCCATGAACGCCCTGGCGTATTATTCGCCCCAGTCGTACAAAGAAAAAGAATATTACGCCGTCTCCGGCATCGACGCCGCCGGCCGCGTGGCCGGCCTGCCGCTCAGCGACGGGGAATACTACCTTACCGCGCTGCCGTCCAGCCTGCTGGCCGGCAAGAACGGGTTTCACAGGAGAAAAGGCCCGCCCGTCACGCTGCACGAAGCCGTGACGGGAAGCCTGCGCGCCCTGAAGGACGGCTCCCCTACGCGCGAGGCCTGGGAAAGGGCGGTCAAGGCCGAAGCGGCGAACCTGCCGGAGAACCGCGACATCTGGCGCCTGAACCTGCGCAACCTTTCGCTGCAGATGGTCAACACGTCGGTCTCCGCCGGGGCGGGCTACGCGGGCGTCAACGAGTCGCGGCTGAGCGCCGTGGACCAGACCCAGATACAGGGCTCCGGCAGGCTGTTCTCCGAATTCCACAGCGGGAAATTCAGGTTCGACTCCGGGATCTCGGCCGACTACGGGAAACTGGTGCTGCGTCCCTCGGGCAAGCCGCAGGTGACCACCGAAAGCGTGGACCAGATAATCCTGGAGAACGAGCTCCGGTACCGGCTCAAGAGCTATAACGGGGCGCTGGGAGCGCTGGTAATAGGCCCTTTCGCAACGGCGGCCTATGACACCGAATTTTCAAGGGCCACCCCGCTGCCTTTGAGAAAAGTGCTGCGGGGCAAGGCCGGCCTGAAAATGTTCGAGGGCACTTACGTGCAGGAATTTTACGCCGGCCTGACCACGGAACAGGTCTATACCTATTCCCCGGCGCGCACCCAATACGCGGCCGAAACCGGCTTCAGCCTGGCCTGGCCGGTGCCGGGCACGGCCCTGACCCTGAACGCGGACGGCACTTACCGTAATTTCGCGCGCAGCCGCTTCGACACGGTCAACGACCTCAAAGAAAGGCTCGAGCTCAACTTCAGACTGAGCACGCGGCTGTACGGCGATATAACAATAAACCCGTTCGCTAGTTATTTCCTGACTTCGGGCAAGAAGCTCGGCGGCTCCGCTTCTAACCTTACCACCGGCTTTTCGCTGGAATATTCCAGGCTTTTCAAATTAAAGCGCTGACTGCCGGGCCTTCGCGCCCCCGGTTTTCCGCTCCTGCGGTGACACAGGTGCCGAAAATATCTATAATTATACGTTGCGGACTGAACTACAATGGTAAACGACCCGATATCCACCTTTTCCGGCCTTCCCGCCAAACAGCAGGACCCCGTCATAATCTCCGGCGGCATGGGCATCTGGATCTCCTGCTGGGTCATGTCCCGCATAGTTTCCCTGCTGGGCGGCATGGGCATAGTTTCGGGGACGGCCCTGGACATAGTCTACGCCCGCATACTGCAGCAGGGCGATGCCGGCGGCCATGCGCGCCGGGCCTTCGCCGAGCTCAGCCGCCGCGTACCGGCCCTGGAACTCCCGCTCAGGCAGCTCCTGAAGAACTATTTCATAGAGAACGGCAAGCCGGCCTCGGCGCCGTTCAAAGCCACCCCCACCGGGAAACTCACCCGCGTCCCGGGGGCGGCCGGCCCGGCTTCCCTCTGGGAGCCAAACCCGGAATTCCAGCTGCTCACGCTGGCCGCCAATTTCGCGGAAGTCTGGCTGGCCAAAGAGGGCCATGCCGGGAAGGTCGGCATCAATTACCTGCGCAAAGTCGAGCGCCCGCTGCCCTGGGGCCTTTACGGGGCCATGCTGGCCGGCGTGGACTATGTGGCGATGGGCGCCGGCAGCCCCGCCGAAATTCCGGGGATCATAGACAAGCTTTCCAGGCACGAGGCTGCGGCGCTGGCGCTGCGCGTTTACGGCACCGATTCCAATTCGGGCGAATTCGCGGTCTGCCTACGCCCGGACACGCTGGGCGCCGGCGCCGCCACTCCGGCCCTGCCTAAACCAAAGTTCCTGGCCATAGTCTCCTCTTTCGCCCTGGCCGAAGCTTTGGCCGCCAACCCGGTTTCCCGCCCCTACGGCTTCATCATAGAAGGCTCCGTGGCAGGAGGGCATAACGCCCCTCCCGGCCGCAAGGCTTTCAACAAGCAGGGCGATGCTGTCGTGATCTATACCGAAGCCGACGCTATCGACGTCAAGGCCATAGCCGGCCTCGGCCTGCCTTTCTGGATGGCCGGAGCTTACGGCAGCCCGGAGCGGCTCGCGGAAGCGCTGGCTCTCGGCGCCTCCGGCATACAATTCGGCACCGCCGCGGCTCTCAGCGGGCAGTCCGGGCTCGCCCCGGAACTCCGCAACCAGGCCCTGGAAATGATCTCCCGGAACGCTCTGGAGATCAAGACCGACGGCAGGACCTCGCCCAGCGGCTTTCCGTTCAAAGTCGCGCAGATCCCCGGCACCTTATCGGACGAGAAGGTCTATTCGGCCCGCAAGCGGGTCTGCGATATCGGTTTTCTGCAAAGCGCCTACCTCACCCCGCAGGGCGACCTGCGTTTCCGCTGCCCCGCGGAGAACGAGGACGAATATGTGCGCAAAGGCGGCAAGGTCCCGCACACCAAAGGCAGGGTCTGCCTGTGCAACGGGCTGCTGGCCACGGCCGGTTTCCCCCAGACCTGGGCCAGCGGCTACAAAGAGCCGCCCATCGTCACGCTGGGCGACGATCTGACCGCGGTGCGCAGGCTGATGGAAACCCTTCCCCCCGGCCACAAGACCTACAGCATCGGCAAAGCTTTCCAGTACATAGCCTCCGCCCTGGACGCGCAAAAAAAGACCGGCCCCGGGAACACTCCCTGAGCCGGCCGCCGCCGTCCTTACGCGAGTTCGTTCAAAGCCTTTCGGAATTCCTCTACGCTGCGGAAGCGGTTCTCCGGCTCCGGCGCCAGGCATTTGTCCAGCAGGACGTCCACGCCCGCGGGCAGCCCCGGCACCACCGCGCTGAGAGCCTGGTATGACCTGTGCGTTTTCTGATAGCGGAAATCCGGCCCGTGGAAAGGCAGCACGCCGCTGAGCGCCTCATAAAAACCGATCCCGAGGGAATAGACGTCGGATTCCACCGAAGAAACGCCCAGTTCCTGCTCGGGCGCCATGTAAGCCGGCGAGCCCACCACTTCCCGGTTCGAGACCAGCGCCAGGGATTCCTTGGCGCGCCGCGCCAGCCCGAAATCCATCACCTTCACGCTGCCGTCCTCGTCGGAAAGCATGATATTTGAAAGCTTGAGGTCGCGGTGCACCACGCCTTTCGCGTGCGCGTAGGCCAGCGCCTTGGACGCCTCGTCGAAGATGCCGCGCGCCCGGTCGAAGGGGATGCGCACCTCCGCGTCCAGCACCTTGTCCAGCGTTTTGCCCTGCACATATTCGAACACCAGGTAGATGTCGCCTTCCTCTTCGAAGATGGTGTAGATCTCCACGATATTGGGGTGGTGCAGCAGCGCCACGGTGCGCGCCTCGTCGAGGAAGCGCTGCTTCTCGCGGTCGTTGACCTTTATCTCCTCGTTCATTTTCTTGATGGCGACCGTCCGGCCCAGGGACTGGTCCACGGCCTGGTAAACCTGCCCCATGCCGCCTTCCCCCACCTTTTTCTCTATCTTATACTTGCCGGTGGTCACGCCTTCGTAGAAGACGGAAGGAGACAGCACGTCGGGGTGCGTCGCGCGGGCCTCGGCCGTATCTTTTTCCTTCTTGCCGGTCACTATATGGACAAGGCCCAGCGCCACCAGGCCGCCGCCGGTAAGCGAAAAGACCAGCAGGAGCAGGAAGCGCTTGAGCGGGCTGCGGGCGTGCCCGGCGGCAGCGGTCATCTCCCCGCGGTACGCGGCGCCACCGGTGGCGACGAAACCCGGAACGCGCGGGCCGTACTGCGCCACGGCGTCCTGGTAGCGGCTGGAATAAGAGCCGCTCAGCGCCGCGGCCTGCCTGAAATCCTCCAGCATGCGCTTGTAATCGCCCTGCTTCTCGTAGGACAGCGCGCGGTTGAACCAGGCGTCGGCGAAATTAGGATTGATGCCTATCGCGCGGCTCGCGTCGGTTTCGGCGTCCCGGGCCTTGCCGTTGCGGTTAAGGGCCCAGGCCCGCATATTGAAAGCCTGCATGTTGCGCGGGTCCTTCTCTATCACGTAGCTGGTATCGCGCACGGCGTCCTCGTACTTGCCCATGAAATTATAAGCGTTGGCGCGTTCCAGGTAAGCTTCCAGATTGCCGGAATCCTTCTCGATGGCCAGCGAAGCGTAGTTCGCGGCGCTCTCGTAATCCCCCAGGCGGTTCTTCGCCAGGGCGGTCTTAAGGTAGGTTTTTGACCGGGCGAAATCGGGGACCGCGAGCGGGGGCGTCCCGGAAGCCTCCTCCTGCTCTCCGGCCCCGGCCATGCCCCCTGCCGCGGCCGCGGCAGCCGCGCTCTTCACCGCGGCGGGAGAATCCTCGGAGATCCCCAGCGAGCGCTTCATGTCCTGCAGGGAGGAAACGGTCTTAAGCGTGGGCACCGGCTTGCGGCTTTCAAGCAGGACGGACAGCACGCGCGCGGATTCGTCGTCCGGGTCCATGGCCACGGCCTTCTTTATGTCCTCGATGGCGCCTTTCCTGTCCTCGAGGGAAGCCCTGGCCATAGCGCGCGTTTTATAAGCGTCCGGGGAATTGGAGTCCATCTTAATAGCTTTCGTGGCGGCTTTTTCGGCCATCGTGAAATTTTCCAGCTCGGCGTAATAGGCCGCGACCGCCGACTGCACGGAGGAGTTATCGGGGAAGGAGGCGGCCGCTTCCGTTATAGCGGCCTCGCTTTTTTTCGCGTCGCCGGAATCCATGGCCAAGCGCGCGTTCAGCAGCGAGACCACCGGGTCCTTTTCCGGCGGCGTTCCTTTGCGCTGGGGGCCGCCGTCGGCCATAAAGTCCGCGCGCGGGGGGCCGCCGTCGCGGTTGCCGGAACGTTCCATGGGGAAGAGATTATACGGAGCGAGCTGCCCGGTGATGCGCTGGTACTCTTCTCCGCCCCCGCCCCCTTCCGCCCGGCCTTTGTTCAAAGCCGTCATCAGCTCCACTATTTTCCCGCAATTCCTTCTGCGGAACTCGGGCACCTCTTCGGGCGGCATTTTTTCCAGCAGGCGCACCAGGGCCGCGGCTGAAATTTCCGGATTGTCGGTCGCGTTGCGCCTGAACAGCATGAAGTCCTCGCCGCCCGGCCCCATCGGCGGCGGGCCGTTATGATGCTGATCGTGCATCACCGCGCCCTCCTGCGGCGGGCGGGGAAGATGGCCGCCTCCACCCTGCGCTGCCACGGGCGAAGGCGTTATTTCTGCCACAGGCGCGGCCGCGGGATCGCCGTCATTGACGGCCGCCAGCGGCCGCAGCGGACCGGCCGCCAGTAACAGCGGAGCAAAGATAAGGGATAGCACGATAGTTCTCATAGTCGCCGGTTGCCCGCACGCCAATATAAGTAAGTAATAGGATAGGTGGCGGCTCCGGTTTTGTCAAGGGCCCAGCGGCCCCCCCGTCAGCAGTAGGCACCATGGCCTATGTTCTTCTGGGCCTTTCATCCTTGCGGATAGACATAATGGAAGCTAGACTATAGACGGAGGACATTATGAAAACAATTAAAACAACCGTGGTCCTTGCAGCGATACTTTCAATAGTTCCCCCCTTCCTTTCGGCCCAGGGGGAGCAGTTCTCCGAAAAAGACTATTACACAATTAAAAACTCGGCCGTCACGCTGACCGCTGCGGAAGAGGGCGGGGAAGCCGTCCCCCCGGAACTTCCCGTCCTTACCCCGCTCAAGGGCGCGGAAGGCGGCTTAGCCAACGCGGGGCTGGCCGCCTGGGGCGTTATTACCAGCGGGGCTCCCAGCGCCGGCTACGCCTCCGCCTACGCCAGCGCCATCCCCGGCTTCTCCTTCAGCTGGGGCAACATCGCCGGCTGGCAGGGCCCCAAGAAGATGGTCTACCAGTACAAGGTCACCAACCTGATGGGCGTGGACGTCATCAACGTGAAATACAAGATCTCTTTCTTCTACGGCGGCACCGAGGATTACAGCGGGAAGGGCGACGCCCGCCTGGACAACTACGTGGCCCAGGCCACCGGGCAGGGCGCGAAGAAAGACGACAAGATACACGGCCGCTATATCACCAACTTCACCGTGCAGCCGGTCAGCGTGAACGTGAAATGGGGCTGGAAATTCGACCTGACGGTCAGGATGTCCGACCCGATGAACATCGGCACCAAGATGAACCCGGTGGCGGCCCTGCAGGCCTCCCTGAACTGGACGCAGAGCACGCCCTTCTCCACCAACGGCGGGACCCTCACCTATAACGTGGACGGCCTGGGTAATTTCAAGGACCTGACCAAAGAGGAAATGGACCGGACCGGCGAAATAGGCCCGGTGCAGGTCTCGAAAACCGCGAAGATCTCCTGGGACTAAAGGAACTATAAAGTAAATAAAAAACCCCGGGACCACCCGGGGTTTTTTATTGCCCGCCGCCGGCCTTCAGCTTTCGGCCTTTGTGCCGCAGCATTTCTTGTATTTCTTGCCCGAGCCGCAGGGGCAGGGCTCGTTGCGCCCCACCTTCGGCTCCTCGCGCCGCACGGTCTCTATCTTTACAGCCTCCCCTCCCTGCAGCACCTCCGGATGTTTCTGCATCCATTTCTTAACTTCCTTGTCGTCGTTTATATCCACCTTGGCTATAAGCATCTTGCGGTAGATGCTGATGATCAGGGCGCGCTGCTGCGGGGCTTTAGCCTGCGCGAGGATGTGGGGAGAGATCTTGTTCAGTTCCTCCGCCAGCTCGTCGTCGGTTTTCTCCTCGGGGCTCTTTGCCTTCACTACCGCCGGCTGCGCGGGCGCCGGGGCGGGCGCTGCCGGCCTCGGCGCTGCCGGCGCCGGGGCGGGCGCGCCCGTCTTCACCGGGGCGGCGGACAGTACTGCCGCCTTGGCGGCCTCATCCTTGGTACCTACGAGCTTTTTAAGAAAATCCCATGCCATATATAAGTCCTCCTGGTAATTTCCGAAGCCGGCGTTCCTCTTAGTTCACAGCCACCTTGGCCGCGTCCTTAAGATAACACGCCAGCGCTATAGAGTGAAGTTTGGTGACCGGGGAATCCGTCCTGGACGGCAATATCACCGGGATATTCGAGCCCGCCAGCAGCGTGGCCGATTTCATGCCCGCGCCGAAGAAGGACAGGCACTTGTAGACCGGGTTCGCGCTGTCGAGGTTCGGGAACAGCGCTATGTCGGTATCTCCGGGAACGCTGGCGCCCTTGATGCCTTTTTCGGCGGCCAGTTCCTTGGAGAACGAGATATACACGTCGTAAGGCCCCTCCACCACGCAGTTCTTTATGGAACCCTCCCTGTTCATCTTCACGAGGGCTTCCGCGTCCAGCGTGCTGGGGATACTGGGGTTCACCTTCTCTACGGGGCAGATCACGGACACTTTCGGCGTTTCCACGCCCAGCATCCGCATCATGTCCACGGCGTTGCGCACGATCTTGGCCTTCTGCTCCAGCGTGGGATTGATCATGATGGCCGCGTCGGTGACGGCGAAAAGCTTGTGGTAATTGGCCAGCTCGAACAGCACGAAATGGCTGAGCACGGTGCCTTCCGCCACGGCGCCCACTTCCTTGCGCAGGATGGCCTTCATATAGAACTTGGTGTCCACCAGGCCTTTTACCAGGAAATCCCCTTTGCCGGCCTTCACCAGGTCCACGGCCAGGTTGCACATCTCGGCGTAGTCGGACTTGTCGATGAGCTCGAAAATATCCAGTTTAAGCCCCACCTTGGCGGCCATGGCTTCCACCTGGGGTTTGGGCCCGATAAGGATGCCGCCTGAAATTATATTGTTGTCCACGCCCATTTTGCAGGCGGTAAGCACCTCGTCGTTGTTCGCGCCCGGCACCACGATGCGGTTGGTCTTGCCCCGCACCAGCCCCAGCAGTTCGTCAAAGTTCTTGAATTTCATTTATCCTCCGGAGTCGTTTAGATCGCCGAAAATTCAATATTTCTTTATTTTCGCCGGGTGCCTGAGCGCTATCTCGGCCGCCGTGCGCAGCGCCGTCATCTCGTCGCCGCCCGGGTAGGAGAGCACCTGCGCTATCCAGCCCACGCGCCGCTTGATCTCGGGCACCAGCACCTTGTCGTAGGCGAGCCCCCCGGTCAGCACTATCGCGTCCACCTTGCCTTCCAGCACGGTTGCCATCGCGCCTATCTCCTTGCAGATCTGGTAGCCCATCGCGTCCACCGCCTCGCGGGCCTCCTCGCGGGTCATCTTGTCGGGGTCTATGCCGGAGCCGGGCTTGATCTCGCCGGTCAGGATATATTTTTCCAGCGCCACGCAGTCGGACGTGCCGGTATAAGCCACCAGGCCGCCGCGGCCCTTGAGCTTGAGCATCATATCAACCTGGCTGTACTTGCCGCTGAAGCACATCTTCACCAGGCCGCCGGCCGGCACGCCGCCGGAGCGCTGCGGGGTGAACGGCCCGTCGCCGTTGAGCGCGTTGTTGACGTCTATGACGCGCCCGCCCATGTGCGCCCCCACCGAGATGCCGCCGCCGCCGTGCATGACGATCAGCCGGCATTCCTCGTACGGCTTGCCCAGCTGCCGCGCCGCGTGGCGCGCGCAGCGCTTCTGGTTCAGCGCGTGAAAAATGGAGATGCGCGGGTTCTCCGGCATGCCGGAGTAGCGCGCGAGCGGCAGCATCTCGTCGACCACGACGGGATCGGCGATGAAAGCTTTTATGCCGTTGGCGCCGGCTATGTCGTGCGCAATGATACCGCCGAGGTTTGAGGAATGGTCGCCCAGCACGCCCTCGCGCAGGTCGGCCAGCAGCGCGTCGTCCACAGCGTAGACGCCGCCCTCGATGGGCTTCACCAGGCCGCCGCGGCCGATGACCGCGTGCAGCTCCTTCACGTCCACCCCGTGTTCCTTCAGCGCCTCCAGCGCCATGCGCTTGCGCAGCTCGAACTGAGCGGTTATCTTCTCGAGTTCGTAAGGCTTCAGGTCGTCGGGGCTGTAGCGGACGGTCTTATGGAAGACCTCCTTCTCGCCGCGGAAATAACTGACTTCGTCCGAGGTGGACCCCGGGTTTATGACGAGTATGTTATAGTCGGCCATGTTCTCCCCTATTTGAAGTTTATTTCGTACAGGTACGGCACGTTCTTCCTCTCCAGCGTGAGATAGACGGTCTGCCCCTGCCGGGCGGCGAAGACGGAGTGTTCTTTCGCGCCGTCGCAGTATTCTTCCTTTTTACAGGCCAGCAGCCGCTGGGGGCCGCTCCACGGTCCCCAGGGATAGGAGGCGGTCCTGGCCAGCACGCCGCCCGAGACCGCGTCCGTGTACACGGCCAGGTAGCTCTTCAGGAAATCATTATAGGAGACGGAAAATTCCTCCGGCGCATTGTCCAGCACAGGCGAAGCCTCGGAAACGTCCTCCGTCCAGGAACCGGCCGGGACTCCCAGGCTGTAGTACGAATATTTTTCCCGCGAGGAGAGGTCTTCCGGCTTTACCCTGGCCAGCACCGCGCCGTATTCCCCGGGGGCGTTCATCGCGCGGCCGTATACGTAGATCCAGCCGTCCTCGTCGGCCCATGCCGCGCTGCCGAAAGCGGGTTCGATGTCGTCCCAAAGACAATAGCCTGCGGCGCTGCGCGCTTTCTGGTAAGGGCCGCCAGGTTTTTCCGCCCAGGCCACTCCCTGTCCGACGCGGAAATAATCGTAAAGTTCGGGGCCGTAGTTGTTCAGCACCGAGTAAAAGAAATAATACCTGCCGCCAGCCGTCACGCCGGCCCTGGGCCGGAACTTGCGGGCCTGGCTGTACTCCTTCATCTCCGCGGAAAGCAGGGGCAGAGGCCAGCCGTTCTCGTCCTTAATGTAGCCCAAAGCGCCGCGCTGCGCCTCCGGGGCCGTGCTTTGCGAGATAGCGGCCGCCCCGTCCACTATCCCCCACACCGCGGCCTGGCCGTCGTCCTTCACCTCGCCCAGCCACACGTTATTGAGCAGCCACAGCACGCCGCCGTCCGGCAGGGGCAGGGTGTAATTCCCCCCCTGTCCTACGACCGCGGCGGTAGCCGCCGACTGCGTGAGCAGGGGCGTGCCGCTGGAGATCTCAAAAGGGGGCAGGGCCGTCGTTCGCTGGGCGTAGGCCGGCGCCGCGCAGAGCAGCGCCAGGAGCAGGGCGATTTTCCCCGCCGCGCGCCGCCGGCCGCGGCCGGACGTAGCGTCTAGCTTTATCATTTTAATTTTCATCCGCTGGTGACCTCTCGGGAATGCCGGCTGCGGAAAACGGTCAGTACAATGCGTCCGTGTAATTTGAATTATAATATAATAGAAACCGCGGGGCATGCAACAACGCCCGCCAGACGCCTTATTTTCAGCGCCGGGGCGCGGCCGGGCCGCGGGCGGCGCGGGGCGCCGTAATATAATTGACATTGATTTCTGCGAAGTTTCTGGTAAACTGTAATATGCCGTCATGTGGAAAAACCATCAAGCGCCTGGCTTTAGCGGCCCTGCTGCTTTGCCCCGCGCTGACCGCATCGGCGCTGACCGACCTGCGCCCCACCGTCTCGGACTATACCGCCAGCTCCATCACCTTCTCCTGGAACTCCTCCGGGACTTTCGTGGCGGCCATCTCCACCAATTCTAATTTTTCCACGTTCATAGCAACCGGACCGCTGACGAGCAACACTACCACTTACACGAACCTTAACCTGAACACCACCTATTATTTCCAGGTAAAGAAGCAGTCCGAAGGCGACGCGGCCTACGCGCTGAACCGGGTCACGGTCTCCACCTGGGCCGCCGCCCCGTCAGCCCCTTACTTCGAGCCGTCCCGTTTTTCAGCGGTCTCGTCCTCCCTGGCCGTGGCCGGGCTTGGCTGGAACACGGGCGGCAACCCGGACTGGACCATTTACGAGGTGCAGTACGCCTCCAACCCCGCTTTTTCCGGGGCCCTGGCGGCCGACTATCAGCTGGCGGCGATATCCATAGACGTCGGCGGGCTCGACGCCAATACCACCTATTATTTCAGCATAAGGGCGCGCGCGTTCCGTGGCGCGTATTCTTCGTCCGCCACGGTTATTTCCACCGCCACGATGGCGCTGGAGCTTTCCGGGCTGAGGGAAACGCTGGATGAGACCAGCGTCACGGTGAACTGGGCCCCTGTTTCTGACACCATACAGGCCCTGACCTCCGAAGGCTACCGTATACTTTATTCTGTTTCCGAACTGATGACCGGCCCGGCAGAGCGGCTGATAGCGGACGCGGCGACGTCCTCCGCCGTTCTTACCCCGCTCACCCGCAACACCACCTACTATTACAGGGCGGGCGCGCTGAACTGGAACGGCGCGGCCAAGTTCTCGGACAGGCACACCTTTACGACCCTCGCCGCGGCCCTGCTGAACTTCCAGAAGCTGTCCGTAGCCGACTACTCGGCGCGGCTGGGCTGGACGGCGCTCCCGTCCGCCCCGGTCACGGCCACCGCCGCGGGCTACAGGCTCGAGGCTTCCACCAGCGCCGCTTTCGAGACTTACCTTTCCTCCGGCACCCCGAGCGTGCTCCTAAGCACGCTTACGGTCTCCGCGCTGGATTCGAACACCACTTATTATTTTCGGGCGGCGGCTCTGAACGCGGCGGGGAACCCCAATTATACCGCCGTCGTAGCTTCGGTGACGCTGGCCGCGCCGATCCCTGAGAACCAGACCTACACCGTGCCGGACACCATGAGCCTCGAGGTGTTCTTCAACCCGCTGCCGCCCGCCCCCCCCGGCATCTCCTGCGAAGGCTATCGGCTGGAGGCTTCGACCCTGCCTTTCGGCGCCGGAGGAACGGTGATATCCTCCGTTACGCACGACAACCAGCTGGACCGGCTTGTGGTCCGGGGGCTGGCTTCGAACGCGGACTATTACCTGCGGCTGGGAACGCTTAACTGGCAGGACACTCCGAACTACACCGACCTGGACATGACGAGGACGCTCCTGCCGCAGAGCTTTTCCCGGGCCGTCCTCGCCAGCGTGTGGCAGTCCAGCGCCGCGGCAGCATTCAGCCCCGGGGACGAAACCCCTGACGGCTTCGTGGCCGAAGCGTCCCTGTACACCTTCCCCAGCGAATTCTTCACCGGGATCTTCGCCAGCTCCGTCACCTACGACCCGCAGGTCTCCACGCTGACCATCACGGGCCTGCCGCACAATAAGAAATTCTATTTCCGCGTGGGCGCCCTTTTCAACGGCGCAACCGTCTATCTCAACACCACGCCGTCCCGCGGCTACACGCGCGCGCCGCCCCTGGCCGGCGTCATGGCCGGCGGGGTCTTCGCCTCCAGCGTAACCGTTACCTGGACGCCGCTGGCCTCCACGGACTCGAACCACTACCTGCTCGAAGCGGCCGCCGGAGACGATTTCTCCCCGGTGCTGTTCTTCTCCTCCACTGCGGTAAGTTCGGAGCCGGGCCTGACCATCAGCGGGCTTGAGCCGAACACCAGCTACTATTTCCGCGCCGGGACCTTCGACGAGGAAGGGGACGTCACCTATGTCGTCACCCCGGCCACCTCCACCCTGGCCAACGCGCCGGTGCCGCGGCCCTTCGGCATCAGTCATTCCACCCTGACGCTCAACTGGCTGCCCGACTCGAACCCGCCGGACACGCTCTACCGGGCGGAGCTCGCGGATAATTCCGGGTTCCTCTCCCTCTCCTCCTCCGCCACCGTACTTACCTCAGCGACTTTCGAAGGGCTGGCTTCCAACACCCCCTACTGGTCGCGCGTTACGGCCGTCAACCGCCTCGGCCGGGAAACTCCTGCGGTGAGCTTCTCTTCCATAGCCACCGCCGCAGACTTCCCCGGCTACGCCGCCTATTCTGACGTAGGCGTCACTTCGGTCACGGTCAACTGGACCCCCGGCCTTAACCCGGCGGGGACCTCCTACCTGGTGGGCGTTTCCACGAACACTGATTTTTCCGCCGTGACAGAAACCACCACGCTCAATTACCAGGCGTCGTTCGGCGGGCTCATCTCCAACGCCAGCTACTATCTGCGCGTAGGGGCCCTGAACCTGGACGGCCTGGCCACCGATCCGGCCACGCCGCTGGGGACCGCGCTGACCCGGCCGGCCACCGCCTATCTTTTCCCGGTCACCACGCAGACGTTCACGGCTTTCATGATAGACGGCTTCTCCGTGAACTGGGGCGGTAACGGCAACTCGCCCCTTACGCGCTACAACGTGGAGATCTCCACCATGCCGGAGGCTTTCTTCGTCATGTACGCTTCGCGTTCCGTAACAGCAGAAACCTGCCCGTTCTCAGACCTGCCCATGAACACCACTTATTGGGCGCGCATCCAGGCCGAAGGGCAGAGCGGGCTCCTGTCCGACTTCGTCTCCACCGGCACGGCGCGCACGCTGATGGTCTCGCACCTGCACGCGGTAGCGCAGAAGGACAACACTATTTCCCTGGAAACGTCCTACGGCACCATCTCGGTTTACCTGCCCAGGGGCTCGCTGGGCAGCTCTACGATAATAGACCTCAGGCCGGTTTCCGTCTTCGCCCCGCCCGTTTCCGCGGTGGCGGACCTGCGGCCCACCGGCATCGGCATCTCGATAACGTACTACCCGGCCCCGCTGATCCTCAACGCCATCACCATTACGCTCCCTTACAGGCCGGGAAGCCTCCCCGGAGGGACCGACAGGGCGAAGCTGGTCATCGCGCTTTACGACGAGATAAGCGGCATCTGGGTGCCGCTGCCTTCCGTCTCCGACACCTCCGGCAACAGGGTGGTGGCCCAGACCTGGCATTTGTCCACTTTCCAGCTGATGGAAACGGTTTCACAGACGGCCCTGTCGGAAGTCAAGATCTACCCTAACCCGTACAAACCGAACACCACGGCCGAAGTGATGCATTTCACGAATATGACCCCGTACGCCAAGGTCAGGATCTACACTTTCCTGGGCGAACTGGTGCGCGACCTTAAAGCGGACATCAACGGCATGGCTTACTGGGACGGGCGGAACAACGCCGGAGAAAAAGCCGCCAGCGGCGTCTATATCGCTTACATCCGCAGCAGCGACAAGAAGAAAGACAAGACTTTCAAGATCGCGCTGGAAAGATAAAGGGCTCGGAGATCAAGAATAGAGGATCCGGGGTCGGAAGTCGGGGACGGAAGACGGGAGCTTATGAAAGGACCGAAGAAAAGGTGCGCGGGCACATTCGCGGCTTTACTGCCGTGGCTGCTGCTCTGCGCCCCGCTGTGCCCGGGCCGGGCGGCCGCCAGCAGCTTCAGCTCCGACTCGGCCGGTACGGCCGGGGTGCAATTCCTTAAGATCGCCTCCGGGGCGCGGGGCGCGGGGCTGGGCGAGGCCTATTCCGCGTTCGTCGACGACGCTTTCGCGCTGGACTGGAACCCGGCGGGCCTGATAAACATAGAGGCCCAGTCCCTGGTCTTCATGCACGCGCCATACCTGGCCGAGACCTACGTGGACTACTTCGCCTACGCCGAGAAGGCCGGCGAGGTGGGCGCCTGGGGCGTGTCCGGCAAGTACATGAATTTCGGCGAGCTGCGCCATACGGATTCCAGCGGCTTCGACATGGGGGCGTTCACCCCGTACGACATGTCCATGAGCGTCGGGCTCGCCTGCTATATCACGGGGTTCAACAAGGACCCCGACGAGCGTTTCGTGCTGGGCGCCACCGGCAAGTTCGTGCGCTCGAAGATAATTTCCGCCGACAGCACTCTTTCCGCGGATATAGGCCTGCTGACCCCGCTGATGCTGGACAAGACCTTCCGCATGGCGCTTACGGCGCAGAACATCATGGGGACGCTGCGCTTCGACAAAGAGGAGACCCAGCTGCCGCTCGTCCTGCGGCTGGGCAGCCTCATCAGCCTCTCCAAATATCTAAATATTACCGCCGATATCGTGGCGGCGCGCGACTACCTGCCTTACCTGGCCGCCGGCAGCGAGGCGCGGATCCGCGCCTACGAGGATATGGACCTTTTCCTGCGCGCGGGCTTCAACACGCGCGCGGTGAGCGACACTTCCGGCGCCCGCAACGTCACCTTCGGCGCGGGGCTGCGCTTCAGCGGCTACCGCCTGGATTACGCTTTTTCCCCTTTCGGCGTGCTGGGCTCGGCGCACCGGATCTCTATTTCCATGATCTTCAGCAGCCCGCAGTACAGGCGCTGAGACAGCCTACCCCCCGGCCGCGGTCCGGTTCTTCGAAGTAAGGGGGAAAGAAATAATAAACCACGCGGAAGAGAAGGCCAGCCCAAGCGCCGGATAGAAGTTCGGCGCCACGGTCCCCGCCGCCTTGAGCGCGGACACCCAGGTGGCAGTAAGCCCCTTTGCGAACCGGTAGGTGAAGGCGTCCGCCACCTGCTTGGCGCGGTAGCGCGTATCGTAGGAGAACGGGATATAGAGCGTCTCCTTGGACGCCCTGAAGATGGAATAGTCCATGCCCTTGAACAGCAGCAGCGCCGCGGAAGCCACGCCCAGCGCCGGGTAGACGAACAGCAGCAGGCAGGTGACTATATGCACGGCGGGGATGGCGGTGAGTATGCCGCGCCGCGGTATATAGCGCAGCAGCAGCGGGGTCAGCAGGAACTGCATCGAGAACGAGAAAACGTTCACGTACATCCAGAAATGGCCGAAATAAGCGGTGCGCTGGTCTTTCAGCGGCATATAGTCCTGCACCAGCTGCGTCCAGCGGAAATCCAGCGCCGTGGCCACTACCTGCGCGGAGAAGATGATGAAAGCGATATACAGCACGGTCCGGTTCTCGGCCAGTATGCTCAGGTGCAGGTGGCCTTTTTTACCGCCGGCCTCGTCCGCCGCCGGCTTGGGCTCCCCGGCGTTGTTGTAGCCTATCCAGAACAGGACGACGGCCGGGAGGATGACCGCGGCGGAGAAAGAGATAAAGATCTCCGTGCCCAGGCCCACCGCGAACCGGCCCAGCAGGTAGCCGCCGGCCAGCGACCCCAGCGCGCCCAGCCCGGCCACGGGGCCGTTGAACACCTTCCCCTCCTCGTCCTTCAGCACGCTGTTTATGAAGGACCAGTACTGCTCTGAAATGATCACCACATAGGATTCCTTGAACACCAGCAGCAGGAAGGCCAGCCACCTGCCGGCATGCCCCAGGCCCAGCCAGGCCAGGAAAAAGAAGGCGGCGCTGCCCAGCATCGAGACGGCCATGGCCTTCTTGGCGCCCGCCGCCGAGAGCAGGCGGCCGTAGCCGTAGATCATGGCGGCCATCATGAACGGCACGCAGGCTATGGCGTAGGGCTTGGCCCCGGCGCCGAACTGGTCGATGAAAATGGATTCCGCCGGCGAGCGGATGAACTCGTAACCGCAGAACAGGAAAGAGGCCGAAAGCCCGGCCATAAAAACGGCGCCGGCCACGTGCCTGCCCCGTTCGGTCTTAAGCGCGGCGTGTAGTGTGGACATAGCTGCACGGGCTGGACTGCGGCTGGCTGACCTTCCGGCGGCCGGGCGCGGTCAGCACTTGAACTGGCCTTTCTCGTATAGCGTGATCTTTTTGCCGCTCTTCAGCGTCGCGGTCACTTTCTTGTCTTCGGTGTTTATCAGGTCCCAGTGCACGGCCGAGCTGTTGTAGCCGAGCTTCTCTTTCTTTTCCTTCGTGAGCTTCGAGATGGCGCCCGCGTAGGTGTCCGAGTAGGAACTGCCGATGGCCACGTGGCAGTTGCCGTATTTGCCGCCATGGTTCTCGTCGAACAGCGTGTCGGCCATGAATTTGTCTCTGGCGAAGTGAAGATCTCGAACGACGGGATATTGTGCCCGCTTATCCCGAGGAATTTGCGCATCTCGCCCATCTTCACCTCAAGGTCCATGGAGCGCGACTCCGTACGGATCACGTCTATGTTCAGGCCGTTAAGCCATTTCTTTATGGCCGTGGAATTTTTATAGACCTCGGCCCATTTTTTGGCCGGGTTTTTTTCGTCAAGGAAACAGGCCCTGGCTATCTGCCGGGCGTATTCCTTCACGGACAGCCTGGCCTGGCGGGCCAGCTCCGCGGTGGGGTAGGTGCACAGCGTCCAGCCGAATTTGCCGCGCTCCTCGTTCTTCGTCATGATGTCGCGCAGCGTTTTGCGGGTTATGGCCACCTGCGCCTGGCGCCGGGTATCTATGCCTTTAAGGTGCGTCAGCGACGCCGGCGCGGTTATGTAGATATTGCCGTTCAGCGCGCCGAACAGCTCCTTTTCCCCCGCCGGCAGGAAGGCGCGCTGACCCTCGTCGGAAAACTCGTAGAAGTCGCGCTCCAGCCGGGGGCTGGGCATGAACCGGAAAACCACGTTGCGGCCGGCCTGCACGAGCTTGCGGTGCACCACCTCGCCGAGCTCCCGGCCTTCCAGGTCGCAGCGCACGAGCACGGTGTCGTACCTGGCGGAGCCGGGGCGGGCCGTGGTCAGTCCCCAGATAAGCGTATCCGCGTATTTCTCCAGCTGAACCTTAGTATAAATGCTCATGCCATTCTCCTTGGCCGCCTTACCGACCTTTTAATTATATTCTATTTCGCGGTCATTTGGCCCTTGCCATATAGGTCCTTTGGCACTTAATAAACGCAGTGGTTCAGCTACAATTAAGTATGGACCATCAGGATCTTGCCGTTAACCGGTTTCAACTATGATAAAACTTATTTCTCTCGTATCGGTGCTCCTGCTTGCCTCCTCTAACCTCCGGGCGCAGCTCAATGTCTATTTCGTGGATGTCGGCCAGGGCGACGCCATTTACATCGAACTGCCCAACCATCACAATGTCCTCATCGACGGCGGCCCCTCGGGTGAGCCTATTGCTAAGTTCCTCAAAGAGAAGGGCGTGACCACCATCGACCACGTGCTGCTCACCCATCCGCACAGCGACCATTACCGCGGCCTGAAAAAGGTCTTCACGGCCTTCGACGTCAAGAATTATTACGATACCAAGGCCGAGAACAGGGACGCCCAGGGTGACAACAACCTGCGGGACCTGGCCGCCGCGGAACCGGGCTGCAAGACCCATTATCCCGAGCCCGGCGAAACGCTGAACTGGGATTCCAGGGTTACGGTAAAGGTGCTGAACTCCTGCTATGAGCCGGTGATAACGCACAACAACGACGAAACCAACGCCTGCTCCCTGGTGATCCGGCTGTTCTACAACGGCACCGGGCTGCTGTTCATGGGCGACGCCGATACCGCCGTGGAGAACGCGATGACCCGGATCTTCAAGTCAGGCCTGCAGTCCTACGGGCTGAAGGTCGGCCACCACGGCTCGCGCTATTCTTCCAGCGAAAATTTCCTCGCCCGCGTACAGCCCAAAGTGGCCGTTATCTCGGTGGGCGTGGACAACGTCTACGGCCATCCGCATAAAGAGGCCATCGACCGCATCAGGGCGACCGGCGCCAAGATCTTCTACACTACCAGCGGCACCCAGACGCTCTTCATCCCTGCTCCCCAGAAAGGCGTGGAGCCCGTGCTGCAGGGCCCGGTGCCCTATGACCCGGGCGCCGCCGCCCAGCCTCAGGCCGTCAGGGACGTGGTCTATACCCCCGAAGTGCAGGCGCCTGACAGCGTGAATTCGCAAGCGCTGGACCAGCTGACGCAGCAGGCCGCGGACCAGAATTAAAGGACCGCTATAAAGCAAAAAGGCCGTCCGCCTGAAGCGGACGGCCTTTTTTCCGGGCCGGGACAAGAACTTACTGCTGCTGGTTCAGCTCGAATCTCCTGGCGGCGGCAAGGCTTTTCATGTAGGCCACAAAATCCGGATTCCCTTTGGCCACCTCGTTGAAATGCTCTGCGAGCAGCACGAAAACTTTGGAATCTTCCTCGCAGATCACGGTAGCGTTCCTGGGTGCCCTTTCCAGCAGCGCCATCTCGCCGAAGAAATCGCCTGAACTGAGCGAGGCCACCTTATGGGCGGAACTTAAAAACCCTTTTTTAATATTGACGCTCAGTTTCCCGGAATAGACCAGGTAGAACGCGTCCCCCGGCCCGCCCTGTTTGCATACTTTCTCGTCTTTCTTATATTCGAAGAGCATTACAAAGGCGAAGATCTTCTCGAGCAGCCCTACGGTCATCTGGCTGAAAAAGCTGACCTTGCGGGCCATGTTAGTGAATTCCGCGATATCTGCGTCGGTAGCGTTGATTCTTTTCATAATCCCCTAGCGGATATTCTACCTTATTATTACGAAAACTTTTCAGGCGGCGGCGCCCGGGAAGGCCAGGTTATTTTCCCGCTGGCGGCCCGGCCGGGCCGCCGGTGAAGTCCGGCAGTTCCCGCACCTCCAGCTGCACGCGGCGGCCCAGCGCGGCCTGCCCAGCTACGAACTCGTTGAATAAGGCCAGGCAGCCCGGGCGCAGCTTCACGCAGCCGCTGGTATCCCTGAAGCGGAAATCCTCTAATTCCGCCCTGCCGGCGAACGCGGGATCAGCGCGCTTTCCCGCGTCCTCCCATCTGTCAGTATGGACGGCCCAGCCCGAGCGCCCGTAGGGCCCGTAATAATAGCGCGGGTTGTGCGCCAGCTGCGCCTCCAGCCTGGCCCGCTCCTCGGGCTTCAGGACCGTGGGACGCAGTTCCAGGAAAGGCCGGCCCTCGCCCTGCGTGCCCGCCTGATACTCTTCCGCCCAGGTCATGTCCACCGGCACAACGCGCGCGTCCGCGGGATACCAGTGCTTCCAGACGGAGGAAAAGAACGGCTTGGGCTTTCCGTCCGGGTTCGCCGTGGCGGCCAGCACGGCCTCTTCGCCCTTGAGGTCCTCCGGCTTGCCGAGCAGGGTTATCTGGTAACGGTCGGGGGTAATATTGCGCAGGTCATAAACGCCGGGAACGGTGATCCCGTTCATAATGTCCGCGGGAGCGTAATAAATGGTGGTCCCGCCTATTAGGCCTTTCAGCGTGCCGGGGATCTGCCTGGCGTAAGTAGCGCCCCTGCCCAGCGCCTCGCACTGGTAAACGCCCGGCCGGCTGCCGCCCTCCAGCTCGAAGCTCAGCACCCCGGAGTTCGCGCGGTCGGCCGGCAGCAGCAGCAGCGCGCGGGAGAGCTTTTCGCCCTTCAGCCCTTCCATATTATTAAGCCCGAGGGTCTTGAGCTTGCCGCGCAGTTCCGCGGTAAGCAGGTCCAGGGCGGGCCGGTCATAGGGTATCTGAAAAGAAGGGAGCAGGGTTGCAGCGCTGAGCGCGTCTTTCTTTTCGGCCCCGGCCACAGCGCAGGACGGATAAATTAAAAGCACAACGAGGAATTTTAAAAGTCTCATTGCCGATATAATACAATAACTTGCCCCGCACTTTGAACTTCTCCCTCCCGCCTCCCTCCCGCCGGGGGAAAAGAAAGAACCCGCGAAATCCCGTTTATAAGGGCCGCAGGTTCAAAAATATTCTAGCAGAAATATAACGGTTGTCAAGACCCAATTCAGTCCCCGTGCAGCTCCGACCAGCGGAGGAAAAGCGCCTCTACTTTGGCCAGCGCGGCGTCCAGTTTTTTATGGCGCGCGGCCAGTTCTTCCGAGTTGGTGGCTATGGCGGGGTCCTCCAGGGCCAGGCGTGCCTTGGCGGCCTGGTTCTCGGCGGTCTGCATTTCGGATTCCAGCTTGCGTATGGCCGCCTTGAACTCCCTGGTCTCTTTGGCCGAAGGCCCCTGCGCGGCGGCCGCCTCAGGGGCTGGCGCACTGGCGGCCTCGAGCCGCTGCTGCTCCATCCAGTTCTCCCACTGCGAAAGGTCGGCGAAGAACCCGGCGTTGCCCCTGCCGTCCAGCGCCAGCAGCCTGCGGCTGACGCGCTCCAGCAGGTAGCGGTCGTGAGTGACCAGCACCAGCGCGCCGGGGAACTCGCACATGCTTTCCTCCAGCACCTCCAGCGACTGCAGGTCCAGGTCGTTGGTGGGCTCGTCCAGCAGCAGCACGTCTGCGGGCTCCAGCATGAAGCCGGCTATCAGCACGCGGGCCTGCTCGCCGCCCGACAGCAGCCGGAGCGGCATTTCCAGCTGCTCGGCCCGGAAAAGGAAACGGGTGGCCCAGCCTTTGACGTGTATGGCCGCGCCTTTGTAGAACACGTGCTCGCCGTGGCCGCACAGCGCCTGTTTAAGAGTATGGTCGAGGTTGAGCTTCGCGCGGTGCTGGTCGAACACGGCCACGCGCAGGCCGTCGGCCCGCTTGAGCGTGCCGGTGTCCGGCGCCAGCTGCCCGGCCAGCATCCTGAGCAGGGTGGTCTTGCCCGAGCCGTTGCCGCCCAGCAGCCCCAGTTTCTCTCCTGGCCCCAGCGTAAGGTCCAGCGGCCCGAACAGCTTGCGCCCGCCCAGGCTTTTCGAGATGTTCACGGCGTGTATGAGGCGGTTAGCCTGGCGGTCACCGGCGGTGAAATCCAGGCTGGCGGTGCGGTTCTGGGCGTTGTGATACTCCAGCTCGGAAAGTTCCTTTATCCATTCGCCCGCCCTGTCGATATGGGCTTTCTGCTTGGTGGTGCGGGCCCTGGCCCCCCTGCGCAGCCAGGCTATTTCAGTGCGCACTATATTGCGCACCGATTCTTCGCGCGAGGCCTGGGCGTCGAAGAAAGATTCCCGGTTCTCCAGGAACTTGCTGTAATTGCCCACGCTGTTGAAACAGCCTTCGGGGTAGCGCTTGTTGAGCTCTATCACGCGGTTGGTGACGCGCTCGAGGAAGCGGCGGTCATGCGTGACCACCAGGAAAGGGAATTTGTAGTCGGCAATGAAATTTTCCAGCCACAGCACGCCTTCGATGTCGAGGTGGTTGGTAGGTTCGTCCAGCAGCAGCAGGTCGGGCTCGCGCACGGTGGCCGCCAGGATAGCCAGCCGCTTGCGCCAGCCGCCGGACAGCACGTTCACGCCCTGCGCCGGGTCAGCGAAACCCGCGGCGGCCAGCCCCGCGCTGGCGCGCCGGTCTATCTCGTAATCTTCCAGGCCCAGGCCGTCCAGGGCTTTCACGATCTCTTCGCGCACCGTCCAGCCTTCGGCGGCGCCGGTAAAACGGTCCTGCTGCGCCAGGTAGCCCAGCCGCAGGCCGCGCCTGGGCGTGACCGCGCCGGAGTCCTGCGTTTCGGCCCCGGCCAGGATCTTCAGCAGCGTGGATTTGCCGGCCCCGTTGGGGCCGATAAGCCCCGTCCGCTCGCCGTCGGACAGGCCGAACGACAGCCCCTCGAACAAAGGGCGCGAGCCGAAGCTTTTGGAAAGGTCCTGACAGCTGAGCAGTATGGCCATAGGGGTAAAGAAATTAATTTATTCCGGCCGCGGACGGCGGGCCGCTAAAGTCTGTCGCGGTAGTAATGCCAGCCCATGATCCCGGCCCCGATAAGGATTATATAGGGCGTCCTCGTGACGAAATAAGGGAAGACCATCAGCACAACGCCCGTCCCCAAAGTAGTAAAGTCGCTGTTCCTTTTCCCGGCCCTGAAATAGAAATAGCCTATGGTGGAAAAGGCAATTCCGGCCAGCAGCGCCCACACCGTGAACCCGAACATCCCGTCCGCGCCGCCTCCGGTAGCCAGATTAGTAAAAGCTTCCTTCTGCAGCTCGTTCATACAGTGATTCTACCAAAT
>JAPLKJ010000106.1 GCA_026388125.1 Elusimicrobiota bacterium
ACCTGAAGCGCGACACCTGGGAAGACATGAAGAGGCTGAACGAATTCCTGGAAAAGCCGGTGTAGGGTATGCTGGCCGAGATCTCATTCCCTATTCCGCTCCGGCGGACTTTTTATTACCTGCTGCCGGAGGAGATGGAGCTCAGCGCCGCGCCGGGGCTGCGCGTGCTGGTGTCCCTGGGCAAGCGCGAAGCCGTGGGCGTGATCCTGCGCGTGCTGCCTGAAAAGGACGCCGACCTCACCCGTTTCAAGGAGCTGAAAAGCGTCGGCCGCCTGCTCGACGAGAACCCGCTGTTCCCCGAGGACGCGCTGGAGATAGGGGCCTGGATGGCGGGGCGCTGGGGCTCCGCGCCGGGGCTCTGCCTGGGGGCTTTTTTCGCGCATGCCCCGCGCGAGCTCCCTCCCCCGCCCGCACTGTCCCCCTGGCTGCCCGGCGCGCCGCCCCCCGTTGTGCCGGAAATAAAAGAACTGCTCGCCGCGGCGGCCCGTCCCGGCCCGGGAGCTTTCCTGCTGCGCCTGGCCGCGCTGGAGCGGCGCGAACTTATCTACCCGGCGCTGTTCGCCGCCGCCCTCGGCGCGGCTGACGCCCAGGGCCTGCTGCTGGTGCCCGACCTGAGCTTCATCCCGGCGCTGGCGGCCGCGCTGGAGGCCGTTTTCCCAGGCCGCGTGGGCGTCTGGCACGCCAGGCTCACGCCCAAGAAACGCGCTGAAGCCTGGGCCGGCGCCGCCGGCGGCGCGTACAAGGTGGTGATAGCCACCCGCACCGGAGTGTTCCTGCCTTTCAGGAACCTGCGCTTCGCCGTGATGGACGGCGAGCAGGAAGAGGTCTATAAACAGGAAGAGGCCGAGCCTTTCTACCACGCGCGGGAAGTGCTGCTGAGGCGCGTCAGGGCCCTTAACGCCTCGGTGCTGCTGGCCAGCCCCTGTCCTTCCATAGAAGCCTGGGGCGCCGCGGCCGCGGGCGCGCTGCGGCGTTTCGACGCCGGCGCGCCGGCCGCGGGTCCCGGCGCGGAGGTCAGGGTGCTTGACATGACTAAGTACCCCGGCGACATCCTGGCCCGGCCGCTGGCGGACGCCCTGCGGGCGGCGGTAGCCGCGGGCGGCCAGGCGCTGGTCATAGCCGGGCGCAAGGGCTACGCCTCGCGGCTTTTCTGCGCCAACTGCGGCTGGATGCCGCGCTGCCCCGCCTGCGGGCCGGGCCTGACCCTGTTGAAGAACCCCGCCGACGGCGTTACCTCGCTGCTGTGCCGCCGCTGCGGCAAGAAAGAGCCGAAGCCGCAGGCCTGCCCCCGGTGCGGCGGCAAGGTGTTCCGCGACTACGGGGCGGGCACTCAGAAAACTCAGGACGCCCTGGCCCGGCTGCTGCCGGCGGCGAAGATAGCCCGCTTCGACGGCGACGTGCTGCGCGGCTCGCTGAAGGCCATGCGCGCCGAGCTCGAAAGTTTCTCCAAGGGCGAGGCCGAAGTGCTGGTGGGCACGCGCGTGGCGCTGCGCGAACTGGGCGCCCCGCGCCTGAACCTGGTGGCGTTCATAGACGCCGACGCCGAACTGTCCAGCGCCGATTTCCGCGCCTCGGAAAAGGCGTTCCAGTCCTTTTACGGCGCCTGGCGGCTGCTGGGCAGCAAGGGCTCGCTGTTCATCCAGACCCGGGAGAGCGGGCACTTCGTCTTCTCCCGGCTCGAGGAGATGGACTATCCTTCGTTCGCCGACAGCGAGCTGGCGGGCAGGAAGGATTTTTTCTATCCCCCCTTCTCTTTCACGGTCAAGGCCCGCTTCGCCTCCTACGACCGCGGGGCCATGCAGGCGGCGGCGGCGGATTTCCTGGCGGCGCTTTCGTTCCTGCGCAGGGCCGGGGACGCCAGCGAGATCATCGGCCCCGTGATCCCGGCCGGCCAGGAGAAGCGCAAATTCTACGGCGAGTACTACCTGGTCAAGGCCGCCTCCGAAAAAGCCGCTATGCTGTGCATGGAGAAAGCCATGGCGCTGCCGCAGCGGCCCGGCGTGAAATACTTCATAGAAGCCGACCCCCACGGGTTCCATTGAGCCCGGCCGCCCGGCCCCGGCGGCGCCCTCGCGCTGCGGCCGCCAAAAATAATACAATTGACGCTTATGACCACTGACGAGATACTGAAAGAGATAACGCGCGGCGCGGTGGACATCGTTAGCCGCGAAGAGCTGGCCAAAAAAATTTCCTCCGGCAAGAAACTGCGCGTCAAGCTCGGGGTGGACCCCAGCAGCCGCGACCTGCACCTGGGGCACAGCGTCGTGCTGGACAAGCTGCGCCAGTTCCAGGACCTGGGCCATACCGCCGTCCTGATCATAGGCGATTTCACCGCGCAGGTGGGCGACCCGTCCGGGCGCGACTCCACCCGCCCCGTCCTGGACGCGGAGACGGTGGCCGCCAACGCCAAGACCTATACCGAGCAGGCCTACAAGATCCTGGACAGGGAACGCACCGAGATCCGCTTCAACAGTGAATGGCTCAAGCCCTTCATGGGCGGCCAGTCCGGCACGGGCTCCGACTTTATAATGACCGCGAAAAGCGTGACCATGGCCACGCTGCTGGGGCGCGAGGATTTCAAGGCGCGCCTCGAGGAAGGCAACCCGCTCAGCCTGCTGGAGATCTTATACCCGGTGTTCCAGGGCTACGACTCGGTGGCCGTGAAAGCGGACATCGAGCTGGGCGGCCAGGACCAACGGCTCAACGTGCTGATGGGCCGCGACATGCAGAAGCTCAACGGGGTCGAGCCGCAGGTCGTCATCACCATGCCGCTGCTGGTCGGGACCGACGGCGTGAAAAAAATGTCCAAGTCCCTCGGCAATTACGTGGCCTTTAACGACGAGCCGAACGAGATGTTCGGAAAGCTGATGTCCCTTCCGGACCCGCTGATGTATACCTACTACGAGCTGCTGACCCCGGAGGACCCGGCCGCCGTGAAGGCCGGGCACCCGATGGCGGCCAAGAAAAAACTGGCAGGCCTTATCACCGCCCGCTACCACGGCGCGCAGCAGGCCGCCGCCGCGCTGGCCCATTTCGAGCAGGTCTTCTCGCGCAAAGAGCTGCCGGAGGAAATGGAGACCTACCGCGCGGAGAAACCCGGAAAGCTTTCTGCCCTGATGGTGGCCGCCGGCATCTGCAAAGGGATGAACGAGGCGCGCCGCCTTATAACGCAGGGCGCCGTGCGCCTGGACGGCGCGAAGGTGGACGAAGACATAGTTTTTGAGCCTAAAGAATGCGTGCTGCAGGTGGGGCGGAGGCAGTTCCGGAAGATAACGGCATAAAGCGGCGGAGAAGCCCGTGAACATGGCGAAACTGAAAACCTTTTCTTTGTGCTGTTCCCTGCTGCTGGCGGCCGCGGCCGCGCGCGCGCAGGCCCCGATGAAGGAGATCAGCCAGGAAGAATACCAGCGGATAACGCAGGCGGCCATGCAGACCAGCAATTACAACCAGGAGCGCGGGCAGGCCTGGGACGCGCGGCTTAAGGTGCTTTCGGGCGCGGTGAGCGTAAAGCCCACAGGCAGCGACGTGTGGTCGCTGGTCACCGAAGAAACCCCTCTGGACACCGCAGATGCGGTGAAAACCGGGGGCGACGGTACGGCCGAACTGTACCTCGACGACAAAGGCGTATTTTTCATAGGCCGGAATTCGGAGCTGGACGTGGCCTCCATAGAGCAGGCGGACATGGCGCTGTCCCTGAAGTTCGGCTCGCTGACCGCCAAAGTGCAGCATATGCTCAGCGACAGGTTCAAACTGCAGGTGCGCACGCCTTCGGCCGTCTGCGCGGTCCGCGGCACGGAGTTCGCGGTGGAGTATTCCCGCCTGGGCCGGGATACCGGCGTGGCCGTATTCGAGGAAGGGCGGCTGGCGGTAACCCCGCTGGACGAGTCCGGGGCCGCCGGCACGGAACAGCTCCTCGAGAAAAACTCCGAGCTTTCCCTGGTTCCCGCCCAGAAGCGCTTCCGCCCGGTGCCGCTGTCGCGGATGGTCAGGTACCGCGGCCAGATCTCCGCTTTGCGCTCCAGCCTGCAGCTGCGGGCGAAAAAATGGCGGCGGCCGTCGCCCGCCGAGCGCGAGGCGCTGCGCGACAAGGCGCTCAAGCGCCGCGTTATCCATAAGCAGCTAGGCAATCCCAGGGCACAGGCGAAGAAAAGCCGCGCGGTGAAGGCCGCCGCCCGCAAAGCGGCCCTGCGCCAGGGCAAGGGCCGGAAAAAGCAGGCCGAGTAGCGCGTATGAAGACGTCTTTTATGGCAAAACCCGGAACTTCGCTGAAACTTCTCGCTGCGGCCATAATCCTGCTCTCGCTTTATTTTTTCTGGCCTGGCACTCCGCTGACGGTGTCCGTGGCCGAAGGCGTCACGGCCGGCCAGACGGCCGCCATACTCAAGCAGCGCGGGGTCATCCTGAGCGCCACCTGGTTCAAGCTGCTGGTCAAGGTTACAGGCACGGGCAAGCGCATAATGCCGGGCGAATATTCCCTGCGCAGCAATATGTCGGCGGAAG
>JAPLKJ010000037.1 GCA_026388125.1 Elusimicrobiota bacterium
ATGCCGCCGTTGGCGAAAGTGGAGAAAGCGCTGGTCATCTCCAGCGGCACCACCAGCGACGTGCCCAGGCCGATGGAGGGCACGGCTTCCAGGTTGCGCTTGATGCCGGCGCGGTGGGCCACGTCGGCCACCAGCGTCGGCCCCACCCGGGTGACCAGGAAGATGGACGCAAGGTTCCTGGATTGCTCCAGGCCCTGGCGCAGCGTTATGCGGCCGCGGAACTTGCTGTCGAAGTTATTAGGCACCCAGATCTTGAAATCCTTGTTGCCGACGAAAGGCTGGATGGCCAGGTCGATGGCGTACTGGTCGGTGGCGCCCTCGAGCAGCCGCCAGTCCTTGCCGTCGTAATAGTAGGCCATCGGCGAATCTTCCACGATGCTCGCCGGGGTGTAGCCGCTCATCAGCGCGGACATCCAGACGAAGGGCTTGAAAGTGGACCCGGCCTGGCGCACCGCCTGCGTAACGCGGTTGAACTTGCTGTCGCGGTAGTTGCGCCCGCCTATCATCGCCTTTATGGCGCCGGTCTTGGTATCGAGAACGACGAAAGCGCCCTGCAGCGCGGGGGTCGATCTCTCCACCGCGTCGTCGTCCTTCTTTTCCCCGCTCTTCTCCTCTTCCGGCCTGGGCATTTTTGCGGCGTCGGCGTCGTACTTCGCCAGGTACTTCTCCATTATCTCTTCCGCCGGCACCTGCATGGCGAGGTCCAGCGTGGTATAGATCTTCAGCCCGCCCTTCCAGAGCTGGGTGACGCCGTACTTGGGCTCCAGCTGCTGCCGCACGTATTCCACGAAATAAGCGGCATGGCTGGCGAACAGCGTGGATTTTTCCGTCGGAATGGGCTCGGCTTCCGCGGCCTGTGCTTCCTTGGGCGTTATGTAATTTTCCGCCATCATGCGCTGCAGCACCAGTTTGCGGCGCTGCAGGGCCCTCTCCGGGTTATTGAAAGGCGAATAGCGCTCCGGCGAGGGGATGAGCCCGGTGAGCAGCGCGCATTCGCCCAGGGTCATCTCCGACACGTCCTTGCCGAAGTAAAGCTTGGAGGCCGATTGCACGCCGTAAACGCCGCTGCCGAAGTAGATCTGGTTAAGGTACAGCGCCAGGATCTCCTGTTTCGAGAAATTCCGCTCTATCTGCAGGGCCAGCACTATCTCCTTTATCTTGCGCGTAACGGTCTTCTCGGGCTTCAGAAAAATGCCGCGCGAAAGCTGTTGCGTGATGGTGGAGCCGCCCGAGGCGCGCCGCTGCCGGAGGATATTGTGCAGCAACGACCGCATTATGCCCCTGGGCGAAACACCCCAGTGCCGGAAGAAGTTCTGGTCTTCCATCGAGATGACGGCGTTCTGCATATCCACGGGGATCTTGGAGAGCGGCAGGATGGCGCGCTTCTCCACCGAGAACTCGGCTATCACCTGGTTGCTGATATCGTAGACGTAAGTGGTAAGGGAGGGCGTGTACTCGTCCAGCTTGTCGATGGAGGGGATGTCGGACAGGATGCTGCGCATCATGAGCGAGCCGGCCACCACGACCACGGCGGCCAGGCCCGCCATGAGATACACGGCCTTCTGCACGAGTTCGCGGGCCGAGAGCCCGTCAATATAGTCAAAAAATCTGCGTACCGGTTCCATGGCACAATTATATCAAATGCCCGCGCGCCGAACAGCAGGCCCGTGCGGCGCCGCCCGCGCCGGTTGTCGGCTTAAGGAGTATTTTTATACAATATAGACGAAGTTGCGGGCATTTCAAGGAGGCTCACCTATGAAAGTACCAATGGTTGACATGCTGGCAGGCTATCCCCCCATCAAGGACGAGATCGAGACCGCGGTAAAGAACGTTTTCAATAAAGCCAATTTCATACTCGGAGAAGAAGTAACTAAATTCGAGAAAGAGTTCGCGGCGCACAACGGCACCAAGTACGCCGTAGGCGTGGCCAACGGCACCGACGCGCTGCGCATGGCCTTCATAGCCAGCGGCATAAAGAAAGGCGACGAGGTCATAACCACCCCGTTCACCTTCATAGCCACCAGCGAGACCATCACCCAGGTGGGCGCTACCCCCGTGTTCGCCGACATCGACCCGGTGACCTTCAACCTGGACCCCAAGTCCGTCGAAAAGAAGATAACCCCGAAGACCCGCGCCATAGTGCCTGTGCACCTTTACGGCATGCCCTGCGACATGGACGCGCTCATGGCGATCGCCAAAAAGCATAACCTGATCGTGGTGGAAGACACCGCGCAGGCCTTCACCGGCAAGTACAAGCCCGCCGGCGGGGACTGGAAGTACCTGGGTTCCATCGGCCATTGCGGCACGTACAGCTTCTTCCCGGCCAAGAACCTGGGCGCCTTCGGCGACGGCGGCGCTATCACCACCAGCGACGACAAGATCTACGAGACGCTCAAGCAGCTCAGGAACCACGGCAGCAAGGTGCGCTACCACCACGAGATGGAAGGCTTCAACAGCCGCCTCGACACCGTGCAGGCCGCCGTGCTCAGCGTGCGCCTCAAGCACGTGGAAAAATGGACCGAGATGCGCAACGCCGTGGCCGCCAGGTACGCCGAAGCCCTCAAGGGCGTCTGCGTGACCCCGGTGGTGCCGGCCAACGCGCGCCACTCGTTCAACTATTACACGCTGCGCTTCGACACCAAGGCCAAGCGCGACAACGCGCAGAAATACCTGACCGAGCAGCAGATCTCCAACCAGATCTATTACCCGATAGCGCTGCACCTGCAGGAGGCGTACGCGCACCTGGGCGGCAAGCGGGGCGACCTGCCCGTCTGCGACGCTGTGATGGACACCGTGTTCTCGCTGCCGATGTACCCGGAGCTGACCGGCGAGCAGATAAAGACGGTGACCGACGCCGTCAAAGCCTCGGTCAGCGTGGCCGTCGGCAAGTAACGAATGACAGGGCTGACGGAAAAAAGAATAACCGTCACGGGGGGCGCCGGCTTCCTGGGCTCGCGCGTAGTTGAAAAACTGCGCGCGGCCGGGGCCAAAGAAGTGTTCGTCCCCCGCAGCCGCGACTATGACCTGACCGACATGGCGGCCGTGAAGCGCCTGTACGCCGACGCCCGGCCCCAGGTGGTGATCCACCTGGCGGCCGTGGTGGGCGGCATCGGCGCCAACCGCGCCAATCCCGGCAAATTTTTTTACGACAACCTTATCATGGGCGCGCAGCTGATGGAAGCGGCGCGCACCTCCGGCGTGGAGAAGTTCACGGCCGTGGGCACCATCTGCGCGTACCCCAAGTTCACGCCGGTGCCGTTCAAGGAGGACGACCTCTGGAACGGCTACCCGGAAGAGACCAACGCCCCGTACGGCCTGGCCAAGAAAATGCTGCTGGTGCAGGCCCAGGCCTACCGGGCGCAGTACGGGCTCAACGCCATCTACCTGCTGCCGGTGAACCTCTACGGCCCCGGCGACAATTTCGATCCCGAATCCTCCCACGTGATACCGGCCCTGATAAAAAGATTCCTCGCGGCGGCCGAAGCCGGTGAAAAGGAAGTGACCGTCTGGGGCACCGGCAGGGCCACCAGGGAATTCCTTTACGTGGACGACTGCGCCCAGGCCGTCTGCCTGGCCACGGCCCGCTACGACAAGCCCGCGCCCGTCAACATCGGCGCCGGCTTCGAGATCTGCATAAAGGACCTCGCCGGGCTTATCGCGCGCCTGACCGGCTTCGCCGGGAAGATAAGCTGGGACTCCGCCAGGCCGGACGGCCAGCCCCGCCGCATGCTCGACACGGCGCGGGCGCAGGCGGAGTTCGCCTTCAGGGCGAAAACGAATTTCGAAGAAGGGCTTAAGAAAACGATAGAGTGGTACAGAAGCAACCGCTGAACGGCGGCCCGGCGCCGGCCGCCCGCGGACGGCCAGCGTACCGCCGGCCTGTTTAACCTATGACAAAAGCGGAAAAAATAATTTTTTTCAACGAATCCGCCGGAACCCGCGACGCCTGGCGCGCGCGCAACCGGTATTATCACTCGGAACTGCGCGATTTTTTCCGCTTCGTGATCCCGGAGAACGCCTCGGTGCTGGAAGTAGGCTCCGGCACCGGCGACCTGCTGGCCGAATTAAAGCCCTCGCGCGGCCTGGGGGTGGATTTCAGCCCGGCCATGACCGCCTGGCTGGCCTTCCGCAGCCTCTCGAAAGTGACCGGGCCGGAAACCCGCTTGGCCATCACCTCCTACAACCCGCTCTGGGAGCCGCTGGTGATACTGGCCGAGGCCGCCGGCCTTAAGGTGAAGAACCCCCGCCAGAACTGGCTGGCCATGGCGGACATCGAGAACCTGCTTTACCTGAACAATTACGAGGTGATAAAGAAAGGCTACCGCTTCCTGATGCCCTTCGACGTCCCGCTGCTCTCCCCCTTTCTCAACAAGTTCCTGGCGAAGATGCCTTTCTTCAAGAACCTGGGGCTGGTACAGTTCATAGTGGCCCGCGAAACTCCGGCCAGGCCGTCGCCCGCTGCCTATTCGGCCTCGGTCATAGTGCCCTGCCGCAACGAGGCGGGCAATATCGAGCAGCTTTTCAGGGAGCTGCCGGCGCTGGGCAAAGGCACCGAGCTGATCTTCGTTGACGGAGACTCCAACGACGGGACCGTGGAGAAGATACGCGAAGTTTCGGCCCGGTATCCGGTGATCCCCGTAAAGCTGCTCCCGCAGGGCGGGGCTTTCGGCAAGGCGGACGCGGTGCGAAAGGGTTTCGACGCAGCTTCAGGCGACATGTTCATGATACTCGACGCCGATCTGACGGTGGTGCCGGAGGACCTGAAGAAATTCTACGCCGCGATAGCGGAAGGCAAGGGGGAATTCATAAACGGTTCGCGGCTGGTCTACCCCATGGAAAAAGGCGCGATGCGCTTCCTGAACATGATCGGCAACAAGACCTTCTCGCTGATCTTCACCTGGACGCTGGGCCAGCGGATAAAGGACACGCTCTGCGGCACCAAGGTGCTGCTGCGCGCCAACTACGAGAAGATCAAGGCCGGGCGCGCCTATTTCGGCGAGTTCGACCCGTTCGGGGATTTCGACCTGCTGTTCGGGGCCAGCAAGCTCAACCTCAGGATAACGGAGATGCCGGTAAGCTACAAGGAGCGGAAATACGGCGAAACTAAAATAAGCCGCTTCCGCCACGGCCTGCTGCTTTTCCGGATGGCGTTCATCGCGTTCAAAAAACTCAAGCTTTCCTGAGCGCCGCGCCGCGGCCGGACGATAAAGCTGGATAAATATTCAATGGACCTGAAAAAAAATCCCCTGGCGGTCCTGGCGCC
>JAPLKJ010000092.1 GCA_026388125.1 Elusimicrobiota bacterium
ATGGGCTGCTACGGCATCGGCGTCACCCGCACCGCTGCCGCCGCCATAGAGGCCGGCCACGACGACTGTGGCATAATCTGGCCCCCCTCCATAGCCCCTTTCGAGTTCTCGCTGATCAGCATCGAGAGCGCGGACCAGGCCGTGGCGGACGCCTCCGCCGCGGTCTACGCGGCCGTAAAAGCGGAGGGCATGGAAGCCCTCTGGGACGACCGCGACGAGCGTCCCGGGGTGAAGTTCAAGGACGCCGACCTGATAGGCCTGCCCTGGCGCGTGGTGGTCAGCTCCAAAACGCTCAGGGACGGCGAATGCGAATTCAAGCGCCGCGCGGAAAAGGCCGCGGTGCGCTGGAAACTGGCCGACGTGCCGGCCAGGCTCAGGGAACTCAGGGCGGAGATAAAATAAATATATGGACGATCTGTTCAATAACGCGGTCTTCATGCGCGGCGCTTTGGACGCCGTTCCCTCCATACTGCTGGTGGTCGACGAGGATGTCCGCGTCTTTTACCGCAATAACGCCGCCCGGGCGCTGCTGAAGGGCGAGAAGATCTACGGCGGCCGCGCCGGAGAGATAATGCACTGCATACACTCCGAGGACGTGCCGGCCGGCTGCGGCCGGGGCCCGAATTGCGGCGACTGCGTGGTGCGCAATGCGGTCAATGCGGCCTTTGCCGGAAAAGACGTGCACCGTCGGCGTACGGATATCACGGTAAAGGCCGGGGAAAAGACTCTGCGCATCCCGGCCCTGGTTTCGGCCTCCGCGTTCATATTGGAGGGGAAGCGTTATTCACTGCTTGTTATAGAGGATATTTCGGAACTTATCGAGCTGCGTTCTCTTTTGCCTATCTGCGCCGCCTGCAAGAAGATACGCAATGAAGACGGTGAGTGGGAAAGCATCGAGATCTATTTAAAAAAGCATCTGCCTGGAACGAATCTTACCCACGGCCTCTGCCAGGCTTGCGCCAGAAAACTGTATCCGGACCATTCGGACTGAGCAGCTGTCCGGGCGTAAAGGACAGCCGTTTTTTTTCCGCGCGCTGCCGCCTTCCGAACTGGCGGCCTTTTTCCTTTATTTGCCCCCCCGCATTTGTTAGAATTTTTATATAGGAAGAGCGCGGCCCGGCGGCCGGGCCGAACCCGGAGGAATTACAATGAAACCCAATGACTTTATGAAATTCATGGCCAAAGCCAAAATGTACGACCTTACCCAGCCGCTGAGCATACATACCCCCCCCTGGCCCAGCTACATGCCGCTCGGCCTGCAGTATTTCAAGCGCATAGCCGGCGCGCATATGGGGCAGGGCGCCAACGGCCAGATAATGACCACCTCCAACCACGTGGGCACGCACATGGACGGCGAGATACATTTTTACAGCGCCGGCCGCACTATAGGCGAAGTGCCTATGAAAGAATGGATAGGCAACGCCGTGGTTGTGGACATTTCCAAGGACGTGGGCGATTACGACCTGTATGAGCCGGAACTGCTGATGAAGCGCGCCGACATCCGCAAGGGCGATATCCTGATCATCAATACCGGCTATCACAAGTACGCCTGGTACGAAAAAGGGACCTGCGACGAGGTGCGCTATTTCTGCAAGCACCCCGGGCCGGGCCCCCGCTTCCATAAATGGGCGCTGGACATGAAGTTCAAGTGGATAGGCGTTGACTGCGGCTCGGCCGACCACCCCATGAACACCATCATCCGCAACTGGCACCCGAAGCTGTTCGTTGAAGCCGAGAACAAACTGGTGGAGAACTACGGCAAGAAATGGGACGAGCTGTTCCCCCAGGAGATCTACTACCAGGTCATGCACCTGAAGCTGTTCCCCAAGCGCCTGGTCCACGCCGAGAACATCGGCGGCGAGATAGACAAGCTTTCCAACAAGCGCTGCTGGCTGGGCTTCTTCCCGCTGAAAGGGATGGAGCTGGAATCCGCCATGGGGCGCGTGGTAGCCTGGACGGCGTAACGAAACCCAGGGTCCGGGAGTCGAAAGCCGGGGGTCAGCGCAGCGGTCTGCGGTCCCCGGCTCCCGGCCCCCGGCCCTTGACTTATTTCCGGAGGTATCTATGCCGATAACTACAGAATTCGAATACGTCAAGCCGAAGGACATGGACGCAGCGCTCCATATTTTTTCGCTTTACCGGGAGAAAGCCAGGGCGCTGGCCGGCGGCACCGACCTGATAGTGCATCTCAAGGAGAACCTCGCCCGGCCCGAAGTGGTGGTGGATCTAAAAGCCCTGCCCGAGCTTGCCGGCCTGACGCTGAAAGGCGGCACCCTGCGCATAGGGGCCCGGGTCACCTTTTCCGAACTCCTCGAATCGCCGCTCATAAAGAGCAAATTCCCGCTGCTGTGGGAAGCGGCGGGGACCGTGGCCTCTGGCGGCGTGCGCAACCGCGCCACCATGGCCGGGAATATCTGTTCCGCCGTGCCTTCCGCCGATTCGGCGCCGGCGCTGGCGGTCTATGACGCCGAGGTACTCACCCTCGGCATAAAAGGCGCGCGCCGCATTCCCATAGCCGACTGGTTCACCGGGCCCAAACGAACGGCCCTGCTGCCGGAGGAAATAGTTACGGCCGTGGAACTGACGCTGCCGGCTCAGAAGCACGCCGGCTGCTACATGAAACTTTCCCGCTACGAGGGCGAGGACCTGGCGCAGGGCGGCATCGCCGCGCTGGCGTTCGCCGACAACACCTACCGCGTGGCCTTCTGCGCGCTGGGGCCCAAGCCCGCCCGCTGTCCTAAAACAGAGGCGGTGCTCAGCGGCAACAAGCTCGGAGAGAAACTGCTGCTGAAGGCCAAGGCCGCGGTACTCGAAGAGGTCTGCCCGATCAGCGATATCCGCTCCTCCAAGGAATACCGCCTGCATATGACGCAGGTGATGCTGGGCCGCGCGCTGGAGACCGCCGTGGCCCGCCTGTTCGGGAAAGGTCCAAAATACGGGACGGACAATATCTGTTAAGGAGCCGTTTAATGAAAATACATAATATCCAGTTCAAGTTGAACGGCGAGAAAGTGGCGCTGGCGGTAGAACCCAGCGACGTGCTGCTGGACGTGCTGCGGGGCAAGCTGGGGATCAAGAGCCCCAAGATAGGCTGCGATCGCGGCGACTGCGGCACCTGCACGATACTGATGGACGGCAGGGCCGTGCGCTCCTGCCTGGCGCTGGCGGTAGAGGCCGACGGGGCGGAGATAGTTACGCTCGAGGGCGCCAATACCCGCAAGTGGACGCAGAAACTGCAGAAAAAGTTCCACGAGAAGAACGCTTTCCAGTGCGGTTTCTGCGCCCCGGGCGTGATCCTCTCCGCCACCGAGCTGCTCGAAAAGAATTCCAAACCCACCGCGCATGAGATCAAGGAAGCCATAGCCGGCAACCTGTGCCGCTGCACCGGCTACGAGCCCATAGTGGCGGCGATAGAAGAAACGGTAAAGGGCAGATAAGCGGGGAGATTTACAATGAAAATAAGCATATTGCTAGCGGTCCCGGCGCTGTTCGCGGCCTGCGCCATGCCGCAGGGCGCAATGAAACGGGGCGCCGGCGAGCCCGGCGGCGCCGCCGCCCAGCCGGCGCAGCAGCAGTATTCCGTGGACGAGACGGTGGATATCGTCACCGACCCGCCCGGCGCGAAGATATTCGTCAACGACGCGTTCGTGGGCTACGCCCCGGTGAAAGCCGACGTGCGCAGAACGTGGCGGGGCGACCCCAGGTACCAGATGACGCTGGACAACGTAAAGATAGAGGCGCGGCCCGTAGAGGCCGGCCAGTGCGCGCAATCCGGCATTTTCGGCCAGGGTTCCGTTAAGTCCCCACCGCAGGTGCGCTTTAACATGTCCTCCTGCGCCGCCGCGGCGCCGGTGCGGGCCCGCAGGAAAAAATAGTCCGCTCCGGGTTTAAACCGCAGTTGTTCCGGAAATAACTGTCAGCGTACAAATGAGAGGTAACTATGGACCTTCAGAAACTTATCACCAAACCCAGGAAAGGCGTAAAGCCGCACAAGGCCGCCGAAGGTCTGGATGTGGTCGGCAAGTCCGTGCTGCGCGTGGACGGCTGGGAAAAGATAACGGGCGCCGCCAAGTATACAGACGACCTTGAGTTCGGTCCCGGCCTGCTGTATGCCGCGCTGGTGGAAAGTCCTTTCGCGCATGCCAGGATAAAGTCCATAGACGTCACCAGGGCGGAGAAGCTCCACGGCGTGGTCAAAGTGGTCACGGGCCGGAACTTCACGGCTAAGTTCGGGCTGTACATGAACGACCGTTACGTCTTTGCCACCGACACCGTGCGTTTCGTCGGAGAGCAGGTGGCGGCCGTGGTGGCCACCGATCCCAAGACCGCCCTGCGCGGCGCCGCTCTGGTGAAGGTGGAATATGAAGAGCTGCCGGCGGTGATGGACGCGGTAAAGGCGCTGGAGAAGGATTCCCCGCTGGTCCACCCCGACCTGAAGAGCTACACGCATGTGCCCTGGTTCTTCCCCAAGCCGGGGACCAATATCGCCCACTGGCGCAAGATCCGCAAGGGCGACCTGGCCAAGGGTTTCAAGGACGCGGACCTCGTGATGGAGGACATCTACACCGTGCCCCGCTACGCGCATTGCGCCATAGAGCCGCACTCGGCCATAGGCCTTTACGACGCGTCCGGCCGCCTGACGATGTGGACCTCGTCGCAGTCCCCTTTCACGCAGCGGCACGTGTTCGCCGAGACGCTTAAGTCCTTCGGCCTGAGCCACAAGGACGTGCGCGTCATAAGCACTTACATCGGCGGCGGTTTCGGCGGCAAAGCCGGCGTGACGATGGAGATAATCGCGGCGGCGCTGGCCATCGCCGTGCCCGGCCGGCCGGTCAAACTGCTGTGGAGCCGCGCGCAGGAGTTCTACAACACCTACCAGCGCCTGGGCTGTACCGCCAAGATAAAGATGGGCGTGTCGAAGGCGGGCAAGATCACCGCGCTGGACTTCAAGCTGCACTGGGACTCTGGCGCGTACGTGGAATACGGCGCCAACGTGGTCAACGCGGCCGGCCTGTCGGCCAGCGGCCCCTACAAGGTGGATAACCTCAGCATCGATTCGATGTGCACCTATACCAACCTGCCCCCCTGCGGCGCCTACCGCGGCTTCGGCTATTCGGAGTTCCTGTTCGGCCTGGAATCGCATATAACCCGCATGGCGCGCGAACTGGGCATAGACCCCGTCGAGTTCCGCCTGAAGAACGCCATCAAAGAGGGCGACACCCTGCCCTACGGCGCGCATATGAACCCCACCGGCATCCGGGACGCCATCGAGCGCGTAGCGAAGGAAATAAAGTGGGGCGTGAAGGAGAAGTCCAGGGACCCGCGAAAGGTCATAGGCAAGGCGCAGGTCTGTTTCTGGAAGTCCCCCGCCATGCCGCCCAACGCCAGCTCCAGCGCCTTCCTGAAGTTCAACGAGGACGGCAGCATAAACCTCCTGGTCTCAGGCATGGAGATCGGCCAGGGCCTGCTGACCGTGATGGCGCAGATAGCTTCCGAAGTACTGAGCGTGCCGGTCAGCAAGATCCGCGTGGAGACCCCCGACACCGACCGCAACCCGTACGAGTGGCAGACCGTGGGTTCCCACGTGACCTGGGGCTGCGGCAACGCCGTGAAGCGCGCCGCGCTGGAGGCGCGCGAGCGCATCCTGGACCTGGTGCAGCGCGTGCACTGCCTGGACAAGAGCACCCTTTACCTTGAGGACGAGCACGTGAAGTGCCGCACCAAACCTGACTTCGCGCTGCGCTTCAGCGACTTCGTCATCAACGGCATCCAGGCCGACGACCACACCTTCAAGGGCGGGCCCATTATGGGCTCCGGCGTGTTCATGCCTGAATTCTCCTCGGCCATCAGCGACCCCGAGACCGGCCAGGGCGGCCATCCCAACGTGCATTATACTACCGGCTCGGCCGGCATCATCCTGGAAGTGGACCGGGAGACCGGCAAGATGAAGATAAAGAAGGTGGCGCTGGCCGTGGACTGCGGAAAGGCCATCAACCCGGACCTGGTGCGCGGCCAGATAGTGGGCGGCCTGCTGCAGGGCTTCGCCACCGTGCTTTACGAGGACATGCGCTATAACGAAGGCGGCAGGCAGCTGAACCCTAACTTCTCGGATTACAAGATCCCGACAGTGATGGACATGCCCGACATGGTGGTGCCGATCATCATCGAGGTGGCCCAGCCCGACGGTCCGTACGGCGCCCGCGGCGTGGGCGAGCATACCATGATCCCGTGCGCGCCGCTGATCGCCAACGCGGTGGAAGACGCGCTGGGCGTGCGGATAAGGTCCATGCCGGTGACCAAGGAAAAGGTGGCACTGGCTGTGAAGGCGGCGAAGAAATAACGCCGGCGCGGGCGATAGCCGGGGCCGGCGCGCTTTAAGCAAGGAGTTCCAATGAAGATTGCTTTGTGCCAGTACGACATCAAGTGGGAAGACAAAGAGGCCAACAAGCGCAAGATAGATCTGCTGCTGGAGAACTGCAAATGCGCCAAGGAAA
>JAPLKJ010000184.1:0-7178 GCA_026388125.1 Elusimicrobiota bacterium
CGTCCGCCGGGGCGCCGTATTGGAAATTAGAGGGCTGCAGCCGGGCGGCATAGGCCTGGCCGCCCAGCGCGCAGCACGCGATGAGGCTCAATAGAGTTTTCATGCTTTCTCCCCTTCCTTGGCTGGCTCGGCCGGCACAAGCTTGTTCTTGTACTTGTGGTAGATCAACGAGGTCCCCACCAGCAGCAGGCCCAGTATCATGAACGAGAAGATCCGGTAAGGCGTGCTGAATTTGGACATGTCGAACAGGAAGACCTTCACTACGGTTACCATGAACAGCGCCAGCGCCGTTTTGCGCAGCGGCGCGCTGAACGTGCGGAAACCGGCTACTATCATGCCCACGGAGAACAGTGCCCACAGCACCGAGATAGCGGCGAACCGCGCCGCCGGCAGGACGTCGTAGAAGAACGCGGACGTTTCGATGTTCAGGAACAGGAAGAACAGCGCGCCGAATAGCGCGTATAGGTACGGATGCGTCTCGCTCTGCCCCAGCAGCGCCAGTTTCTTCCGGCGGGCCAGGTCGGCCCCGCAATAGAACAATATGAAGAATATCGCCGCGGTGATCCAGCGTTCCGCGAACATGTTCCAGTAGTCGGGGTACAGCCTTAAAGAATCGTTGAGGCCGAACACTTCGGGGTAATCGTAGAAGAACAGCTTTATGGCCGTAATGCTGAACAGCGCCAGCGCGGAACGCGACAGGTGCTTATTGTTCAGCCTGGCGCCCATCCACAGCAGGGCCATGGCCTGCGCCGACCAGAACACCGTTATCCAGTGCCTGGAGAAGATCAGCGGCACGGTGACGATGAGGAAAAGCATGGCCTTGCCGGCCAGCACCACGAAGCCCTCGGTGTTCTGCTTGCCCGCCTTGTAGGCGTAAGAAGCCATGTACAGGAAGACCGCCGCGTAGAACACCGAGATAACGCCCACGGCCTCCAGCGAGAAATGCTCCTTGACCATGTAGTAGGAGAAGCCGAAAGCTATGAAGGAGTTAGGGATGATAATGGAGAAGCCCTTCCCCGCTATCGGCTCTTTCTGGACGAAGCGGGTTATGAACGGCATGACCGTGTAGATCAGGTAGAAGATAGTGACGAAGATCAGCGCGGGCCAGAACTTCTCCGGCCTGTAGTATTGCGCGTACCAGCCGGCATAAAGCAGGTACGTGAATAAGAATCCCAGCACCGTAAGCAGGTCCCATTTTTTATAGAACGCCACGCCCAGCAGGCCCAGGTTAAGGATGGTCATGTAGCTCATCAGCACCAGCTGGTTATCAACCCCGGTACCCAGCAGCACCGGCGTAAGAAAGCCGCCGATCATGCCCAGCACGGCCAGCCATTTGGCGTCGTACAGTACTGCCAGCAGCCCTGCCAGCGCGGTCACCATCACCATCAGCAGGAAAGACGGCGCCTGCCCGATAAGGTTGTAGATCTGGTAGGCCGCGAACGTGGCGAAATAAAGCGTGGCTATGCCGCCGCCGGACAGGTATAGCCCGAAGTTCTCCAGGTTGCGCTTGCGGAACATGTTCCCGCCAAAAAGGAAAGCCGCGCCCCAAAGATAGGCCAGGGCCACGCGCCCGGCCGGGCCCACCCAGCCCTGGTCGAAAGAATACTTCAGGAAATAGCCCACGCCGAACACCGTGGCCACTATGCCTATGATGAGCAGCCATTTCTGGCCCATCGCCGTTTCGAAGTTCAGGTCCGCGCGCTGTTTCTCCTCTTTCGTTATTTTCGGAGCGGGAGGCGGCGCGGCCGTTATAACCGCGGGTTTTGCGGCTTCGAATTTTACGGGCGCGGGCGCGGGTGCCGGGGCGGCAGGCTCTTCGTTAGCGGCGTAGTTCCTTTCTATCTTAATTGAAAGCCGTTCGATGCCGGCGGCCAGGTCGTTCCTGACCACGGAGCGCAGTCTGTCCAGGTCGCCCTTAAGCTCAAGGTACAGTTCCAGCCTGGAGCGGAAATCGGGAGTAAAAGTAAAACCGCAATGCCCGCAGGCGGCGGCGGGTCCGGTTAATATCGCGCTGCATTTTGGACACTTCATAAAACCTCCGGTATCTTCATTCCGCGCTCGCTGCTGCTCCGGCTTTCTTATCTACAAAGTTTATTTTCGCAGACTACTGAAGACAAGTCAATACCAACCTGCTCTCTATTTTTCCGGGGCTTTCGCGGCGGAAGGCGGGAAAGACATTTTGTCAGAGCTCGACCAGAGCAGCGCTTTAAAATCGGAGGCTTTGTACGCGCCGGTCCTGTAATTCTTGATTATGGGCACGGAACAGTCTCCCACGTAGGCCGAGAGCTCCGGTATCAGGTAAGGCCCGTCCTCCGACAGCGGCGGGATGCCGGTATAGACCGGGTTGACCACAACGTGGATCTCAGCCTGCACGGTCACCCCCGGCTGCAGCGCGGTTTTCATCATTTCAGGGATGAAATGCAGCGCCGCCTGGTTTTCCCCGAAGTTTATCCAGGGACCGGCCGAGACCACCAGCGGTTTTGTCGCCATCATCTCCGCTTTGAAGTTAATGTAGCCGCTGCCGGGTTCCTGGCTGTCGCTCACGTTCCATACCGTAAGCACTTTCAGCGCCTCGTCGGCGCAGGCTTGTCTCTCGGCGACAAGCCGTGTTTCCCAGTCGTTGCGCGGCGGGAAGTGCCACAACTCGGCGGCGCTGAGCAGGCCCGCAAAATAGAAAATGCCGGCCATGAGCAGCGTGCTCATTCCCCAGACCTCCTCGGCCGACCGCCGCTGGCGGAATTCCTGAAATTTATAGAAGGCGAACATGCTGCCGCCTGTCGAAAGCAGGAACAAGACCATAAAGATAAACCCCGGGCCCGCCCACCAGCCCAGCACGATCTTGTGCAGCAGGCCGCCTGTTATCACGAAAGCCGCGCCGAGAAGCGTAAAAAGCGGCAGGAAAGCCAGCAGCGGCAGCAAAGATCCCCCCGCTGTTTTTTCTCCCCCGTCCTCAGCGGCTTTTTCCTCCGCGGCCGGCGCCGGTTCCGCCGAGGTAAGGGTAAAGTATAAATTGCGCAGCAGGCCGCCGAGGGCGGCGGCCAGTGGTACAGGGACCAGCAGCATCCCCGCCAGGAACGCCATCCCCAATGTATCCTCGGTGCGCATATTCAGGCCGTAAGGATAGGCCTTGTTCACAACGCAGATGTAGCCCAATAAATTGAAGAGCAGCCCGGTCAGGCAAACCGGCAGCGCCGGGGCCAGGCCAGTGAGCAAAGCTTTGCTCCAGCCGTAGCGGCCTTCCGCCGCGCTGCAGCGCCAGCCCAGCACCAGCATGAGCGGTATAGCCAGCGCCGCGGGGATCAGCATCAGGCCCGGACTGATAAATAATGCCGCGATGGAGATGCCGGCGTAGATAACCGCGAATAGCGCGCCTGTTCTAAGCCCTTTTCTGAAGGTTGTCATAGTCCCATGTCCCCCCGCTTTGGTTCTCTTTTCCTTAACGACGGTGGCCGGCGGCCTTTTAATGCCAGGACAATTTTCAGGTTCTCCTGCGCCCTTGAATTACCGGGAGCGGCTTTGAGCGCAGCGCGGAAATGTTCTACGGCCTCGTCCAGCCTGCCCGCTTTGGCCAGAACTGTCCCCAAATTATTGTGGGCTTCACCGTAATCCGGCTGAAGACGCAGCGCGGCCCTGTAATGCGCGGCGGCTTCCTCCGGCCGGCCCTGACCGTCCAGAACCAGCCCCCAGTTATTATGCGCTTCGGCGTTAGCCGGATCTATCTGCAGCGCCTCCTGGTAACGCGCGGCGGCCTCTTCCTGCCGGCCCTGCATGGCCAGAACCACGCCCCAGTTATTAAGGGCTTCGTCATCATCCGGTTTATTACGCGCCGCCGTCCTGAAATGCGCGGCGGCTTCCTCAGCCCGGCCCTGTTCGGTGAGAACTTTGCCCCACTCATAATGCGCGTCCCCGAAATCCGGATCGATCCGTAAGGCTTCCCGGTAATGAGCAACGGCTTCCTCCTGCTCATTGCTCCCGGCCAGGGTGCGTCCCCAGTTATACTGGGCTTCCGCAAAATCCGGTCTGAGCCACAGCGCATGCCTGTAGCGCGCAATGGCTTCCTCCGCACGGCCTTGCTTAGCTGAAAGCATGCCCCAGTTATTGTAGATCTCGGCGCTCTTCGGGGTTATACTCAACGCCGCACGGTAATGCGCGTCGGCCTCTTTGTCCCGGCCCTGCCCGGCCAGAAAACCGGCCCAGTTCTTGTGCGCTTCTGAATATTTAGGATTTATCTGCAGGGCCTTTTCAAAATAAGCCGCGGCCTCGTCCAGCCTGCCCGCGGAAGCCAGGGTGATGGCCAGCCCCTCCTGTGCCCTTTCCGATCTGGGAGAATCAGCGGCCGCGCTCTGCCAGTAGCTCATGCGGTCCTTGAAGACCCGGCCGTGCAGCAGAGTGATAGCAGGGAAGATCGCCAGCGCCGCCGCACATAAAATGACCATTCCAGTCCCTTTGAAATGCTTAACCTGGTCTATTTCCAGAAGGACGAAGATAATGCCTAAAAACGGCAGGTACAGCCTGTGCGCCATGAAATACGAGCCGAAAAAACTGTTTGACGGCAAAAGGAAAAGCAGGAACCAGGCTGAGCCGAACGCTATCCTGTTCCAGCGTTTCTCCTTCGAAACCGCCAGCGCGCAGGCGATCAAGCCGAGCGTAATAAGCCCGTAGCCCACCGGCATGTCCCGCTGCACGGCAAAAACTGCAAGGTTGGCCGGGAAGAGGATATTGCCGAGGTACGGCAGCACGATCAGGCCGTTCGCCGCCATGCCCAGGACCAGGTTGAAGAACTCCGGCGGATTCGCCGCGATGAAATGCCTGAGCAGAAAGAACAGCGCAGCGGCCGCCCCCCAGCCCCACGCCAGGAACTTGTCGGTGGACGTGACGGGTCTTTCATCTATCCATAACCGGTAAAGCAGGCATACCGGGACCAGCGCTGCCGCCGTTTCTTTCGTGAACAAGGCGAGCGCGAAAAACACGAGGTGCCAGGCGGCATAGCGCCTGCTGCCGGTTTCCCAGAACTTGAGCGCCGCAAGGAACGCGGACAGGGAAAAAACGGCCAGCAGGGAATCGTTCCTGCCGGGCAGCCAGTATACTGCCTGCGAGATAGCGGGGTGAAGCGTGAAGAGCAAAGAAAAAAAGAAAGCGGGCGTCCGGTTATACTTCATCTTTATCAAAACTTTAAACAGCAGAACGGAGGCCAGGAGGTGCAGGAGCAGGTTCGTCAGACGGTAAACGAACGGAGCGCCGCCGCCGAGCTGCGCGTCCAGCATGAACGAGAGCGTGAGCAGCGGCCGGTAAAAGTCGCCTGTTCCGCGAGGCAGGAAAAAGACGTCGTGCCGGAACGCCCCGAGGATATTCCCGGCGTTCCGTAAAAAGCTCATGCGGTCGAGGATCAGAGCATCTTCGTCCAGTTGATGGCCAAAGCCGAAGCGCAGCGAGACCGCATAGAGCAGGCAGCCTGCCAGCGCTATAAAGGCCGGCAGTTTCCAGGATAAACTCTTTTCTTCAGGCTTGTTTATAAGCTTCGACCTTTTTGCAGGCTGTGCCCCCGAACTGCTCAGCCTATTCTATAAAATCTATAAGAGGACAGGCGGAAGTCCGTAAATGAAGATCATCGACGGTCAATCAGGGATTTAATAAAGACTATAAAGAGGCGGGTGTCTGGCTGTACCAGGTTAGAACCTGCGTTCTGAGCGTGGTAACAGATTTTGTTACTAAAACGCCCTTATCCGTTAAGCGGCCGTTATAGGTCAAAAAAAACCGGGTTTCTTCCCTTCCGCTTCAGCCGTTGGCAGCGCAAAGGCGCTATACTATTTAGGAAGAAGGATGCCTGTCGGATGGAGGATAAAATGAAAAGGTCACTTATCACGGTCATCACGGCGGCGGCAATAGGGCTAATGGCGGCCAACGCCCGCTGTATGCAGGAAATTTCATTTGACGGCGGCACAGGAGTAAAAACTACCATGCGGGATCTGCTGGCGGGCGCTCCTGTGTGGGACGCGAAAAACATTACCGCAGCCGAGATGAAAACCGCCGAAGAGTATCCTTTTCCGGCCGGAATTAAAGGCGACATCCTGAGAATAAAAATGGATTTTAGCGAACTGACCGCGGTTTTACGCCTGCAGCCGGGGGAAGATGCCCTGTACGGGCTGACCGGCCAGCTAAAAAAATCCATTGAAGATATTGAGAAGGGGCTTGCCGCGAACGATTCACGGTGGATCTATTTAAATGCCGCTGAAGGCGAGTGGTTCATCAGAAACCTGCGGGAAGCCTGCTCTAAAACTGGACGCTCACAGGACAGCAAGGCCCAGATCAATGCCGCGGTCAGGGAACTTATAGGCGACTTTTATATGCTCCGGCTCGATCCTGCGGCATATAGTTTCGCCATGCCAAAATTCCGCAATGACCAATTCAAAGGCCAGCGCGCCGCGTATGCGAAGAAAGCGTCGGATATGCTTGTCAGATGGTCAAATAGTTATGTTCGCGACGAGCTGTCCTGGGATACCTTTGTTATGCTGCTTGATAATGCCAGGGAGATGGCTAAGCTTTGGGAACCGGCAGTATAAGTTCCGGAAAAGCCGGCAGTCTTTTTACTGGGATAGGGATGCTGCTGAGGCGGGTGGCGGGCTGGACCAGGTTGGAACCTGTTTGAGGCAGAATGCTTGTTTGCCCCTGAATAATTTTCACCAGACTCCCGGAGTAAGCTTAAACCTCACACGTTCGGCGTATTCACGGTAACCCGGAAGTTCCCCCAACAAGGTGCGGTCTTCAAGCGCGGTGCGCAACAGGTTGCCGGGAAAGCCCGGCGGTATTATTTTGGCTATGGCTGTATTTGATAGAATTGGGACATTGACCGCATGAAGAAACGTTTCAGTATATTGTTCCTGACGCTCGCGGCCGCGCTGCCCTGCGCGGGGCAGGCCCGCGCCGCCGGCGGGGAACTGCCGGACCGGGCGGATATATTGGCCGTCATGGATGCGCGTCGCCTGACGGAACAGATAGCCGGCCTGACCTGGCCTTTCGAGGAGGCCTCGTCTTCTTCGGCGGTGCGCGGCATACTGGGGCTTGGAGCGGCAGCGCGCGGAGAGCTGAAGCGGTTGGGGCACCCAAAGCTGTGGGCGCTGGAGCCTCTGCCTGAATTTTCCAAGCTGGACGTTTACACCTATCGCGACGCCGCGCTGGCC
>JAPLKJ010000184.1:7208-14750 GCA_026388125.1 Elusimicrobiota bacterium
TGGCCGCCTCCCAGAATATGCTGATCTTCCTGGGCGCCAGCCCGGGTCTGCCCCGTGCCGCGGTGCACCGGGTGGCGGTAAGGGCCCGGGCCCTGCTGCCGCTGCTGAAGGCGGAGGCCCTGCGTATTTCGGTGGCGGACCCCAAGTCCTTGTTCGAAAAGAGGATAACCGAGTATGACAAGGAGATGGCGGAGAACGACAAGAATATGCTGGAGACGGACTCCACGCTGTCCTTGGCGGAATTGATGTTGGCGCTGGGAGAGTACAAGAAAGCCAAAGGGACGTCTCCGGCGCGGCTGGAAGAGGTGGCCCCGGCGTATATCAAGGAGATCCCGGTGTGGGTCTCGCGCCATCACAGCGCCAGCTATAAGGTCATAAATTACTCCGGGTCGGCTAAGAAAGCAGGCGAGGCGGTGACCGACGCCGGAGGCTGGCTGTATTTCAACTCTCCCGAATCTAAATTCTACGGGCAGGTGTTCCCCAACTGCAGCCACAAGGACCAGAATGGGAAACCGACTTACGCCCTGGGCGGCCCCAGTTCCGACGGCCCGCTGGCTGGCAAGGTAACGGTGCACTGATCAATTCAAGGTATAGACTATCCCCCTTTCGACCAGAAGCCCGCGTTGCAGTTATCGCGTGCGGCGCAGGTACTTTTTATAGTCTTTGGGATGTTTGAGGACGGTGTTTTTTAAAAAATCTATCTGTCTTTCCATGGCTTCCCGGTAGAAATTTTTATCAATATGGTATTTTTCCTTAAAATGAAAGTGAACGTAGCGCATAACGTTTCCGAGAGTAACATTAAGGCGTTTGTTGATAAATTTTGAGAAGGCAAAAGTTTTCATGAGCAGTCCCAGTTCCGACGCGTACCCCGTAACCTGCCCTTCCTTGAATTCCCTGTACAAAAAAACCAGCCGTTCGAGATAACACCTGGACGCCATTTGTCCCAACAGATCAGCGGAACCGAGCATTAACCCGGCTGTCTTTTCAAGAGGATCCCTGAATTTTATTTCCCCCGGGGGAATAACCATATCGGTGCACAGAAGCATATTGGAAACTATGCTGGCATCATATTTAGTGAAAAGGTTTTTCTTAAAATAAGCTTTAACGAAACCGATGCTTCTTTCGACATGGGTCAATGTATATTTTGCGCCGGTCCCCTTCATATCATGAACGCTTTGAATATAGCCCACATCATGCAGACAGGCGGCTATAAGTCCGAGCTTTGCCAAATGCACCGGCATTTTCTTGTGGACAATGTTATAGCCGTCTATCAGCCGTGCCATGGCAAGGAGCGTATCGGTAACATGCATTTTGTCGTGATAGCGGGTGTTGCAGGCGCAGTAGCCGGGATATTTGCCGCTATAAAGGCGTATAAAATCCCCGTAAACTTTTCTGATGTCCTCGAATTCGTTAACGGGATACGATCTTACAAAGATGTTTTTAACCTCTTCAAGAACGGCTGCGGGGTTGTACATGTCCAGCAACTGGGAAAATTGTATCGAATGCATGGGGATTGTCATAGCAGCAAAATTATATTCTATTTCCAGCGCAATCACAATTATTAGGATCCAGTATGGGCTAAACTAGCGGTGGCCTTACTTTTAGCATCCATCACTAAGTGCTGGACTGATAAATTTTAAGGCACAGGTCCAGCAGGCGTTTTACTTCCTCCGGCTCGTATGGCTCCTCCAGTTTAACGAACTCGGCCCGCATTTCGCGCCCGGAAATCTTCAGCAGCCGCAATTCCTTTACGGGGAGAGTTGCGCAAGCAGTACGCCATATCCGCTCCGCCCCGGCGCCGGCCTCTCCCTCGGGCTTGCCGCGCACGACAAGCCCGTGCTGCTTTGCCCAGCCCGGCCTGTCGGACAGCGCCGGCGGGAAAAATCCGAAAGGCCGCCTGGTAAATCCCTCCGGGTATATCGCCAGCGAAAACCCGGCCTCCGCCTGGCCGGTTATCATAAAGATCACCTCGGAAGTATAAGCGCTTTTGCTCGCCCCGTCGGTTTTGCGGAGAATGACCTTGTTCCCGTCACGTTCTCCCTCCATTTCCAAGTAGCCCAGCGTAACCATGAAATAGCTTTTCCTGAACCGGAGGCCGGTGACACGCTCTATTTCCAGCGCCGTCGCCCCTTTATAATTCCCGAACGCGGAGGCAAGGAGCCAAAGCCCGGAAGCGGTCAGCGCGTTACCCAGCCAGAAAAGCGCGCCGGTGCCGTTCAAATGGGTCCTGATAAGGATTATTCCCGCGGCGGTCATCGCCGCAGGGAGCAGCGCGGAACGTAGAACTGAGCGGAAAGAATTCTTTTCCATAGTTGGACGAATGCCGCTCCGCACGGGTGTGCGGCTACCGGTAGATACCAATGACGACCGCATAAAAAGCCAGCAAAAGGACGGAAAACGACAGCCAGAACGTTATGGTAAGTCTTGCGGACAGGGTCTCTATGGTTTTGGCAAGCTGGGCGTTCTGTTCAGCCAGCTTTTCGATAAGCGCTGCCTGCTGGGAGACGTTCGTTTCCAGCGCCGCCAGCCTGGACTGGACATCATCCTCACGCGCCTGAAAAAGCGGCAGTTTTTTTATAGCTTCTATGATCTCCGGAGCTGACGCGAGTATATTTTTCCACGGGACTTTCCCCAAAAAAGACATAAAGGCCATTTTTCCTCCCGAACCGCCGTATCTGTGAAGAATTAATTATATTAAACATCCTGCCATCTGTAGGAAACATACGCAACTGTATCGGCAGCTCTTCGACGCCAGCGGGTTGAAGCGTAAGAGGTAAGGCAGAATATTAATAGTGCGGAAAAGATTGCTGCCTGTAGGTTTTTTGAGTTCAGTCTATACATTAAATTCTTTGTCCCGCAGTGACCTTTGAGTTAATCGAGGGGTTTATAAAGACTATGAAGAGGAGGGTGGCTGGCTAAACCAGGTTAGAACCTGTTTGATGCAGGCTTAACCCGGAAACCGCAATTGGCAGCGGGCTAGATTATAGGGCTAGGGTCAACCCCCCAATTAGGCCGGCTTGCGCAGCACGTAGGTGGTGTGGCTGGCCAGGCCGGCTATGGACGGGTCCGCGGACAGCTTTATCAGTATGTCCAGCATCTTCCGCCAGGTCTCTTCGGAATCGGCCATCTCGTCTATTTTATCGAAAGCCATTCCCGCCGCCGAGTCCGTGCCGTAAGTTACAGCTATCTCGAGACCGCAGGCGGCTATAAGTTCCCGCACGGCCGCGTCCCGATTAAGCCCGCTGAGCAGGATATCACCGATATTTTTGGAGTAATTTTCCAGGGCCACCAGCCTGTACTTCAGGTTCGGCACGTAGAACATCTCGGCCACGCAGCGCAGGTTGCTGATCATGGTCAGGAAGATCAGCCCGCCGCCCTTCACCACGCGCGCGGCCTCAGCCAGGGCCTGCCGGCGCTCTTCATAAGCGTCCATGAATATCAGCGGCCCCATGAGCAGGGCGTGGTCGAACTGCGCGTCGCCGAAAGCGTCCAGCCGCAGGGGGCTCTGCTGCTTCACCGCCAGCAGGCCGCCAGCCAGCCCTTGCCTGCGTATTTCTTCTTCGGCTTTTTTCAGGAAGCCGTCGGACAGGGCCGCCAGCGCCACCTTGCTGCCGTTCCGGAGCAGTTCCGCGGCGTACCTGCCCGGCTCCCCGCAGATGTCGATAACGCTTTCACCGGGCTTTACCAGTTTTTTAAGGTAATGCGTTTGTATGGCGAACTCCACCTTGCCGTAATAATCCCGGTCCAGCCGGGTCCAGGCCTCGTTAACGCCCTCCGGCCTGTCCATCGCCTTCTTTAACCCGTTAAAATCGGTCATATCGTCACTCCTTATATTCCGGCAAGGCTTGGCCTTTAAAGGCTCCTGAAGTATTGTAAGCCCGGGAAGATATGGCCACAAGGGCCCAAATACCCATTCCGTTCAAGACTATAAAAGGCTGCGGGAAAATTGGGGCCAGGTTGACCCTGTTGTGGTTCCCCGGAGGAATTCAATCAACTATATAAACAGCCTAATGAAACTTCCCAAATACAAAACCCCCGAAGGTTAATCGAGGGTTTTATAAAGACTATAAGGGGAAGGGTGGCTGGCTGAACCAAGTTAGAACCCGTTTGATGGCGGCGTAATCCGTGGCTCCAAGACAGACCAGGCGGATCAGCGTCCCTCCGCTTCTTTGCATCCCATTTCCGTATAACGCTTTTGATAATCTTCCGGGGCTGTGGCGGTCATCTCCGTTTCCCAAAGCTGGAATGGCGTTCCATTAGGCAGGAAGATCCTCTTCCTCGCGATTAGCCGGTTCTTAACGACAAAATTTACATCTTCCACTTTAACACCGTATATGTCCATTGAAAATTCCAGGAAATTCCAATCCCAGTCCCTGCCATGTAGGACCCCCGTCCCGGTAAGTTTGCCCGGTTGGTCTGCAGACAAGGTGTCAGATATCGTTACCGAAGACCCTGTAACTCTCATGTAAACAGGCGAAGTCCGCGGAGGTTTTCCCTCTTCCTGGAAACAGGCTATTTCGGTAAGAATCCCCGCCTGTGGATCTAATGTCTTTTTCATAACTATCTTTTGTGTCGCCGTTGCGCCTGAAGATAAGTTCAGGATCCGCGCGTCTCCGTAATAAAAGAGGTCCTGGCGGGAAGGCGCATCAGCCCCTTTGGTAATAGCGATGGACGTGCAAAAAGCAAAAAGTAATATTAAAAAACTATTTTTATTGATCTTCATATTGCTCCTCATGATGGGGTATCGTACAAAATAGCCGGCACGGGATTCAGGAATTAGTTGTAACTCTAAAATAAAACCCCGACGGTTAATCGGGGGTTTTATAAAGACTATAAAGGGAAGGGTGGCTGGCTGAACCAAGTTAGAACCTGTTTGATTCAGACATAAATTGCTGAAATTATGTCGTAAAAAGTGTTAATGGCGGCGGCGAAGCTCTTCCGCGTCCAGTTTGTCTTTCGCCCGGCCGGTAGAAGTTTTATTCTTTATAAGGTCAGATTTTGAAAGCAGCGGGATCTTTATTCTTTCGATCCTGAACTCTTCGCGCGCGGCATACGCTTTTTTAAAAGAAACCCCGTCTATGCTGGTTAAAATATCTATGCGGCGCGGGGCCACTCCGATCTGGAAAACAACTCCTTCCTCGGCAAAAGTGTCGGGAGCGAGCTGGCTAAGAGGGGCGCCAAAATCTTTCAGGGCTTTGTATACTTTTGCGGAATTCTCCGGGGAATGTTCAACCCAGATATCAAAATCCCCGGTTGCGCGCACATAGCCATAGGCTCCCATGGCGTAGGCGCCTATTACAAGAAAGCGGGCTTTATTTGCGGCTAAGGCGCGTAATATTTCTTTGTAGTCTTCGTTCAGCATCTTTGGACCCGTTCATCCCCCACACTTCTGCGGTCAAATCCCAGATGAGTGAAATGCGCTGTGCCGGGGAGGCGTTAATAAAAGCGTCTTCCTGTCTGGCATTTCTTATGAGTTTAACAGTGCTTCGCTTCATCCCCATGGTCAGATTATACTAAGTAACAGGTATTGGGAAAAATAAAACCTCACAGCAAATGCCGGAGGTTTTAAAAAGGCTATAAAGAGAAGGGTGCCTTCCAGGCCGAATTACGAACCTACTTCGCCCAACATCCAGAGGAAACCCCATAGCGAAGGAGTCCCGAGCTTATCCGCGAGATGTCGTGCAGGCGTGGCCACGCAACGCGGCCCCGCACTGCTCCTTGCCGCTAAGAAGGTCGTTCGCAGGGCTCGGCACTACGCGCCTTCGCTCCTGCTCCCAAGGTGTCCCGCACTTAAACAAAGCAGAAAATTATTCCCCGCGCGCGCTGCAAAGAGTCGAAATGTTATCTTTACAGACTCTGCCCGCGCTCGCCAGTGGCTGCTGCCACTCGCGGCGCGGGCCTGTTGTTGTTCTCTATCTTAACTGATACCGGTGGCACCGTAATTGTAAAACACCGCCCCGGCGTCCGCTGCTGCGGCCGCCGGGGCGGTCTTTTCTGTTATTTACTTATAGCCACCGGGAGAGGTTGGAGCGGGATCGCTAATATGGGACTGCAACCTAGGCTGCTAAAGTTTAATTAGCATATTGCCTATTAAAGGATAGCGTGTTATAATTAAATTATGGATATCAGCGCCCCGAAATACTCCCCCCGCGCCGGCTTTACAAGGAAGCAAGCCGGGCCGGAGCCCTATTACTGCTTTATTCCAGCCCCGCTGCCTCCGAAGCCGCCGCTGAGATATGACGAGAAATTGCAGGCCCTGACCGAAAGAGCCGGCAGGGCGCTCGGTCGGTTGGACGCTGTTACGGCGCAGTTGCCTAATCCCGAACTTTTGCTTTATACGTATATACGCAAAGAGGCCGTGCTTTCCTCGCAGATAGAGGGCACGCAATCCTCCCTTTCGGACCTGTTGCTTTATGAGAACGCCGAAACTCCCGGAGTTCCAGAAGATGATGTCCGTGAAGTGTCGAACTATGTGTCAGCCCTGGAATACGGACTCAAACGTCTTAAAACACTGCCTCTTAGTCTAAGGCTGATAAAGGAGATCCATAAAATCCTTCTGCAGGGCGGGCGCGGAAGTCATAAGGAGCCGGGAGAATTCAGGCGCTCACAGAACTGGATCGGCGGAAGCCGTCCCGGCAATGCCCGGTTTGTCCCGCCGCCTCCGGAGGAAGTGCTTCCCTCTTTGGGCGCTCTCGAGAAATTTATTCATAATGAGCCGGGCAGGACGCCTACGCTGATAAAAGCCGGAATGGCGCACGCGCAGTTCGAAAGCATTCACCCGTTCCTGGACGGCAACGGCAGGCTGGGACGTCTCCTGATCCCGTTCATTATGATAGCAGAAGGAACGCTGACTTCCCCGCTTTTGTATCTCAGCCTTTATTTCAAACAGCGTCGTCGGGACTATTACGACGCCCTAGACAGAGTGCGGGCGCGCGGCGACTGGGAAGGCTGGCTGGCTTTTTATCTGGAGGGTGTGGCGGAAGTGGCCGAGCAGGGCAGCGAAACTTCGGCTAAGCTTATCGCCATGTTCAATGAGCACCAGGCGGCTATCAACGGGCTTGGCCGGGCGAAGTTCTCGGCGCTTAAGGTTCACGAATTGCTTAAGAAACGCTGCGTGCTGTCGGTAACGACCGTGTGCTCAGAGTTGGGGCTCAGTTTCCCTACGGCTAATAAGACCCTTGCGCACCTTCAGAGCCTCGGCTTTGTCGGCGAGGTCAGCGGTCGCAGGCGCCACCGTGTGTTTTCGTATGTCCCGTACCTGAAAGCTTTGCAGGTAGGTATGGGTGGCTTGCCTGGGTAGCGGCTTAAGATGTCTCTTCGCAAAGGAAAATTCCCGGCCTGCAGTCGGGGATTTTGCTTTGCGTAGTGCTTTTCCGAAGCCTGCCCTGCGTTCAAGCAGGGCGATTTGTCGGGCTACTAACTGAAATTTGGGGTGCCTTCCAGGCCGAATTGCGAACCTACTTCGCCCAACATCCCGAGGAAACCCTCTAGCGAAGGAGTCCCGAGCTTATCCGCGAGATGTCGTCGCAGGCGTGGCCACGA
>JAPLKJ010000074.1 GCA_026388125.1 Elusimicrobiota bacterium
TACACCAGCTGCGGCTGGTTCTTCTCGGACATCTCCCGCATAGAGACCATGCAGAACCTGCGCTACGCGGCCCGCGTGGCGGAGACGCTCGCCGACCTGGGCTTCGAGAACGCGGACCGGGCTTTCCTGACGCTGCTGGAGATGGCCCATTCTAATTACCCCGAGGCCGCCAGCGGGCGCAAGATCTACGACCGCCTGGTGGCCGAGAACCGGCTGGCCCGGCAGAAAGCCGCCGCGCTGCTGATAGCCGAGAACCTGCTTACGGACCGGCAGCCGGCCGAAACCGGCGACGCCGCTCTGCGCGTGGATGAGCGCATGAACCGCTCCGGCACGCTGTGCATGCGCGGCACGGTGGAGGCCCCGGGCGCCCGCGGCCCCTCCCCTTTCGCCTTCTGCTACCTGCGCCACGGCGAGGAATTCCCGGTGATGTACTTCGCGGAGCCTGCCCGCGCCCCGCGGCTGCGCGACATCTTCCTGCTGGCCGAGCCCGCCGACATAGCGCTGGCGCTGGAGAAGGAAAGCGGCGTGGCGCGGGTGAGCTTCGAGGATTTCTCGTGGGAGGAAAAGACGCTGTACGCCTGGATGCTGGCCGACGCGGCCAAGAACGGGCACGCCGGCGCCGTGCTGAAGATACTCAACGATTACCTTTACCTGCTGCTGCGCCTGCCCGAGCGCACGCTGGGCTCCTGGGCGCCGCTGCGCGCGCAGGCGGCCGATTACGCGCGCCAGGCCGCCGACGTGGTGTTCAGGAGCGCGGCCAGGAACCCGTCGCCGGAGAACCTGGAGGCGCTGGCGAACCTGGCGGGCAGCCTGAAGGCCGCGGGGCTCGAGGCGGGCTTCGAGCCGGTGCCGGAAGCGGCGGCAGAACTCGCCATGCGGGTGACGCGCGCGGCGCTGGCGGCTCCCTCGGCGGAAACGCTGACGCAACTGCTGCAGCTGCTCAAGGCGGCCCGCTACCTGGGCTCGGGCAACCTGCTGTTCCACCTGCAGAACGGGCTTACCGGCCTGTTCGCGGCGGCCCGGAAGGACGAGCTGCCGGCCGGCCTGCTGCCGCTGGTGAAGGAGCTGTATTCGCTGTCCGACATACTGATAGAGCGGTTCAACCTGAAGCTCGAAGAGCTGGAAAAAGCCGGGAAGAAAGCGGAATAGGTCCGGGCGAAAAAAAGGTCCCGCGGCGCCTTTAGGGCCGCGGGACCTTTTTTATATTGTTTCTATTTGCCGGCCGCCGCTTTTTCCGCCTCGGCGGTGGAGAACACCCGGTAATCCACGGCGGGAAAGATGTTGTCCCGCCATTCGATATCGCCGAGGTACCCCTCTTCTATGCGGTTGCCCATGATCTGCTCGTACAGCCCGGTGAAGCGGTGCGTGTGGGCCACGAAGCGCTTGGTGGAATAGCTTTTCGCCGTGCCCACCGTCATCAGGAACGCCCAGTCGGAGGACATGCCCAGCACCACCTCGCGCGCGCACTGGTTGAGCGCGCGCTTGAGGATACCGTCGGCCGTAGGGAACTTGTTGGCCAGCTCCACCATGCGCTCCACCTGCTTGTGCAGGTGGCGGTACATCCAGTCGTTGGTGCCGTTGAGCCACACTTCGTTGTAGCCTTTATCCCCCCACGTGGACATGGAAGGCTGCACCACCTGGTTGTCGGGGTGCAGGGAAAGGTACTCGCTCGGCGTCACCATCTTGATGGTCTTCTGGTCGTGGTGGACCTTCTTGAACAGGAACTCCAGGAAGTCCACGCCCTCGTACCACCAGTGGCCGTAGAGCTCCGCGTCGTACATCGACACCACCACCGGCTTTTTGCCGAGGAAATGGTTCAGGTGCTCTATCTGGCGCTCGCGGTTGAACATGAAGTTCCCGGCGTGGGAGGCGGCCATCTCGCGCGCCTCCGCCGGGTTATACGGCGCCTTCTCGTTCAACTGCACACGGCCGGTGATCTTACAGTACTTCATGCCGATGTTGCGGCGCACGCCGTCCTGGTGCAGGTAGGGCTTCACGTAATCGTATTCCAGGTCGTAGCCGAGGTCGCGGTAGAACTCGCGGTAGCGGGAATCGCCCGGGTAGCCGGTCTCGGCGCTCCACACCTGCTGCGCGCTCTCCATGTCGCGGCCGAAGGCGGCCACGCCGGAGGGGCAGTACACCGGGGCGTACACGCCGTAGCGGGGCCGCGGGCTGCCGTAGATGATGCCGTGCGTCTCGAGGAAGAAATAGCGGATGCCCTGCGCCTTCAGGTAGACGTCGTCGCCGGGGTTGTAGGCGCATTCGGCCAGCCAGATGCCGCGCGGGCCGCGGCCGAAATGGGTGCGGTAGTCGTCGGCGGCCAGCTTGATCTGGGCGTGGACGGCCTCTTTCCTGAGCTCCAGCGGCAGGAAGCCGTGCGTGGCGCCGCAGGTGATGATCTCGAGCTTGCCCATGTCCTGGAACTTCTTGAAGCCGGCCAGCACGTTGCCGTGGTAGTAGTCCTCGTAAAGCTCGCGGATGCGGCGGAACTTGGTCTCGTACATCTTGGCCACTTCGAGGAACTGGGTGTTGCGGTTGCGGACCACTTCCTTCTCGGCCAGCTCCAGGCGCAGGCTGTAGTAGCGGCGGAAGCGCTCGCGCAGCAGGGGGTCCGCCATCATGTTGCACAGCGGCGGCGTGATGGACATCGTCACGCGGAAATCCGTGCCTTCGGCGGTCAGCCGCTCGTACACGTCGAGCAGCGGGATATAGGTTTCGCACATGGCCTCGAAGAACCAGTCCTCTTCGAGGAAATCCTCATACTCCGGGTGGCGTATGAAAGGCAGGTGAGCGTGAAGTACCAGCGAGAGGTAGCCTTTTTCTTTATTTGCCATCTGTGGTGGTAGCCCTCGTGACCTTTATGTCTATCTCCCTGGAATCGGTCTCGTCCTTGGACACCGCTTTTATAGGCAGGTCCACTATGCCGTCGGGCAGCGCGAAGCGCATGGAGAAGGTGCCGTCGGGGTTAAGGTTCACCTTGCGCCCGGACACGGTCACGAAAGCGTCGGGCTCGGTGGCCCCGTACAGTATCAGCTCGCAGTCCGCCACCAGCCAGAACTTCTTCTCGGCCTGCTTCTGCGGCGCCTGCGGGGCCGCCATGGAGCTTACGCCCCAGGACGAGGCGCGGGAGAACACGGTGCGCAGCATCTCCCAGCGCTGCGCCAGGCTCTTGGCCACCTCGCCGGAGCCCTTGCCGATGTATTCCACGCCCGAGAGCTGCAGCAGTTTGTCGAAATCGGCGGTGACGGCCATCCATTTTTCGTCGGTGACGTCCGAGACCCGGCCAGCCGGCAGGTTGACGGTATTGGTCCTGACCAGGCTGACGAAGGCGCCGTCAGGCAGCGCCAGGCCAACTTCGCAGCAGTACGCCCTGCCGCTTTCCTGCACGTTGACGTACCAGCTTTTGGCGTCGTGCATCACGGGGATGTCGAAATACTTGCCGGCGGCGTCGCCTTCCGCCACTTCGCGGACGCGTATGACCTGGCGGCCTTTCTGGAAAATGTCGGCGCCGTGGAGGCGGCAGGCCTCTTTCTTTGAATTCTCGGTTATTTCCCAGTAGATGAACATCCAGTTGGGATCGCGGGGCAGCAGGGACGCTTCGGTGGTCCCGTAATTCTCCGGCAGCGCCTTGTGTTCGGCCTCCGGAGCGTTATTACCTTTGTTTATCTTGCCGGACGAAGTCATTGTTCTCTCCTTGCTGTTAATGTATCCGCTCCCGCGGCGGGCTGACAGCCTGCGCCTGCTGGAACGTCACGGAAGCCCCCCTGAAAAACTTAGCGGGGGCCTGAATAAAAAATGTGCTGCAACAGCCCCATACCCTGAGCATAATGATACAAAATCAGGCCTCAAAAGACAATATCAGCCGGGGCCTTAGCCCGGGGCAAAACCGCTGCCCAGCAGCGGAGAACCGGGAGGCAGGCCGTAGGTGCGGGCAAGGCTCGCCACCGTCAGCATTTCAGCGGCCGGCCCGAAGGCGTATTCCCCCCCCCCGCGCAGCAGCAGGGCTTTGTTGCAGCCCAGGCGGGCCAGGGCCGGTTCGTGCAGCACGGCCGCCACGGCCATGCCGCGGCCTGCCAGCCGCGACAGCAGGGCCATTATATCGGCCTTGTATTTAAGGTCAAGGTGGGAAGTGGGCTCGTCCAGCAGCAGCAGGGAGGCCTCCTGCGCCAGGGCCTGCGCGATGAACACCAGCTGGCGCTCGCCCGTGGACAAGGTATTTATGGACCGCGGCGCCAGCCGCGTCAGGCCCGTCTCCTCCATGGCCAGGCCGGCGGCGGCCCGGTCTTCGGCCGAATAGCCGCGCCAGAAGCCGGCGCGCCCGGTGCGGCCCAGCAGCACGGTCTCGGCCACAGAAAAATCGTAAGGGGTGGAGGTTTCGCTGGGCACGAAGGCCGCCAGCCGCGCCAGCCGCCCGGCCGCCATGGTACCGGGGGCCTCGCCTTTGATCTTCACGCTGCCGCCCCGGGTTTTTATATACCCGGTCAGCAGCTTGAGCAAAGTGGACTTGCCCGAGCCGTTGGGGCCCAGCACGCACATGAAATCCCCGCGCCGCAGTTCGAAGGACAGCCCGGCCAGCAGCGGAGCGCTGCCGTAGGAAAAAGTGAGGCCTTCGGCCTTAAGCAGAGGCATCGGGCCTCCTGCGCCACAGCAGCCACATGAAGAACGGCGCGCCGGCCAGGGCCATGATCACGCCGGCCGGGATCTCCACCGGGGGAAAGAAAGCGCGGCCGGCGGCGTCGGCGGCGGCCAGCAGCGCGGCCCCGCCTATGGCCGAGGCCGGCAGCAGGCGGCGGGCGGACGGGCCGGCGGCCAGGCGCACTATATGCGGCGTCATAAGCCCCACGAAACCGATGGTGCCCCCCAGCGCCACCGCGGCCGAGGTGGCCGCGCAGGCGAGCGCGAAGAAGATCAGGCGCTCGCGCCCGGGGTCGGCCCCCAGGTGGTAGGCTTTCTCCTCGCCCAGGGACATGGCGTCCAGCGCGCGCCAGCGGCTCATGGCGGCCGCCGCCGCGCAGGCTATGATCAGCGCCGAGGCCAGCAGCACGCGGGGCTCTACGGCGTAAAGCCCGCCCAGCACGAAATAGAACAGGGAGAACGAGCGCTCGCGCGCCACGCTGAGCGTTAGCATTACCAGCGCGGAAAGGAAGGCGCTTACCGCCACGCCGGCCAGCACCAGCGACGCGTCGGACAGGCGGCCGGCCACCCGCGCCAGCCAGTAGGCCAGGAAAGTGGCGCCGAAAGCCCCGGCGAAGACGGCCAGGAAAAAGACCGGCGAAGTGCGTTCCACGCCGGCCAGGAAACAGAACACCGCCGCGGCGGTGGCGCCCGAGGAAGTGCCCAGGATGTAGGGGTCGCTGAGCGGGTTCTTCAGCACGCCCTGGAACAGCGCGCCGGCCAGCCCCAGCGCGGCCCCCACGGCCAGCGCGGCCAGCGTGCGGGGCAGGCGCAGGTTAAGAATAACGGCGGGATCGGAAAGGCCGGCGGGGCCGGCGGCCAGCGAAAAGGCCGCCGCGGCGGCCAGCGCCAGCAGCAGCAGGGTAACGGGCTTATTTCTGCCCATACAGGAACCCTTTCAGCCGGGCTATCTCGGAGAACAGCCTGGGGGCGGGCCGCGAGAACGCGTCCCGGTCCAGGCCGGTAATGATGCGCCCGGCCCGCACGGCCGCCAGCGTGCCGGCCATAGGCCGGGCCAGGAACTCTTCCCTGCTGCCCGAAAGCAGGATGACCGCGTCGGGGTCCAGCAGCAGGACCTCCTCCCACGAGGCCTGGAAATAGCCTCTTTTTTCTTTGCCGAAGATGTTGGCGCCGCCGGCCAGGCGGATGGCGTCGGTCAGGAAAGAGTCGGCCCCGGCGGTCCAGCCGCCGGTGTCGGCCTCTATATAGACCTTGAGCGGCTTTTCGGGCAGGGCGGCCGGCAGCAGGGCTTTCAGGCTCCGCTCCAGCTTTTCGGCCTGCGGGCGGCGGCCGAGCTCGGCGGCTATGCGGCGGATGGTGGCGAAGATATCGCGCACGTTCTTTTCTTCGGGCAGGGCCACCACTTTTACGCCCAGGCCCGCGAGCTGCTTCGACGAGGAAGCCGAGGCCCAGGCCCCGGCGAACACCACGTCCGGCCTGAGCGAATAAATTTTTTCCACATTGGGGCGCAGGTAATCCCCGGCCTTCTCCACGGCGGCGGCGGCCGGCGGCCAGGTACAGAAATTGGTGACGCCTACAAGCTCGCTGCCGGCGTCCAGAGCGAATATTATCTCGGTGTAGGACGGCATCAGCGAAACAACGCGCCGCGCCTCGGCGGCGGGCGTGAGCGCCGGCAGCAGGCAGCAGCAGAGCAGGAATTTTAATTTAGTCATAAAAAAAGCCCAACCCGAAAGGTTGAGCCTGTACTCGGTTCCCCCTCGGATCCCGGCCGCTACACGCGGCGGGGTTGCATTTGACCGGGCTTGCTTCCTGCGGAGAAGCTTACCGTTGCGGGGCAGCCGGAGATTCGCACTCCGTTCCTTATGCAATACAGTTATGCTAGCAAAAAATGACGGGGCGTGAAAATCAGAGCGGGAGACCGAGCCGCCGCGCGGCCAGCACAAGGTCGCGGGCGAAATCGGTCTTGAGCAGCGCGGCCGGGCGGCCGAGGGCTTTTTCCAGCCCGGGGTCCAGGCGCAGCGCGCCGGGGCGGCGGGCGGCGGCCATGTTCTGCACCACGCCCAGCACCGGCACTTTCAGCTTTTTGTAAAGGGCCAGCGAGCGCGCCCGGCGTCGTTGATGCCGGGCGGCATGTCCAGCACCAGGAAATCCAGCTCCCCCCACTGCGTTATGGCCAGCAGTTCGATGATGGCGTCGGAAACGTTGGCCCCGCGCAGCGGCACGGCCTTGTTCTCGGAGAAGAACACCACCGACATGAATTTAATGCCCGAGGCCAACGGCGGCTCCAGGCCTTTTTCCTCTTTGGGGAACAGGCCCTTCGCGCCCAGTATCAGGTGGTCTGAGGCGCCGGCGAAATCCAGGTCGAACAGGCCGGTCTTATAGCCTTTCCGCGCCAGCAGCAGCGCGAGCGTCGAGGCGGTGACGCTTTTGCCGATGCCGCCTTTCCAGCCGGTCACGGCCAGAATGCGCCGCACGCCTTTAAGCCGCTCTTTTATAACGGAAGGCCGGGGGTCGATGTTCGTCACTTGTCGCCCCGGATATAGCTGATGTGCACGCCGCGGCCGGCGGCTATTTCAAAATCGGGGCTCTGGCACTTCGGGCATTTAAGGAAAGTGTGCGCCATCTCCGGCACGAAATGGATGAACTCGGCCTCGTCGCAGGTCTTTTTCAGGGCCTTCAACGAGAATTTATGGGCGCAGGCTTTGCACAGGAAAGCGGCGGGCTCGTTTATTATTTTAAATCTGCAGGTCTTCGCCGCCGGGTACTGCCGGCGCAGCTCCTCCAGCGCGAAAACGAAAATATCCTGATCTATGGCCTGCAGCTCGCCGAACACCACGCCGGTCTCTTTAAGCTTTTTAAGCTTCTCGGCGGCGGCGTGCTCCACGGCCGTCTTGATCACCGACTCCGCCAATGCCCATTCATGCATACCTAATGATACAAAATGCCTGCGGCAGGAGTGTAGTGTGGGCGGCCGACTCCCGCGCTATTTGATGGAGGCGGAGATCTTCGCGAGCGACGACGTGACGTTGGCGTAGCTGCCGTTGTAGTAGGTGTTCCAGTTCAGACAGACCTCGTCGTTCATGCGGGCGGCGGCTATTTCGTGGAAAGCCATGAAGCCGGAGAAGACCAGCAAAGGCCCGCCGGCGGCGCCCACGGCCGCGCCCGCCCCGTGCATGGCCAGCTTCTCGAAGGTGAATTCCAGCACTTTCTCGATGGCGATGTTGCGGGCCTCGGCCGCGCCCTCCCAGACCAGGATGTGCGTAGTAGAATGGGCCGGTGCCGCGTCCCGGACGTAAACGCCCCCGACGTTGCGGTTCACCGCCGTGCCGAAGCGGTCCATCAAAGCTTTGGCCTTAAGCTGCTGCGCCCTGTCGCCCTCGTAGCTTTTATGGCAGGCGGCAGAAGCGCGCAGGCTGAAATACAGCGAGCCCTGCAGCCGGCCCGCGCAGGAGGCCCGCCCCCCGGCGCAGTCCCGCTCACCCAGCTTGCCCAGCATGGCGGCGCAGGCCATATAATACATTGGCGTTATTTCCTTCTCCTCCAGCAGGCCCTGGCACATCTCCAGCACGCCGTTGACGCAATTGTAGCCCCGGTTGTTGCACCGGCCGTTGCCTATGGTCTGCGCGAAGTCGCGCAGCCAGTTGCCCGCGCCGTTGCAGTCCTCCATATGCGCGTCGCAATAGGCTATAGACTCCTTGAGGTGCCGCAGCACCAGCGGTTTAAGGTCGTCCCTGGGCGGGGCCGGCTTAACGTAGGGGCGCCCGGTCTTCTGGTCCACCGGCACGGGCGCTGGCACAGCTACCCGGGTATTGTCCTGCGCGGCCGTATAGCCTTTAGCCAGGCCGTTAAGACCGGAAAGGTCCTGGGCCGGCGCCGGGGAGGCGCAGGCGAAAAACAATAGTACGGCGGCGGCGGGATAGCTCATACACCTATAGCCTAACAGCCGGGGCTTGACTTGTCAATCCCCCCAGCATTCTGACGCGGCCGGGCGGCAAAAAACCCGGCCGGGGCCGGGTTCCTCGCAGCCGCCGCGCGGGCCGCTCAGACCAGGCCGGGAATGCCCCCCAGCGCGCTCATCTTCTGGGCGGCCGCCTTCTGGGACTCGCGCACGGCGCGGTTCACGGTTTCCGTCAGGGAGGCTTCCAGCTTCGCCTTGTCGGCGCCGGCCAGCTCCCCTTTTATCGCGACGGACTTTATTTCCTGCGAGCCGGTGATCTCCACCTTGACGAGGTTGTCCTCGCTGGCGAGCACCAGCGTATCCAGCTCTTTCTTTATCTCGTCCATCTTCCGCTTCATTTCCCAAAGCTGCTTCATTTTATCCAGCATAGGTCTCCTTGAAAGTTCCTGCTCCTAAATTTTAGCGTCGGGGCCCGCCGCTTCCGCCGTGAGCGCCAGTTTCCCCGTGCGCAGCCGCGAATTCTCGTAGCCGTAGAAGAAATAGATCACCAGGCCGACGGCCAGCCAGATGAGGAACCGCATCCAGGTCATGAAGCCGAGGCCCAGCATCAGGAACAGGCAGAAGAAGATGCCCAGCGCCGGCGTAACATAGCCGCCCGGCGCCCTGAAAGGCCGCGGGCGGTCCGGGTCCTTCACGCGCAGTATTATAACGCCGACGCAGACCACGACGAACGCGAACAGGGTGCCGATATTGCACAGTTCGGCCATGGTGTCCAGGCTGAAGAACGACGCGAAGCTGGCCACGAAAATGCCGGTCCAGATGGTGGTGACGTGGGGCGTGTGGTGCTTCGGGTGCACTTTGGCGAAATACGGCGGCAGCAGGCCGTCGCGGCTCATCGAGAAGAAAATGCGGGGCTGCCCCATCTGGAACACCAGCAGCACGGCGGTGGTGGCTACTACGGCGCCCAGCGACACCAGGCCCACCAGCCACGAGGCCGCGTGGTTATACTGCAGCCCGGCCACCAGCGGCTCGGCTATCTTGTCCTTCAGCTCGGTGAACGGCATCATGCCCGTCAGGGCCACCGTCACCAGCACGTAAATAAACGTGCAGATGATCAGCGAGCCGATGATGCCGATGGGCATGTTCTTCTGCGGGTCGCGGGTCTCCTCGGCCACCGTGGAAACCGCGTCGAAACCGATATAGGCGAAGAAGATGTACGCCGCGCCCACCTGTATGCCTTTCCAGCCGCCCGGCGCGAACGGCACCCAGTTCTTGGGGTCGAAGTAATAGATGCCCACCACCACGAAAGTGGCCAGCACCAGCAGCTTTATGCCCACCATCACGGAATTGAACCGCGTGCTTTCCTTGATGCCGTACACCAGCAGCCAGGTAAGCAGGCCCACCACGGTAGCCGCCAGCAGGTTGCAGACGATGGGCACGCCGAAGAGATGCGGCACGGCGGCGATGTCCGCGCCCGACTTCAGGAAGGTGTGGTAATCCAGCCGCAGCCACAGCGGCACGCCGAAGCCGAAGACGCTTTTCAGGAAATCGTTGAAATAGCCGGACCAGCTGATGGCCACGGCCACGTTGCCGATGGCGTACTCCAGTATCAGGTCCCAGCCGATTATCCAGGCGGCCAGTTCGCCCAGGGTGGCGTAGGCGTAGGTGTAGGCGGAGCCTGAGATGGGCACCATGGCGGCGAGTTCCGCGTAGCACAGCGCGGCGAAGCCGCAGGCTATGGCCGTGAGGATGATGGAGATTATCAGGGAAGGGCCCGCGCCGCCTTTGGTGGCCGCCTCGCCCAGCATGGCGAAGATGCCGGCGCCGATGATGGCGCCGATGCCTATCATCGTAACGTCGAAGGAGCCCAGCACCCGGGGCAGCTTGTGGCCCCGTTCATGGGATTCCGCCATTATCTCGTCTACCGATTTGATCTGAAAGATCGACATTGATAGCTCCTTGCCGCGTTTACACTATATTATTAAAATACCCGGCCAGTTTTGAAGCGCTTTCTTGCACTTCCGGCGACATGCCTTCCTTATAATCCAAAGAACGCACCTGCACGCCCACCACCACCAGTTCAGCGCGGGTGTCTTCCTTAACAATGGAGAACGTCACCGACAGCGGGAAGCTGTGCGTGGACAGCACCGTAGCCTGGTTGATAGCTTCCAGCGGTATCACGCGCAGTTCCCCCGCCTCGCCGCCGAAATGGGCCGCGTCTATAAGGATAACCTTGTCGGGCCGCCAGTCTATGGCGGTCTGCGCTATGTTCTCCGGCGTGGTGCCGGCGTCGAGCAGCCGCAGGTCCGGGCGGGCGAACTTCACATGCCCGCAAACATAAGGGCCGACGCCATCGTCGGCCCTTAGTATGCTTCCCAGCGTTATCACCAGCGTCCGGCCCTTGGGGGCCAGCGCCGTCTTAACCTCTTCAGTCCACGAATGTGACATCAAGGTAATGCGTCGAGCACGAGATGCAGGGGTCGTAAGCCCGCACCAGCATCTCCAGCCGCAGGCGTATGGTCTCCTTCGGCAGCGTGATGATCTCGGGCAGGAGCTTGGCGAAGTCGTACTCGATGTTGTTTATGTTCTGGTTGGTCGGGATGATGCAGTCGGCCTGCTTAATTATCCCGGCGGCGTCGGTCTCGTAGCAGTGGTGCAGGATGCCGCGGGGCACCTCGACGGAACCCACGCCGCGGCCGGCGCGCACGGGCACCGCGCCTTTCTCGTTGACGCCCACGGTGACGGCCTGCTTGTAATCCAGGCCGGTCTTCTTAAGGTCCTTAAGGATATCCAGCGCGTGGTAGTAGCAGTGCACGGTCTCTATGACCTGCGCCACGGTGTTCAGGTACGGGTTGTGGCACACGGGCTTGAAGCCCAGCGCGTCCGCTACTTCCTTGGCCTTGGGGTGCAGCTTATTGGCGTTCAGGTTGAAGCGGGCCAGGGCCCCCACGAACAGGCTTTCGCGGGACAGCTTGGTGAACTTGGCCGAGGAGCGGGGGTCGATGAACTCGTTAGTGGCCTTCTTGTAATCCACTTTCTTGATTCGCTTGCCGTCGGTGGAGCCGATATCCCCCATCAGCAGGGGATATTCGCCGTCGTCGGAAACCAGGCCCACGTACTCGGTCTCGCGGTGGAAGTCCGGGAACTTCAGGGTCTTGGCCAGCGCCAGCGTCTCGGCCAGGTCGTCGGCCATGCTCTCGAGGATCTTTATCTGCGCGTCGATATCTTTCGGGCTGGGCAGCTTGGTGAACCCGCCCACGATGGCGCTGATCGGGTGCACGTGGCGCCCCACCAGGATGTCGCACACGTCGTTGGCGGCCTTCTTCATGCGCAGCGCGCGGCGCACCACGCCGTTGTGCGTCTTGATCAGCGGCACGAACGAGGGCACGCCTAAAATGTCGGGCGCGGCCAAAAGGTAGATGTGCAGCAGGTGGCTGTCGAGGAACTCGTAGTCCAGCAGCAGCTTGCGGAGCTTTATGGTCTGGGCGGTGGGCACCACGCCCAGCGCGTCCTCGGCCGCCTGGATGGAGGCCAGCGAATGGCCGCAGGAGCAGATGCCGCAGATGCGCGAGGTGATGTGCTGGGCCTCGAAGATGGAGCGGCCGCGCAGCATCCCTTCGAACAGCCGGGGCGATTCCACCACGTGGAACTCGCATTTCTCTATCTTGCCGGCCTTGACGTTCACTACTATGTTGCCGTGGCCTTCCACGCGGGTGACGTATTCGACTTTAATATCGAGGTTCTTGTTCTCGGTGGTCATTTGGTATCGGCCTCCTTGCACTTGTTGTACATGTCGAACTTGTTCTTTATAAGTTCGGGCTTCAGGTTGTATTTGGCTATCAGGTCGGTGGCGGCGTTCTTGGCGGGGTTCTTCACCTCGCCGCGGCAGCCGTAGCAGATGTTGCCGTTATTGACGCACCAGGAGTTGCAGCCGGCCTTGGTCCAGGGGCCCAGGCAGCTGACGCCGCGCTCGTACATGCACACGTTCTCGTTGAGCTTGCACTCGGAGCAGACCGGGTTGTCGGGCACGGTGTAGGGCAGGCCGCGCAGCGCGCATTTCAGCACCTCTATCAGCTCGGGCGGGTAGATGGGGCAGCCGTGTATGTAATAGTCCACCTTCACCACCTGGTGGATGGGCCTGGTCGGCGTGCTGTCGAACAGCTTATAGTCCTTGCCGTACACGCTAGCCCGTATCTCGTCGAGCACGAAGGAGTTCTTCATGCCCGGGATGCCGCCGGTGGTAGCGCAGGAGCCGTAGGCTATCAGCACTTTGGAGCGGGCGCGTATTTTCTTTATGCGCTCCTCGGCGTGATGGTCGGTGATGGCGCCTTCGATTATCACCACGTCGTAATCCTTGTCGTACTTCTCGCTCATCACTTCGCGGAATTCCACCACGTCGATGGCGCCCAGCACGTCGAGCAGCGTCTCGCCGATGTTGGCCACCTGCAGCTGGCAGCCTTCGCAGCAGGCGAAGTCAAAGAAAGCCACTTTGGGTTTGGCGGCGGTATGCACGGGTTCGTTCTCTGTTTTCATCATTATTCTCCGTCTTAAAGTTTCTTCGCTTCCTTCACCTCTTCGTAGGTGAAGGTGGGGCCGTCCTTGCAGCAGTAGTAGTTCTTGGGGTGGTCTATCTGGCAGTGGCCGCACTTCCCCATGCCGCATTTCATATGCCGCTCCAGCGACAGTATGATCTGGCGCTCGGGCAGGTTCTTCTTGAGCAGCTCGGCGATGACGAACTTGTACATGATCGGGGGGCCGACCACGACGCCGAAGGTCTTTTCCGGGTTGATGGTCACGCCGGGGATCAGGCTGGTGATCAGGCCCACGTTGCCTTTCCAGTCCGGCGCCGTGCGGTCCACGGTGCAGGAGAAGTTCACGTCCAGGCGCTTCTGCCACAGGGCGATCTCGTCCCCGAACAGCATGTCGGTGGGGGTCTTGCAGCCCAGCAGGATGTCCACTTTGCCGAACTCGCGGCGGTTGTCCATCACGTAATTGATCAGCGAGCGCAGCGGCGCTATGCCCAGGCCCCCGGCCACGAACAGCAGGTCGTTGCCGGTCATCAGCTTCACCGGGAACGGCTTGCCGAACGGCCCGCGTATGCCCACCCAGTCGCCGACGCCCAGCGAGTGCATGTGCTTGGTAAGGCGCCCGGCGGCGCGCACGGTCAGCTCGAACGAGCCGCGCTTCGTCGGGCTGGAGCAGACTGAGATGGGCGCTTCGCCTATCCCGTACAGTTCCACCTGCACGAACTGCCCCGGCTCATGGTCCAGGTCGCCGTCCTCGAGCTTTATGTCGAACCATTTTTCGGAAGCCGTCATCTGCTTGGCGGCGATGATCTGCCCTTTGCGGAGTCTCCAGTTGGAATTCTTTATTTCCTCGGTCATAGTTGTCCTCTTATTTGCTCTCGGCGGCCAGGGCCTTCAGGGTGTCCTTGAGGTTTATCTTGGCCATGCAGGTGCGGGTGCAGCGGCCGCAGCCGGTGCAGAAAGCGCGGTAGAACTTATCGAGCGGGTACTTGAACTTGCGGTAGAAGCGGTGGCGCTGCCTGTGCGCGCGCTCCTCGCGGAAGTTCTCTCCCCCCGCCACGGCGGCGAACGTCTCGAACTGGCAGGAATCCCAGGTGCGGTTGCGCGAACCGGTCTTCATGTCCAGGTTGATGGTGTCGGCCATGTCGAAGCAGTAGCAGGTGGGGCAGACGTTGGTGCAGTTGCCGCAGCTGACGCACTTTTCGCCCAGGTCGTGCCAGACCTTGCTGTCCACGCCTTTGGCGAAGATCCCGGGCAGCTTCTTGGGGTCCACGCCTATCTCGTTCTGGAAAGCTTGCTTCTTGCCGTCGCGCACTTTGTCCAGCGCGGCCATGTCGGCATGAGAGGCCTTGGCCAGGCCCATGCCCTCCGCCAGCTCCTCGCCTTTCTGGGTGCCCACGTGGATGATGAACTTATCGCCCAGGTCCGTGAAGAACAGGTCGTAGCCGCCGTTCGGGTAGTGGTTGCCCACCAGCGCGCAGCTGGCGTGGGTGTCGCAGTAAGTATTGCATTCGAGGCCGATGATGAAGATCTTTTCCTTGCGGCGCAGGTAGTTGTGGTCGCGGGGCCGTTCGGAGAAGACCATGTTCAGGCACTGTATGCCTGCCAGGTCGCAGGTGTGCACGCCGAAAATGGCCAGTTCTTCAGCCTCGAGCGTCGCGGTGTCCTGCGGCTTCCCGCCGGAAATATCGAAATCCAGCATCTTTTCGCGCGGGGGCATGAAGTATTTTTTAGGGGGCAGTATGGTAGGGATATAGTTAAGGGCTATTTCCCCGGCAGTGGTAACTTGCTCGAAAGCGAAGTTATCGTGTCCCCTGGCTACAGGGGCGCAGACTTTCATCTTCTTGGCGAGTTTAATAATGAACCCGTCCAGTTCTTCTTTTTTTAATATATGGTAGTTCACCGCGTAACCTCCGTTGTCGAATTAACATTGGCTGGTAATATATTATAGTTAACTTCGCGCAGTTATAGTTCCATATGTTAGGCCCCGCGGCGCCGCCCCGGCCGTCCGCCTATAAGCGCCGCTAATACCCGCGGGGGCGGTTCCGGGTTTTTCCCGCCTGCGGGGGCCGCCCGACGGGCCCGCCGGAGGACGGCGGAGGGATAAGAAGAATTAATACCCGCGCGGCGGGCGGCCGCAGCCCGGCGCGCAGCGCGGCCGCCGCGCGCCGAATTTAGTAAAATATAAACATGAGTTCTTCGGTCCGGCCGGGACAAACCGGCTCCATTGTAAGGATAAAACAAATGCACGACCTTGTATTGCTCAGGCATGGCCACGCGCTCAGCACCGGCGAGGCCGGAGTGGACAGCGACGCCCAGCGCCCGCTGTCGGAAGACGGCCTCGCCGAAGCCGCGCGCACGGCGCAGCATCTTAAAGCGGCCGGCTTCCGCCCGGAACTTATCGTCGCCAGCCCGCTCCTGCGCGCCGCCACCACAGCCGGCATCGCAGCCGGTCTTTTTCCGGAGGCGCGCCGGCTCACGGCGCCCCCGCTCAGCGACGGGGATATGGCCGAAGTGCTGAAGCTGCTCTCCGGCGCCGGGCTCCGCGACGGAGCGGGCCTGCTGGTGGTGGGCCATCAGCCGCTGCTGGGGATCCTGGCGGGCTACCTGCTGGGCCGCAAGATATTTTCGCTCTCCCCGGCCGGCTTCGTGCGGCTGACTACCGGCGGTTCCGGCTTCGCCGCCGACCCCGCCGGCACTCTGGCGGAGTATTACGTCCCCCCGGGGAACGCTTTCTGAAAAAGATACTTTTCATACTACTCGCCTGCGCGGCCCCGGCTTTCCCTCTGGAAAGGCAGCTGGCCGTGCGCCTGTATTCCCTGCACAACACCGCGGCGGTGGACCTGGAACCGGCCGGCGGCCCGGTCTATGTTGGTGAGCGCCTGCTGGCCGGCAAAGCCAGGATCTCGGCGAAAGGCGCCGCCGTGGCTATGGACGGGGCGCTGAAGACGGGCAGCGCGAGAACGATAAGCCTTTCCGCGTACGGGGTCGGCGTCTGGCTCTCGGGCAAGGCGCTGCCCCGCCGCCTCTACCGCGGCAAAATAGTTTTTTCTTCCGAGCGCGGGCTGCTGAAGATAATAAACGAAGTGGACCTCGAGATCTACCTGGCCGGGGTGGTCTCCGGCGAAGCCCAGGACCTTTCGCAGCTGGAGGCCTATAAAGCCCAGGCCGTGGCCGCCCGCACCTATACCGTCACGCGCATGTCCAACCATATCAAGGAAGGCTACAACATGTGCGACTCCACGCACTGCCAGCTTTACGGCGGCCTCGGGGCCATCAGCGCCAGGGCCGGCGAAGCCGCCGACGCCACGCGCGGGCAGCTGCTTTTTTACAAAGGCCGCCCGGCCGCCACCTACTACCATTCCGTCTGCGGCGGCCGCACGGAAACCATGGCCTATGTCTGGCCTTTCGAAGGCAAACCGTACCTGGTCTCCGTGCGCGACGGCCCCGCCGGCGCCCCGTACTGCGCCGGCGCCCCCGGCTTTTTCTGGAAGACGAAGATATTTTTTACCGGCCTTACGCGCATCGCCAGGGACGCCGGCTGGATAGCCCCCGGCGAGGAAGCCCGCGGGCTGCGCGTCAGCGCCTGGGGCGCTTCGGGCAGGGCGGCGGCGCTCGAACTCTACACGCGCACGAGACGCGTGGCGCTGTCCGCCACGGATTTTTACCACGGGGTCGGGAGGCGGGCCGGCTGGAACGCCGTAAGAAGCTCGTATTTCAAGATCACCCCGGGCAAGGATTATGTGATGCTGGAAGGGAAAGGCAGCGGGCACGGCGTGGGGATGTGCCAGTGGGGCGCCGACGGAATGGCGCGTAAAGGCTACAAATACCGGGAAATACTGCGCCATTATTACCCCGGAACGGAGATCGTCAATGACTGAATTTCAGGCCGTGGTCCTGGGTTTGCTGCAGGGGACCGGGGAATTCCTCCCCATCTCGAGTTCGGCGCACCTGGCGCTGGCGCCGCGCGTGTTCGGCTGGGAATACCAGGGGCTGGCTTACGACGTGATGCTGCACCTGGGCACGCTGCTGGCCGTGCTGCTTTACTTCGCGAAAGACTGGCTGAAAATTTTCAGCGACGCGTTCACGCGGCCCCGGGAGAAGGAAGGCCACACGCTGTGGCTGCTGGCCGCGGCCTCGGTGCCGGCCGGCGCGGCCGGCCTGCTGCTGCACCACCAGGCCGAAACGGCTTTCCGCGACCCGCGCTGGATAGCCTGCAGCCTTATCCTCTTTTCCTTATTTATATACCTGGCCGACCGGCGCCCGCGCCTGGTGCTGGAAGAAAGCGCTTTCACGCTGAAGGACGCCGTGCTGATAGGCCTGGCGCAGACGCTGGCCCTGATGCCCGGCGCGTCCCGCTCGGGCATGACGATAATGGCCGCGCTGTTCCTGGGCTATTCCCGCCCGGCGGCGGCGCGGTTGGCGTTCCTGATAGGCACGCCGGTGATAGCGGGCGCCGGCCTGCTGGAAGCCGTTAAGCTTACCGGGGCCGACCTTAACGCGGCTTTCGCCTGGGGGCTGGCGGCGTCCTTCCTTTCGGGACTGGCGGCCATAGGGCTGTTCCTAGCCTGGCTGAAAAAGCGCGGCCTCGGGCCTTTCCTGGTCTACAGGGTGGGACTGGGCGCCGCTATGCTGTGGCTGTTCCGGGGGTACGGTAAGTAACGGTGAGACCGGCGGCTATTTCAGCGCGGCCGGCCAATTGCCTGTAGTTTCCCTGATATCTTTTTTGTCGCCCGGCCCGTCGACAGGCAGGAAGATGGTTATCCTGGAGCCGCCTTCGGGAGGGTTGTCCAGCGTGAGGGTCCCGCCGTGGTGCTGCACTATCTGTTCGCAGACAAAAAGCCCCAGCCCCGTGCCGCCGGCCTCCTTGCGCGTGGTGGCGAAGGCCTTGATCCCGCCGTTGAGCAGATTTGCCGGGAACCCGGGACCGTTGTCGGTCAGGGCCACCCGCACCCCGCCCGGGGCCGCGGCGGCGGAGAGCTTTATACGGCCGCCCTCCGGCACGAAGGACACCGAGTTGGAGATGATGTTTATGAACACCCGCTCGATGTGCACCCGGCTGAGCAGCAGCGCGGGCAGGTCGTCGGCGAACTCGCGTTCGAGGGTCACGCTTTTTTTGCGCACCTGGGATTCGGTAAGCAGCACGGCGTTCTCTGCGGGCTCCGTCAGGGAGATGCGCTTGAATTCGTAGTCCCGGTTGCGCGTGATGCTGATCACGCTGCCGATCACCTCTTTGGCGAATCTCGCCGCGCGGACTATGCGCTGGATGTCGGTCTTTTCCGGTTTCTCGTCCTCGGCCGCTATCTCGGCGCTGAGCAGGATGACGGAGACCGCGTTGCCCAGGTCGTGCATGATGCCGCTGGCCATGGCGCCCACTTCCCCGACAGAGGCGGTCTTGACCAGGTCCCCCTCGCTGATCGTTATCTGCTGGGAGAGATTCTCCACCTCGCTCCTTTTCGCGGCCAGGCCGGCCTCGGCCTTTTTTCTCGACTGGGCGGTGTTATAGACCACGCCGGCCGAGAAACCGAGCACCGCCAGTTTTACGGCCAGGGAAAGGATATTGGACAGCTCGGCGCCGCCCAGCGGCCAGGACAGCGCGGTTATGGCCAGGGCGCAGAGGAAAACTATCCCGAACGCGTCCTTGAAACTGGCCATCAGCGAGGCGGCGAAGACCGGCAGCAGGTACAGCACCCAGAAATAGGAATCGCCCTTGCCCGAGCAGTAAAGCACGCCGGTGATGATCCACATGTTCGCCAGCAGGATGAGGTCCACCAGCCAGAGATTCACGGAGGTCCGGCGGCGCAGCAGGTAGTTGAAAACGAAATTAAAACCAAGCAGCAGCAGGAAGAAATAGAGCACCTGGGGGTAGGAGACCTGCGGATTGCTGCGGTAAAAATACGCCAGGGCGATCATGAAGACCGAGAAGACCACCTCGTATGAATTGCGCGAGAAGTTAGTGACTTCGCCGCGGTCCAAGGCGCGAATGTATTTGAGCATATACCCCTAAAACAAATATACCATATTCCCGCAGTTTTAAACTATATCCCCCGCGGCCAGCGGTTTGCCCGCGGGAGAGGCCGCGGCGCGCGCCAACGATTCCGGGCAGGAATTGCGCATCGCGCAGCGGGCGCAGTCGCCTTTGCGGGACATCTCCAGCGCCAGCATCTTCTCCGCCGTCCGGTCAATGAAGTCCAGCGTGGCGGCGGCGGAGGCGGAGTCGTAGGGCGCGGAGATCTTCTCCGGGCCGCACAGCACCAGGTAGGAGACCACGACCACCTTCAGGTTCAGCGCGCGCTCGATGCCGGCCGCGTAAATGGCCAGCTGCAGGCTCCCCGTCACGTCCTCCAGCTTCCGGCCTTCGAACCCCATCTTGTAATCTATCAGCTCCACCTCCCCTTTGCCCACCCTGTCCACCCTGTCTATGGTGCCCTTGACCAGCCATTTTCCGAAAGGGAACGCGAAATGCTTTTCCGAGTAAAGGACCTCCGCCTTGTGGTCCTGGTTGTAGATCCACCAGTTCTCGAGCACCCCGGCGCCGCGCTTGTAGAACTCCATGCTCTCCTGCGCGCTGGCGTAGCCCTGGTGCAGCCAGGCGTCCTCGTAATGCGCCAGCAGGTCGCTGAGGTCGCGCCCTCCGGCGTGATAGCGGGCCAGGGCGCGGTGCACCGAAAGCCCCAGCGAGGAGAACGGGGTCTGCGGGGCGAACTTCCGCTCCACGTAGATGGCGCGGTAAAGGAACGGGCAGTCGATGTAGGCCCGGATCTTGCTGTAGTTGAGTTCGAGGGGGTCGAAGATCATTTTTTGAACCGCAGGAAGTCCACGAACGAATCCCCGTATTTCACGCGGCGGAACAATTCCAGCCCGGCCGGGGCGGTAACTTCTTCCTTGACGTGGTGCTGCACCACGATCTGGGCGCCGGGGGAGGTGATGCGGGCCTCGGCCAGCATCTCCAGGGTCCGCATGCTGTAGAAGAGCGGCAGGTTCTCGTCGGTGCGGTAGGGCGGGCCCATGAAAACTATGTCGTAGCCCTTGTAATCGGAAAAATGCTCCAGCCATTTCACGCCGGTCAGCACGTCGCCCTTGAGGGCTTTGGCCCGGTCGGCGAACCCGAGGGCCGCGATGTTCTTTTCAATGACCTTCATGCACTGCCCGTCGTGCTCCACGAAGACCGCCTTGGCCGCCCCGCGCGACAGGGCCTCCATGCCCACGGCGCCCGTCCCGGCGTAGAGGTCGAGGAAGACCGCGCCGGTGATATAGGGGCGCAGGATGTCGAACAGGGACTGCCGTATCCGCGCGGAAACGGGCTTGACGAACTTGTCCTTGGGGATAGTGAATATCGTGCGGCCTCTTTTGGTTCCGGCTATTATACGCATCATAAACTGTATCGGCCTCCCTAGGCGCGCAATATTTCCTTAACTTGAAAATATGTATAATACATTATAGTAAATATGGAAAACCCTGATGTGCTGGTTGTGGACGACGACCCCATGGTGGGCGAGCTTTCCCGGGACCTCCTGGTGGACGGCGGCTATAAGGTCACGCTGCTCCAGGATTCCATGGAGGCTATCAACACGATAAAGGCCCAGATGCCGCGCCTGATCGTGACCGACATCATGATGCCCGGCGTGAGCGGCATGGACATCTGCAAGGCGGTAAAGTCCAACCCCGCCCTGAAGCACATAAAGATCATAGTGGTCTCGGGGAAATCCTACCAGGTGGAGAAGCAGCGCGCCTTCCAGTTCGGCGCCGATTTCTTCCTGCAGAAGCCTTATAACATCGAAACTTTTTTCCAGACCGTAAAAAGCATCCTGGACGGCAGCCCGGCCGGAGCCGCCGCCGCCCCGCCGCCGGCCGCGCCGATGCCCGAAATTATCCGGGAAGACCTTTCCCCCCAGGTCAGCGACCTCTCGGCCGGGCAGCTGCGCGTCACCGTCTGGGGCGCGCGCGGCATGGCCACGCAACTGCCTAACTCCGCCTCGCGCTACGGCCGCCAGACGTCCTGCGTTTCGGTGGAGACCAAAGACCACCTGTTCATTTTCGACGCCGGCACCGGCATAGTGGAGCTGGGCAAAGAGATAGCGGAACGGAAGCGCTACTATAAGAACATCTGGATCTGCCTGACCCATTATCACCTGGACCATATCATCGGGCTGGGCAGCTTTATGCCCATCTACGATTCCAATTTCGCCATACACCTGGTGGGCGCCAACGACCCGGAAAAGAGCCTTAAGGAAGTGGCGCAGGCTACTTTCTACAGTTCGTACTCCATGGCCAAGACCCCCCCCAAGGCCAAGATCGACGTGTACGAGATCCTGGAGGACAACTACGAGCTGCTGCCCGGAGTGAAGCTTTCCTCCATGTACGCCAACCATCCCACCAGCACCATGGTCTACCTGCTCGAGACGCTGGGCAAGAAAATAGCCTACGCGCCGGACAGCGAGATCTGGGGCGACGCCACGGCTTTCCAGGACTATGACGAGAAGCTGGGCGGCTTCGTGCGCGGCGCGGACATCCTGATCCACGACGCCGCCTACAGCGACAAAGATTACGACACCCACAAGCTCAGGGGTCATTCGTGCCTGTCGGTAACGGTGGACTTCGCGGCCGAAAAGGCCCAGGCCCGAGACCTGCTGCTGTTCCACGCCCAGCCGGAGTATTCCGACGAGCAGCTCGACGCGATGCTCGCGGACGCCAGGGCCAGGGTGCAGGCCAAGGGCTTCTCCCTCAACTGCCACCTGCCGTCCGAAAAAGATTCTTTCCTGCTGCAGGGCGGCACTTAAGAGCTTTTGTTCCCTCGGAAATAAAAAGAAAGATCCCGGGACCCGCCCCGGGATCTTTCTTTTCCGGCGGCCGCCGCCCAGGTTCAGCTGTGGCCGTGCGTGATGTTCACCGCCCGCTCGGGGATGACGCCGAACCGCTCCTCGTAGCGCTTGATGTTCTCCACCAGCGCGGAAAGGAAGCGCTTGGTGTGCACGGGGCTCGAGATCACGCGCGCCCGCAATTTGGCTTTCGGCTGGTTGGGCTGCAGGAAAAGGAAATCAAAGATGAATTCGGTCTCGCTGTGGGTGACCCCGGCCAGGTTGGCGTACAGCCCCTGCGCGGTCACCTCGTCCATCTGCACCTCGAGCTGGATCGGCTTGGAGGGGTCCTGTTTGTTTTCAGCCATACGGTCTCCTTGAATTCGCTGTCTCGCGCCGCCGCCGGGCGGCCGGGCAAGTATGAGTATAATATATTTCCCCCGCCCGTTGACAGGCCGGCGCGCCCCGGCCCGGTAAAAAGGAGCGGCCCCTCAGGGGAGGGGCCGCTGCCGCGAACTCCGGTATCCTTTATTTAGCCGGCGCTTTTTTTACGTTAACCGCTTTGGGGCCTTTTTCGGAGTCCTCGGTGTCGAACTCCACTTCCTGGTTCTCGGCCAGGGTCTTGAAGCCCTCCCCGGTTATCGAAGAGTGATGAACGAACAGGTCCTTCGAACCGTCGTCAGGTATGATAAAACCGAACCCTTTCTTATCATTGAACCACTTTACTTTGCCTTTTGCCATTGCCGGATTACCTCTCTTTAATTACCGCTGCCGCAGGCCGTTGCCGGCCGTTGAAAATATTATATATATTTTCCGCCCGGGAACAACAGTTCGCGGGCCCGCTCAGTCGTCGCTCCATTTTATCAGCAGCGGCATCAGCGCGTTGACCGCGTCCGGGTGCCGGCCGATGACCCGCACCGCGAAATCGTGGCGCCCGCTCTTGCGGCACAGGATCTCGCCTTTGTACACGTAGGAGTCGCCCATGCGGGCCTCCTGCGTCATGGACACGGAACGCCCTTCCTTAAAAACGCTTTCCCCGCCGGCCGTGCCCACGTGCAACTGCACGTCCACGTCCTCGGGCTTCAGGTCGCCCAGCCAGACCACGGCGCGCACGGGCAGCGTGGCCCCGGAATGCAGTTCCATCTCGGGCTTGAACTGGTCGGTGACCACTTTCACCTGCGGCCAGTTGTCGGCCAGCTTCCTGCGCCAGCCGGCGAACTCGGCCACGCGGGAGTTCTCCGCGAACTTCCTGCTGGAGCGGTGCGCGTGCACGTAGAACTTCTCGTAATACTCGCGCAGCATGCGGTTGGTGTTGAAATGGGGGATCAGCTTCTGCACGCAGACCTTCATCATCTTTATCCAGTCGTGCGGCAGCCCGTCCTCGCCGCGCTCGTAATAGAGCGGCGCTATGACCTTCTTCAGCAGATTGTAGATGGACTCCGACTCGACGTAGTCCCGCTCCTCATCGCTGTTATAGGCCTCGGTGCCGCCGATGGCCCAGCCCAGGTCGGGCGAGTAGCCCTCCTCCCACCAGCCGTCCAGCACGGACAGGTTCATCACGCCGTTGGCGGCGGCCTTCATGCCGCTGGTGCCCGACGCCTCGAGCGGCCGGATCGGGTTGTTCATCCACACGTCCACGCCCTGCACCATGTAGCGGGCTACGTTCATGTTGTAGTCTTCCACGAAGATGATGCGGCTCTTGAAGCGCGGGTCCATGGAAAGCTTGGCCACGGCCTTGATGAATTCCTTGCCGTGCGTGTCGGCCTGGTGCGCTTTGCCCGCGAACACGAACTGCACCGGCATTTTCTCGTCGGTTACCAGCTCCAGCAGGCGCTCGAGGTCGCGCATGAACAGCGTGGCGCGCTTGTAGGTGGCGAAGCGCCGCGCGAAACCGATGGTGAGGTACTCGGGGTTGAGCACCTTTTCGGCCTCGGCCAGCACGGTGGGGTCGGCGCCCAGGCGCTGATGCTGCCGCTTGAGGCGCTCGCGCACCAGCTTCACCAGCTTAACTTTGCGCACCATGTGCGTGTCCCACATTTCCCGGTCGCCGATCTCCCCCATGCGGCTGAAGTCGCAGGAATCCGGGATCCCGTTGGCGCCGCCGGCCAGGTATTTGCTGTAGAGCTTGTGGTGCTCGTGGCTGATCCAGGAGCAGGTGTGCACGCCGTTGGTGATGCCCTCTATCGGGATTTCGTAGCGGGGCAGCTGCGGCCACAGCTTGTGCCACATGTCGCGGGACACGTCGCGGTGCAGCAGGCTTACCCCGTTAAGGAAAGCGCACAGCCGCATGGCCACTACGGTCATGCAGAAGCCCATGGAGGTATGCTCCTCCTTGCCTATCTCGAGGAATTCCGGGAAGGTGAGGCCCAGCTCCCGCGAGTAGCTTTCCAGGTATCTCTTGACCAGCTCGAAATCGAAATGCTCGTTGCCGGCCATTACCGGGGTATGCGTGGTGAAGACGGAAGAGGCCCACACGACCTCCCGCGCTTCCGGGTAGGTCAGGCCCCGGTTGCGCATCAGCTGGCGGATGCGCTCGAAAAGCAGGAACGCGCTGTGCCCCTCGTTGATATGGAACACCGTCGGGGCTATCCCCATCGCCTCCAGGGCGCGGGCGCCGCCGATGCCCAGCACGATCTCCTGGCGGATGCGGTTCTCCCTGTCGCCGCCGTAAAGTTGTTCGGTAATAAGCCTGGCCTGCGCGGTATTCTCCGGCAGGTCGGTATCCAGCAGGTAAAGCGAGGTCCGGCCCACCGGCACCTGCCACACGCCCACCAGCACCTTTTCCCCCGCCAGGTCCACTTCCACGCGCAGCGGCCTGCCGCCGGCGTCTTTCACGATCTGCACCGGCATGTTATACCAGTCGTTCTCGGGGTAGCGCTCCACCTGCCAGTTGTCGCGGTTGAGCACCTGCTGCACGTAGCCTTTTTTATAGAGCAGGCCCATCCCCACCAGCGGCATGCCGAGGTCGGAGGAGGATTTAAGATGGTCGCCGCTGAGCATGCCCAGGCCGCCGGAGTAGATCGGCAGGCCTTCGCCTATGCCGTATTCCATGGAGAAATACGCTATATGGATGTCCTTGTCCTGCTCCTGGCGGTTCTTGGCGAACCAGGTGTCCTTGTACGAAATATAGTTCTCGAATTTGTTCTTGATCTCCTCCAGCTTGCCGAGGAAATTCCCGTCCCGGCTCAGTTCCTCGAGCCTTTCCGGGGGCAGCGTGCCCAGTATCCATTTGGGGTTCCTGTGCGAGCGGTGCCACAGGTCCTCGTTTATCCCCACGAACATCATGATGGCGTCCCAGTTCCAGGTGAACCACATGTTGGTCGAAAGTTCCTCCAAAGCCCTGAGATTCTCAGGCAGATTGGGGATAACGTTGAACGATTTGATTTTCATTATTTTCTCCACTTTAAGTATCGCCGAGCCACAATTCTATTAAATTATCCGGCGGCAGGTGTAGGGCGCCCGTCAATTATTTCAAAAACAAATTGAAAGGGGCCTGTTTTTTTGATAAGATAGTTACAGTTCTTTAAAACAGCGGAACAGTCGGGCGTGTAGCTCAGTTGGGAGATCGCCTCCATGGCATGGAGGAGGTCGCAGGTTCGATCCCTGTCACGTCCACCAGCTTTAAAAAGCCCCGCAAGGGGCTTTTTTAATTCCCCTGTCTTATCCGCCCCCCTGTATAATTGTTAGAATATTCACCTTATGGAAAACCGCCTCACCGTATTTCATCTCGACGACGGCAGGGAACTGCGCGGCGGCCAGCGGCAGCTGCTTTACCTTGTAAAGGAACTTAACGCCCTGGGCCACAGCAATACGGTGGTGTGCAGGGAAGGCTCCCCGCTGCATAAGGCCGCGCAGCGTAAGAACTTCGCCACTTTGACCCTCCCGTACTTTTTCGAGTGGGACCCGGTTTCGGCCGTCCTGCTGCGGCGCGCGCTGAAGGGCCTGCCGGCCTCCGGCGGCCTCCCGCCCCTGCTGCATTCCCATACTTCGCACGCGGCGGCGGTGTCCTGGCTGGCCTCGGCGGGGCTGGACTGCGTGCGCGTGGCGCACCGCCGGGTGGATTTCATGCCCGGCTCTTTCACCGCCCGCTTAAAATATTCTAAAGCCCACATAGTGATAGCCATTTCGGAGGCGGTAAGGGAGATGCTGCTGAAGGCCGAAGTGCCGGACGAGAAGATCGCCGTAGTCAACAGCACGATAGACCTCGACGACACGCCCTGGAGGCCGGGCGAGTTCCCGGCGTACCGCGCGGCCGCGCGCAAAGAGCTGGCGGCCGAGCTGGGCCTTGCGCAGGAAGCTTTCTGGGCCGGCTCGCTGATAGCGCTGGTCCCGCACAAGGACCCCGAGAACATGGTGCGCGCCGCGGCGCTGGTGCTCAAAGAGGAGCCGCGGGTAGTTTATCTGATAGCCGGCGAAGGCCCGCTGGCCCAGAAAACGGAACACCTGGCGCGGATGCTGAAGATACAGGACCGCTTCAGGCTGATAGGCTACCGCCGCGATCCCTACAAGGTCCTGGCGGCGCTGGATATGTTCGTGCTTTCCTCGGTGGAGGAAGGGATGGGCAGCGTGCTGGTGGAGGCCATGAACGCCTCCCTGCCGATAGTGGCCACCACCGCGGGCGGCATCGGCGAGGTGATAGAGGACGGCGCCAACGGGCTTACCGTGCCGCCCAGCGACCACGCCGCGCTGGCCCGCGCCCAGCGGCGCGTGATCAACGAGCCCGAGCTGCGCGCGCGCCTGGCGCAGGAGGCCCACCGCCGCCGGGAGGATTTCTCCTCTCCGCGGATGGCGGCGCTGACCCTTAAGTGCTATGAAACAGCCATTGAAAATTTTAAGCGTAATAGACATCCCCTGGAATAGCGGGCTGGCCGCCTACGCCTTCGACCAGGCCAGGGTCCTGCGGGACGCCGGCCACTCCGTGATCTTCGCCTGCCCCCCCGGCAGCGCGGCCATGGACTTCGCCCGCCGTGAACAATTCCGGACGCACGCCATTCCCGGCCGCAAGGATTATTTCGGCCTGCCCGCCGCCGTAAAAGGCCTGCACGCGCTGGCGCGCGCCGAAAAGCTCAGCGCCGTCTGCGCGCACACCGGCCGCGCCCAGACCATGGCCTGGCTGCTGCGGCTGAAGGTTCCCGGCCTGCCGGTGGTGCGCGTGAAGGCCGACGCGCAGCCCCCGTCGCTGGGCTTTACTTTTTCCGCGGTCACCAAGGTCATTTCCGCCTCCAGCTACATAGAGGACCTTTACCTGGCGGCCGGGCTAGATCCGTCCTCCTCCGCTTTGATACGGCAGGGCATCGCCCTGCCTCCCTTCGAGCATCCGCCGGCCCCGCCCCCCTGGACCATAGGGCTGCTGGGCAGGCTCGACCCGGTAAAAGGCCATAAATGTTTTCTGGCCGCCGCGGCCGAACTGCTCGGCCGGGGGATCGAAGCCGAATTCCACATAGCCGGCGGAGAGGCCAACCTGAAATACCGCGACCTGGAAGAGTACGCGGCCGGGCTGGGCATAACGAAGAACGTGGTCTTTCACGGCAGGGTGGACGATACAGCAGCTTTCATGAAGCGCTGCAGCATCGGCGTCATCGCCTCGCTGGGCAGCGAGGCGGTCTCGCGCGCGGCGCTGGAATGGCTGGCCTGCGGCAGGCCGCTGGTGGCC
>JAPLKJ010000038.1 GCA_026388125.1 Elusimicrobiota bacterium
CCTTTTGCCTCATGCGGAGTTTCCGCGGTTCTGCCATACTATATCAACGGCGCTGATGCGCCCAACAAGTCAGGAGGACTAAATAATGAAACGTACTTTCTTAGCGCTGGTGGTGGTTATGCTGGGCGGCGCGGCTTCCGCGGCGGACTTCTCCGGTTTACAGACCATGCGGGTGGCCGATTTCAGGGCGGCCCTTGCCGCCGACAAGACTATTGCCGCGCCCCTGCCGCAGCCCGTAGCGGAAAAGGGCGCGGCTCAAAGCGGGCCATGGGCAGCCGCGGCCGAGGAGCTGGGAATGAACCCCGCCGACATAGAGATGAGAACGGTGTGGGCGGACCCTGACGGAAAGACTCACCTTATTCTCCCCACAGAGTGCGGAGGCTCGCGCAAAGTTGTCGGCGCCGGCGGCCTGCTGGGCGCCGTAAAACGCGCCAAGGAGATACTGGCCGGCCAGGGGGTGGATGTGGCCCGCGTGGCTGTTTACACCGCGGCCGATCCCTATGCCGACTTGACGACATCAGCGCGGGGAGACTCGGATATAAAGAAATACACTTTTAAAGAAAGTAACGCTCCGGTAACTGTAGGCAAGAGCTCCACCAGGGCCAGGATGGAGAAGAAGATCAATGAGCTGCTGGCGTCGGGAGCCGTTGTAACCCAATGCGAAATATTCGCTCCCACTCCTTTTCCTACCCAGCTGGTAGTGGACAGGTATTTTTTCGTGGTCGAGTATCTTAAGTAACGCGGAGCAGCGGCCCGGTCCGGGGGTTCCCGGGCCGGAAGGGGTTCATAAACAGTGCTGACGGGGAGATGCGCGGCATGAAGACTAAAATAATTTTCCTGGCGGCGGCGCTTGGCTGTTCTTTCAGCGCGGCGCGCGCCGCGAACGTGGAGACCGGCGGTTCCGGGGAATTCGACCGCCTGATTGTCGGCGCGGCGGGGCTCAAGGCCGCCGCGGCGGGCGATGCCGCCGAGGTTAAGCCGAAAGCCGCGGATAAGGCAAAAGCCGCCGGAATAAAAGACGCGCTCCTGCAGAAGATCGTAGCCTCGTTCGAGGCCGCCGGCGGCCACGGTAAAATTATAACCGCGAGTAACCCTTTTAACCCACCTGGGCCTGCCCTCTGAATTGCCTAAATTTAAGCCGGCCCCTCAAGCGGCGTTATATGAATACGCCTGCGGCCCGCCGGACGAAGACTGCCAGCCGGACCCGAAAGGCGACTTATACGAAGTAATAGAACCCGCCCCGGTCGACGACTGAAAGAAGCACTCCGGAAAATTCTGTGACGCCCGGCAGTTGCCGGGCGCGGCGGAGCTATTAAAATTGCAGAAAACTGCCCCGGCTTCGGGAACTGCGGATCTAATCAATTCGGCCGATAAGGCGCAACAGCCCGTCGAGGATAGTCAAAGGATGGGGGGGACAGCCGGGAATGTAAAGGTCTACCGGGATATCCCTGGGAATGCCCACGCATTCCTCATGCCCGGCGTAAGGCCCGCCGGCGATGGCGCAGGCGCCGCAGGCTATCACAACTTTCGGCCCCGGCACCGCGTCGTAGGTCTTGCGCAGGGCCAGTTCCATGTTCTTCGTAACAGGACCGGTCACCAGTATGCCGTCGGCGTGCCGCGGCGAAGCCACGAATTGCACGCCGAAACGACCCATGTCCCAAGCCAGCGTGCCAAGAACGTTGCAGTCGGCCTCGCAGGCCCCGCAGCCGCCCGCGCTGACCTGGCGCAACTTAAAAGAACGGCCTAAAATTCTCCGGATATCCGCCGCCACGGGCGCGGCCCGTTTGAATCCCGCATTGCCCACCACCAGGTCCTGCCGGGCACTGGCGCAAAGCTTGTACTCCTTGGTGAACTCCACGGCCCCGGGCGCTGCCTGGGCGCAGGCGCCGCAGAAAACACAGCGCCCCATATCCAGCCCGCCGCCCGGGCCCGCCGAAATAGCGCCGTAGACGCAGGCCTGCGCCGCTGTTTCTTCGAGAGTTTTAACTACGGGCAGGCCCAGCCCGCGCGCGGGCAGAGCAAGGCCGGGCGCCGGGAACTCCATGGTCCGGTATCCCTGTTTGAACCGCGCGATAATTTCTTTGAACATATGTTTACAGGTCGTGCCCGCAGTACGACAGGTTGAAACTTTTATTGCACAGCGGGAAATCAGAGATCTCGCCGTTCCTGAGCGCCATGGCCAGCCCCACCCAGTTGCGGAAGGAGGGGTCCACCACCTTGTAATAACGGAAGCGCCCGGCGTCGTCGGTGACCGCCGCGTGGCAGATCTGCCCGCGCCAGCCCTCTATCAGCGAGACCGCGGCGCTGCCGGGCCTGAGCGGCCCGCATTCCGCCGCCACTGGCCCGCCGGGCAGCGCGTCCAGCCAGGCGTCAACGAGCTGCGCCGATTTCTGCATCTCGGCCCAGCGCACGTACGCGCGCGCGTACACGTCGCCCCTGCCCGAAGCGGACAGCGTAAAATCATGATAGGGCCCGAAGGGAAAATTCCTGCGGGTATCCAGCGGAATGCCGCAGGCCCGCGCTACCGGCCCCACCAGCCCGAGCCCGCGCGCGGCGTCGGCCAGCAGCAGCCCGGTGGCGTCGAAGCGGTCCACCACCGAATTCGTCTTCCACAGCAGCGCCACGGCGTTCTCGGCGTCCCTGAAAGCGGCGTCCAGGCGCGCCTTAAGCTCCTTAACCAGCGCGGCGTCCAGGTCGAAGTTCACCCCGCCGGGCCTGAACATGTTCCGGCCGAAGCGGTTGCCGCAGAGCAGCGCGGTCATATTCAGGAAATCGCCGCGCAGGCGGCCGCAGAAAGAGGCCGTAGGCAGGTAGGCCACGTCGCCGGAGAGCGCGCCCAGGTCGCCTGTGTGGTTGGCCAGCCGCTCCAGTTCCAGCATTATGGCGCGCAGCACCTGCGCCCTGGCAGGAACAGCCGCGCCGCACAGCGTTTCGATGGTTTCGCAGTAAGCCCAGGCGTGTCCCGCCGTAGTGTCGCCCGCCAGCGTTTCGGCGTAATGTATGCCGCGCGCGTCGGGCCCGGCGGCCAGGCGCCGCTCCACGCCGCGGTGCTGGTAGCCCAGCGCTATCTCCAGCTGGAAAACTTTCTCGCCGTAGCACTGGAAGCGGAAATGGCCCGGCTCGATCACGCCGGCGTGCACGGGGCCCACGGCCACTTCATGCACCTCGCTGCCGTGCACCCGGAAGAACTCCGCCACGCCGGGCCGGGCGGCCGCGCCGGTGAACCGCACCGGTTTCAGCCACGGATGCCCCTCGGGCTTCAGCCCGGTCAGCTCGTAAATTTCGCGCTCGAACAGATGCAGCTGCGGCAGCTCCGGGGTAAGGGAGGGGAACGAACCGGCCGCGGCCGTGGAAAGGAATTCAAGCCGCCCTTCCAGGTCGAAAGCTATGGCCATCACCAGCCGGAAAGCGCCGGCCTCGGGCATGGCGAAAAAGACGGCCGCCCGCCCGCCGGAGCGGAGTTTGCCGGTAACTGTCCTCGTGAACTCCTCCATGGGCAGGAAGAGGATATTCTCCAGCGGCACCAGGGGGATGCTCACGGGGCCCTCCCTATAAGGGCCTGCGCGCCGCTGATCAGCGTATCCAGCCAGGCGGGCACGTACAGCCCCAGCGCCAGCACGCAGCAGAAGAAGACGCAGGCGGGCGCTACCATGCCGCGCGATTCGTAGAACGGTTTTTCATCCGGCCCCGGGGCATGGGCGCCGAAGGCCATGTTTATAAAGATACGCGCCATCCCGGCGAAAACTATGCCCAGGAAAAGCAGGTACACGCCGGCCACCAGGTATTTACCGGAGGCCACGGCCTCTTTCAGAATAAGGAACTTTCCCAGGAAGATGCCGGAGGGGGGCGTGCCGGTTATAAGGAAGAAGCCGGCCAGCCACAGCGCCGCCGTGCGTGGCGCGCGGCCGAGCAGGCCTTTTACGTCGGAGATGCGCTTGGTCCTGTACGCCGCCAGGATCAGGCCCGACGTGAAGAAAAGCCCGGCCTTGGCCAGCGAATGGCCCACGGCGCCCAGCAGCGCGCCGTACACCGCGCCGCCGCCCAGGCCCGCGCCCAGCGCCAGGATGCCCATGTGCTCGATGCTGGAATAAGCTAGCATGCGCTTATAATCGCGCTGGCCCAGGATGAACAGCCCGGCGGTCATCAGCGACAGCAGGCCGAAAAGGACCAGTATGCCGCCGGAGAAATCGGACAGGCCGGCGCCGGAGCAGATCTGCACGGCGCGCAGAATGCCCAGGAAAGCGCAGTTGAGCAGCGCGCCGCTGAGCAGGGCGGACACCACGGCGGGGGCTTCGCTGTGCGCGTCGGGCAGCCAGGTATGGAACGGGGCCAGGCCCATCTTGGTGCCGTAGCCGACGAACAGGAACAGGAAAGCGGCTTTGAGCAGCGGCTTGTCCAGCTGAAGCGCGCCGCCCAGCAGCGCGTCCAGGTTAAGGCCGAAGCCGGTGCGCAGCCCGGCCGCGCCCAGGAACAGGTTGCCCATCAGGGCCAGCGCTATGCCCACCGAGCAGATAAGCAGGTATTTCCAGGTGGCCTCCAGCGAACGTTTGTGCCGGTGGAAATAGATAAGCGGGGCGCTGAGCAGCGTGGTAGCCTCCACCGCCGCCCAGAGTATGCCCAGGTGGCGGCTGGCCGTCACCGCCGTCATGGCCGAAAGGAAAAGCAGCAGGCAGCCCGTGAAGACGGCTTCGGGCGCGTTGTTAAAAATAAATCCGTCGTCGGCGTCCTCGCCGGGGTCGCGCTTTTCCAGCGCCAGGTAGCGCACGGAGTAGACGGAGGCCCCGAGGAACAGCACCGAGGTGACGCCCAGGAACAGCAGGCCCAGCTCGTCGAAACCGAACCACTCGCCGGCGGCGGCCCAGGGTACGCCCAGCGCGGGGTTCAGCCTGGCCGCGAACAGCGCGGCGGTGAGCGCCAGGTGCCCGGCCGTGGCGGCCAGCAGCAGCCTGCGGCGCGCGGCGTCGCTTTTAATGATGAAAGACACCAGGCCGGAGAGCAGCGGCAGCGTAAGCAGCGCCGTTATCATATGTTGCCGCCCTCTTCCGACTGATGCCAGTCGGTCAGTTCGTCCATCTGGTCCGTGTCTATATGGTCGAACTCCCGGCTGATATGGAAGATAGCTATGCCCATCACGAACACCGCCACGAAAACGTCCAGCAGGATGGCCAGCTCCACCATCAGCGGCTGCTCCACGAACAGCGCCAGCCCGAAGATATAGATGCCGTTCTCGATGACCAGGTAGCCCAGCACCTGCGTGATGGCTTTGGCGCGCGTGGTGATGAGCAGGAAGCCGGTGAAGATGGTGGCCAGCGACGCCGGCACGATGAACGCCACGCCGGAATGGGGCAGCGGCAGGCGCGAGCCCAGCCACGAGGACGCGGCGAAAGCGCCCAGGCAGAGCATTATCGACGACGGGTAGCCGATCAGCGGGTCCACGTCCCGGCGGGCCCCGGTCTTTTCCCGGGCGCGGAACATCAGCCAGGGGAACACCGCGCCCTTGAGCAGGATTATAAAAGCGGCGAAAGCCATGGCGCGGCCGCGCATCACGCCGCCGCCGGCCAGCAGCGGCAGCAGCCCCGCCGCCACGCCCTGGATGGCGGCCAGGCGGATGCAGACCGACATCGAGCCCGACACGGCAAGGGCCAGGTTCAGCAGGATGATGAAAACTATGGTAAGTTCGGCTAAAGTGCTCATAAGTTCTTAGCGTCCCGTCTGGAACAGCAAAGCGAGTATCGAGAAGACCAGCGCGCCCATCAGCAGGTACTGCACCTTTATCATGCGCAGGCGGGCCATCACGGATTCCACCGTGCCTATGGCCGCCGCTATCACCGCCATCATGCCCAGGAACGCGGCCCCGTCGTAGAGCCAGGAGCCGGAATGGCGCGGCAGCACGGCGCTGGCTATCAGCGCCCCGAAGAACCAAAGCTTGAGCGCCGCGCCGTAAAGGATGTAGGCCAGGTCCGGCCCGCTGTGGTCCAGCACCATCACCTCGTGGATCATGGTAAGCTCGAGGTGGGTGTTGGGGTCGTCCACCGGCACGCGGGAATTCTCGGCCAGCAGGATTATGAACAGGGCGGCGGTGAGCAGCAGCAGCGCCGGCGCCGCGGCCTGCCAGGAGGCGGGCTCCAGCGCCAGGAACATGCCCGAAAGGGACAGCTTGCCGGTGGCCTTGGACAGCGCGGCCAGCGCCAGGAAGAAAGCGGGCTCGGAGAAAACCGCGAACTGCACCTCGCGGCTGGCGCCCATGCCCTCGAAGCTGGAACCGGTATCCAGCGCGGCCAGCACCGTGAAGAACCGGCCTAAGCCGAGCAGGTATATAAGGAATATAAAATCCCCGTCGAAGGCCAGGAAGCCCGGCCGGCCCGCGAAAGGCAGCGCGGCCAGCGCGCAAAGGATGGCGCTCAGGCCTATCACCGGCCCGGCCCTGAACAGCCAGGTAGTAGTGCGGCTGTAGACCGGGGTTTTATAGCTGAGTTTGTACAGGTCGAAATACAGCTGCAGCAGCGGCTGGCCGCGGCGGCCGGCGAACTTGGCTTTTACGCGGTTGATGAGCCCCAGCAGCAGGGGGGAAAGGATTATCACCGCCAGATATTGGATGAGCGGTTTTATAATTTCCATAGCAGTAAGGCCATCAGGGCCGCCACGATGTAAAGTATGTAGAACTGGAGGCGCCCGTGCTGCAGCCAGCTGAAGCGGAAAGCCAGGCCCCGCAGGCGCACTATGACGGGGGCGTACAGGTGATCGAAGACCACGGAGCGGGCTTCGCTGGAGAACGAGGCCTTGCCGGGGAAATAGCCGGCTATCACGGGGATGTTCAGGGTTTTCCTGAGCAGCGGCTGGAAGAAAGCCGTAAGCGGCTGGGAGAAGGAGGACGCGCCGTACTGCATGCGCGCCGACGGCGCCGCGTAGCCGCAGTCCCAGGTGGGCCCGGCGGCGGGCTGTCTGCCGCCCAGGAAGAACCGGCGCTTTTCGGCCAGCACCCACACTATGGCGGCCAGCGCCAGGAACGCGGCGGTAAGATAGATAAGGGGAGTAGCGGCGGCGCCGCTGAAATCGAGCGTGGTGCGCAGGCCGAACGCGGCGCCCAGGGCGGTAGAGACGGGCAATATAAGGAAAGGGGCGGCGAAGCCGGAAACCACGCAGGCGGCGGCCAGCAGCGTCATGCCGGCGTTCATCAGCGGGCCGCAGTTATGGGCCCCGGCCGCGGCCTGCGTGCGCGGCTCGCCGAGAAAGACCGCACCCGCGGCTTTGGAGAACACCGCCAGCGCCAGCGCCCCGGCCGCGGAAAGCACGGCCAGCGCCAGCAGCGCGGCCAGCACTATGTTGGCGGGGCCGTTGAGCGCGCTGAACGCGCCCAGGTAAATAAGGAATTCGCCGGCGAAGCCGTTGAACGGCGGCAGCGCGCAGGCGGCCGCCGCGCCGAGCACGAAAAGGAAGGCCGCGCGGGGCATACGCTTGGACAACCCGCCCAAAGCTTCCATTTCAGCCGTGCCCGCGCCGTGCAGCACCGCGCCGGCGCCCATGAAAAGCAGGCCCTTGAACAAAGCGTGGTTGAGCACATGCAGCAGCGCCCCTCCGAAAGCCAGGGCCGCCAGCGGGTAGAGGCCCATGGCCGTGCCCAGCACGCCCAGGCCCAGCCGCGTATCAGCCCGTAAATTCCGGTCTTTATCATGACGCCGCTCATCACGGCCGAAACATGGCTGGGCGCGGCGGGGTGGGCTTCCGGCAGCCAGACATGCAGCGGGATAACGCCGGCTTTAAGGCCGAACCCCAGCAGGAAAGAAAGGAAAGCGGCGGCGGCCAGCGGCCCTTCCGGCCTTTTGAACGCCGCGAAATCCAGAGCCCCTGCCTGCGCGCCCAGCAGGGAGAACGCGAACATCAAAGCCAGCGCGCCCGCCGCTCCGGCCACCAGGTAAATGTACGCGGCTTTGCGGGCCTGCGCTTTCTCATGGTCGAAAATTACCAGGAAGAACGACGAGACCGCCATCACTTCCCACGCCAGCATGAACAGTACGGCGTTGGCGGCCAGGAACACCATGGCCATCGCGGCGGAAAGCAGGTTGAAAGCCGTCCAGGCCAGCCCCAGCGCTTTTTTTTCTTCGGGCCTGAAATAGCCGGCCCCGTAGATGGCGGCCGCCGCCGTAAGGATAAAGACGGGCACCAGGAAAAAAGCGGACAGGGGGTCCAGCGTAAGGCTGAAGGAGCCCATGGGCACCGGCCAGGGAAGACTGAGCGTTTCGGCGGCAGGATGCAGCAGCGTTCTTACGGCGGGGAACAGGCCGACCGCGGAAGCGGACACGGCGCCGGCGGCGCCGATAAAATTAGCTCTTTCAGGGCGGGCGTTACAGAAAACCGTCAGTAGAGCGCTGAGGCAGAGGAGTGAAAGCGAAAGCAGAAGGAAAAGCATTTAAAGGCGGCCCGATCAAATTTTATGAGAACAAAAAACGCGCGGCGAACCAGATTTACCGCATCTTTAGTTTAAGACAAAACTCCGCCTACTGTCAACTTTTAGCGGCGTCGGACGAGGGCGCCCAGGCGTTAAGGATGGAAACCAGCATGGCCGCCACTATCGGGCCGAAGATCACGCCCAGGATGCCGAACATCCCGATGCCGGAGAAAATGGCCACCAGCGCCAGCAGCGGGTGCATATCGCCGTGCCCCTTCAGCACTATCGGCCGCACCACGTTGTCGATAAGACCGGCCACCACCGCCACCACGCCCATGAGAATTAGCTGGAGAACGGAGCCCTGGAAATAAAGGTAGACCGCCCCGGCCAGGCAGACCGGCAGGCTGCCGAGTATGGGGATCCAGGCGAAGATGAACGTGGCCCCGGCGGCCAGAAAGACACCCGGCACCCCCAGGAACAGAAAGCCCAGCATTACCACCAGTGCCTGCGCCGCCGCGGCGGCCGAGGTGGCCCAGACCGTGGACGCTACCGTCTCCTTCAGTGAGTTCCCCAGCCGCGTGCGCAGCGCGCGGTCGAGCCGCGCCTTATCCAGCACCCAGTTCAGGAAAACGTGTCCCTCCACCAACATGAAGAACCAGGTCAGCAGCGACAGGATCAGCTTAAGGGCCAGGTCGGGCAGCGCGGCCGCCTGCACCAGTATGACCGTGCTCAATGCCGCCCCTGCGCTCTGCAGGAACTGTATGCCCTTCGCCTGCAGCGCGGCCGGGCTTTCTATCACGTAGTACAGCGGCTTGAACCCCATTACCGCGTCCACCGCCGAACGCAGGAACAGGGCCCCGCGCTCGTCGGAGAGGTAGGCGGAAAGGGCTATGCCCTGCTTTACGCCCAGCGCCGCGAAAAGGACGAGCGGCACTATTATCAGCAGCATTATGGCGAGGATAGCGGCGGCGGCGGCGGTGCGCGGCCCCGGGCCTTTACGGGCCAGGGCGTCATAAAGCGGCCTGGTGAGTATGGCCAGCATCAGGCCCATCAGCAGGCAGATGAGATACGGCCAGATCATCAGCGTAAAAATAAAAAGAAAAACCGCGAGCAGCAGCAGCAGCGTCGGGTTGGCGGCGCGGGGAGGGTGATCGGTCATGAGCTATTTTCCTTGTTTCCCGGCGCCGAACAGCGGGAGGTAGCGGGCGTAGCCCTTTTTCTCCAGCTCGTCGAGGGGGATGAACCGCAGGGCCGCGGAATTAACGCAGTAGCGCAGTCCTTTGGGCCCGGGGCCGTCGGGGAACACGTGCCCGAGGTGCGAATCGCTGACTTTGGACCGCACCTCCACGCGCGCCATGCCGAGGGTGTCGTCCTTCCTTTCTTCCACCAGCTCCGGGCTCACCGGGGCGGTGAAGCTGGGCCAGCCCGAGCCGGAATCGAATTTATCCAGCGACGCGTTTATTTTATCCTGCATAGCTTCGTCCTGCCGCGCGGCCGGCGGCGCCTGCGGGCCGGCTTTGCACCCGGCCAGCGCCAGCGCCGCTAACAGCAGGGCGGCGCGCTTTGTCATGCCGGGCGGCGGTTGTAAAAGCCCAGCAGCGCGCCCAGCGCCACCGACCACAGCGCGGCCAGGCCTATCTGCAGTTCCCGGGGCAGCATGAAAGTAACGGTATGCGCCGGGATCCAGAACCACAGCAGGGTGAACAGCCCTTTGTCGAGGTTAGCCCAGTTGGGCCGGCCGTCTATGGCGTTGTCCAGCAGGCGGTGCGCCAGCACCAGGAAAGGGCCGAATTGCAGGTTCATGAAGACCGAGATGGCGAAAGCGCGGGTGAAAAGCCCCAGCTCGGGCAGCAGCCCGTGCGCGGCCAGCCCGTCCACGAAGCCGTTGAAGCCGACGAAGGCGTACTTTATGCAGACGGCCAGGGCCGCCCATTCCAGCATCTTAAGGGCCACGGAGCGGCCGCCGAACGGCATGAAGACCCGGCGCGCGCCCAGCCAGCGCGCCACGATATCGCCGAAAGTGCCCAGCACGGCGAATTGCGCCATGGCCGTCAGGATAGGGGCTGATTTCACAAGTTCGATGTACCAGTTCATAATTAGCGCTCCGGGCTCATTCCTTATCTATAGAGCGGCAGGCCACAAGGTCAACGCCCAGCCCGAGGAAATCGGTGGCTACCACGGCGCCGGCTTTCACGGGGGAAGAAACCACGATGCGCTTTACCGCGGCCATGACCTCCAGCAGTTTTTCCTTGGGGATGGGTTTCGAAGTGCGCACCGGCAGCATTTTAAGCCCCAGGCCGCCGGTAAGCACCGAAGTGGTCAGCGTGCGCATCGGGGCTTCGATCTCCTGCCGGGCGTATTTATCGCCCCGCTTGCACTTCTGGCCGGCTACGCCGAGAACGCGCCGGCCGTCGGCCTCTATCTCGAGGCGGCAGCCCTGCGGGCATTCTATGCAGGTCATCAGGCGCTTCATTTCTTCTCCAGGTATTCAGCGGCCATTCTGCCGGCCAGGGCGCTGTCGCGCGTAACCCAGTCCACCAGGTCGTACACTTTACAGGCGTTGCCGCAGGCGAACACGCCCGGCACGGAAGTAAGGTTGACGCCGGCAGCTACCGGCGTGTTCGCCGCGCGGTCGATCTCGCCGCCGGCCATTTCCAGCAGTTCG
>JAPLKJ010000187.1 GCA_026388125.1 Elusimicrobiota bacterium
ATAGGCTTTTTTCCCGTTGATAACGCCCCAATACCTGAAGCCGGCGGTTATCCTTATCTGCGGCTCGGTGGGTTCCATCGTGAGCCCGTCCGAGTAGCCCGCCGGGATGGTGGCCAGGCGCATTGCGCGCGGCGCTACGAATTCGCTGGCGTAGCCCAGGGCTTCGCCTTTCTTCACGGTCTTTACAGAAATTATCCGGGCGTAGAACTGCCAGGGCCGGCCGAGCCCGGGCAGCGGCGGTCCTTGCCTGCGTTTCTGATAGACGTCGGTGGGGTAGATGCCGTACAGCAGGTTGCCCACGCGCACCATGTCCAGCTGCCATTGGGGAAAATCGCACAGGATGGCGCTGTTGGCGGCGTAGGCTTTAAGCCCGGGGACCAGCGCGCCCAGTCCGGCCGCCAGGTTCCTGAACGCCGAAAGCTTTTCTTCAGCCTCTATCATGTTCTGCGGCGGGCGGTAGGCCAGGTGGGCGGAAAGTCCGCGCGGGCGCGCTTTTTTGAAGGCCAGCGCGGAGCGCAGGAAAGCGGCGGCAGCTGCTGGTTCCACGCCCCAGCGGCGCAGGCCCAGGTCGATATCTATGTTGTATTCGACCGGCCCTTTGGCCGCCCGGTCCAGCGCCCGTATAAGGTCAATGGAATCCGCGCAGGGAATAAGCCTGTCCTTGACTATCCCCGGGGCCTCTTCGGGCAGCGAAGGCGCCAGCAGATGGATCACGGCGCGGGGAAAATCCCGCCGCAGGGCCGCGCCCTCCTCCGACGTAAGTACGCCCAGGCAGTCGGCGCCGTTGGCCAGCGCGGCGCGCCCGGCAGCCGCAGCGCCGTGGCCTTAGCCGTCGGCTTTTACCACGGCCATGAAAGCCACGCCCGGCTTAAGCGCTTTTTTTATGGCGCGGGCGTTGCCGGCCAGAGTTTTTAAATTTATTTCAACCCATTTGAGCATAAGCAGCGGGAGGGCGGCCGTTCAACTGTCTCGCCGACCTCACAAAATTATATCATTAACGTAATGCCGGCAAAGGTTATCACGGGTGTTCCGAACATAAGCGCCAAAGCCTGGTTCGCGCTGAAGGCCTATGAGCGGGCGCCGTCCGATGTGCTGATAGCCGCCTCGGGCGGCGACGCGCTTTCCTCCTGGCTGCACGCCTTCAACTCCCTGGCCGGCCTGCTCAAGCTGCCCCCGTTCACGGTCTGCCTCTGGGGCGCGGACAGCTCCGAAAGGGCCCGCGCCATGCGCGCGCTGTATTCCCCGGAGCCCGGTAAATTCTATCTCCACGTGGCCGCGCCGGAAGCCCTGGCCGAGCCGCTGATGGCGGGGGAGGCCTATTCCGAACTGCGCTTCCATTTCAAGCTGGGCTATTCCTATGAAAGGAACGTTTCGCTGGACCTGTTCATAAAAGCCGGCTACGAGCGCACTTCCTTCGTGGAGGAAAAAGGCCAGTTCGCCGCGCGGGGTTCGGTGGTTGATTTTTACGCGCCCGGCGCCGATAAGCCCGTCCGCCTGTATTTCTCCGATAAAAAACTCGAGAGCATACGCTATTTCGAGATAGATACGCAGCATACCTCGGATTTTCTCGACGGCGTGGACGTGCCGCCCAATATTTTCAGCGGCACCGGCCGGCCGCTGGCGGCCTGCGCCGGGCCCGGCTGGAAAATGTTCCTGGACGCCGCACTGCCTGAGGAACTGCCGCTGGCCGCCGGCGAGATCTTCGCTTTCAGCGCGTTGGCCGGGGAGGCCGAGGATTTCGGCGCGGCCTCCAACCTGAACTTCAACTCCGACCTGAAGCTGCTGGCGGGGGAACTGCGCCGCCTGAAAAAAGCCGGAACGGCCGTAAAGATCTTCTGCATCAACCGCGGCGAGTCCGAGCGCCTGGCGGAGTCCCTCGCGGACGCCGGCGCCGGCGGCCTGCTTTCTATCTCCACCGGCTACATAGAAGAGGGCTTCGTGCACGCGCCGTCGAGAACGGCGGTGATAACCTCCTCCGAGTTCTTCCGCCGCCGCTACCGCTTCGACCCCGCGTCCATAAAGCCCAAGAACAAGTTCTTCAAATGGACCGACCTGAAGATGGGCGACTTCATCGTGCACGAGGATTACGGCGTGGGCCGCTACCTGGGAATAAAGAAAGTTTTTTTCAGGAACGCCAGCGGCGAACAGGTGGAGGATTCCGACTGTCTTTACCTGGAATACGCCCGCAACGATAAACTGCTGGTGCCGCTGTACGATTTCAGCCGCGTGCAGAAGTACATAAGCTCCGAGGGCAAGGTGCCGCGGCTGTCGCACATGGACACCAAGACCTGGAACGAGATGAAGAGCCGGGTCAGGAAAGAGGTGGAGGTGCTGGCGCTGGATATCCTGAAGCTCGAGGCCGAGCGCGCCGCCATGAAGACGGCGGCGCTGCCGCACGGCGGCCACCTGGAGGAGGAGTTCGCCGCCTCGTTCCCTTTCGACGAAACTCCCGACCAGGCCCGCGCCATAGCCGAAGTGCTCTCCGACATGGAAGCTGAACTGCCTATGAACCGCCTGGTGGCCGGGGACGTGGGGTTCGGCAAGACCGAGGTGGCCATGCGGGCCGCCATGCGCGCCGTGGTGAACGGCAAGCAGGCCGCCGTCCTCGTCCCCACCACTATCCTGGCCGACCAGCACGCCCGTAATTTTACCAAGCGCTTCGCCGGTTTCCCGGTGAACATACAGGTCATTTCCCGCTTCGTGCCGCCGGCCGGGCGGAAGAAGATACTGGCCGACCTCGCCCGCGGGAAAGTGGACATAATAGTGGGCACGCACCGCCTGATACAGAAGGACGTGAAGTTCGCGGACCTCGGCCTGATGGCCGTGGACGAGGAGCACCGCTTCGGCGTGAAGGACAAGGACCGCATAAAGACCGCGGCCAAAGGCGTGCACTGCCTGCTGATGAGCGCCACGCCCATCCCGCGCACGCTTTACCAGTCGCTGTCCTCCCTTAAAGCCATGTCCGTGATAGAAAGCCCGCCCGTCGGGCGGCAGGCCATCTCCACCTTCGTGCGGCCGTTCACCGAAAAAGGCGCGGCCGAGGCGGTAACCTACGAACTGGCCCGCGGCGGCCAGGTTTATTACGTGCACAACAGGGTACAGACCATAGAAAGCCGCAAGGCTTACCTTAAGAAGCTCATGCCCGAACTGCGCATAGCCATCGTGCACGGCCAGATGAAGGCCGACGCCGTGGAAAAGCACATGTGGGATTTCCTCAACCGCAAGTACGACGTGCTGATGGCCACCACCATCATAGAATCCGGCCTGGACATCCCCAGCGTGAACACTTTGATAGTGGAGAACGCGCACGAAATGGGCCTGGCCCAGCTTTACCAGCTGCGCGGCCGCATCGGGCGCGAAAAGCAGAAGGCCTACAGCTACCTGTTCTACCCCGGCTGGATGAAGACCGGTGCGGAGCGCCTGAAGCAGAAAGCGGAGCTGTTGAAATCCAGGGCCGAAGGCAACGACGAGCCAGCGCCCATCAGCGAGGACGCGGTGCGGCGCCTCAGCGCGCTGGAGGAGTTCACCGAGCTGGGCTCCGGTTTCCGCCTGGCCATGCGGGACCTGGAGATACGCGGCGCGGGGGAGCTGCTGGGCCTGCGCCAGCACGGCTTTATAAATTCCATCGGCCTGGAGATGTACATAAAGCTGCTCAACGGCGAGATAGACCGCATAAAAGGCCGCCAGGGGGCGCGCGCGCTGCCCGAGCCTAAAATGGACCTGCTGGTGCAGGCGTTCATCCCCGAGGACTACGTGGGCGACGACATGGAGCGGCTTAACTTCTACAAAAAGCTGCTGAACTCCGGCGAGGCCGAGCTGGACGGCGTGCTGAAAGGTTTCGAGGATATTTCCGGGCCAGCCCCCGAGCCGCTTAAGAACCTGGTGGAAATAATACGCTTAAAGAAGAAACTGGCGAAGAAGGCGGTGCGCGCCGTTACCCAGCGCGGTACGGACCTCGAATTCTTCTTCCTGCCCGGGGCGCCGGTGCCGCCCAAGGCCATAGCGGGCTGGAGCCGCGCTTTCGGCGCCAGGCTTTCCTTCCTGCCTTCGAAGGCGGGTGACGGGCTGCGGGTAAAACTTGCGGAGCGGCCGCTGGAAGTTATAGAACAGATGTTAAAGGCGTTCTGATATGAAAAAACAACTGTCCGTACTATGTCTGCTGGCCCTGCTGGCCGCCCCCGCGGCGGCAGCCAATATTCTTTTTATCGGGGATTCGCACTCCGTAGGCCCCTTCGGCTGGAAACTGGACGAACTGCTGCGCTCCGTGCCGGGCGCGCAGGTGGGCACCTACTCCAGCTGCGGCTCCATTTTCCAATGGTGGGAGACCGGTAAACCCACGCCCTGCGGCTATTTTTTCAGGGACGTCGCCGGCAAGACGGAGAGAGGGGAAAAAGGCCCCACGCCTATCTTCGATAGCCTGCTGAAAGAAGTGAAACCGGCGCTGGTGGTGGTGGAGCTGGGCGCCAATTACGCCGGCTACCCGTCCGACGATTTCGCGGTGAACGACATGCGCAAGCTGGTCATGAAGATCTCCTCCGCCGGCGCCGCCTGCTTCTGGATAACCAAGCCTGATTCCCGCAAAGGCCATGAAGACATTCCGCGCATACTCGGGCTTACTTATAAAGCCGTCACGCCGTACTGCCGGTACTTCGACAGCACGCTGGTCACCAAATACCCGGCCGAGGGCGGCGACGGCATCCATTACTGGTCCAAAGAGGGCACGCCCATAGCCAAAGCCTGGGCCGAAGCCGCTTTTGCCGCCATGAAACCGCTGCTGGACGAACTGCGCCAGTAGGGGACATATTTGACTTTTTCACTTATTGTTAACAATTCACTTGCCGAAACTTATAAATAGTCAAATAGTCAAATACGTCCCCATGATGCGGGCCGCGCTTTACGGCTGCACGGCCGTAGCGGCGCTGTTGTGGCTGCCTAGCCTTTTTATCCCGATACCGCCCCTCTCCCTGAACGACCTGCACCTCCGGTGGCTGATAGCGCCCGGCGCGTATTTTACCGCGGCCCCGGCCCGCCCCGGCATGGTCTGCACCAACCCTGAACTGACGGCCCTGGATAACGGCACTGAATGCTTCACCCCCCGCAAAAAGCCGGGCACCTTCAGGATATTCTGCGTCGGCGGCTCTACCACGCGCGGCTGGCCTTTTCAGCACGTCATTACCTATCCGGCGCTGCTGGCGTCATATCTGGAAAAAGCCCTGCCCGGCCGTGAGATAGAGGTTATAAACGCCGGTTTCATGGCCTCTGACAGCGTTTCCGACCTGCCGCTTGTCCGCGAACTGGCCCGCTATGAGCCGGACCTGCTGCTGCTTTACGAGGGGCGCGCGGATGTTGGGAACTATGACCTGCGCTCGGCTTTCAGCAGCCGGCTGTTGCAGATCCATTGTTCCCTGCTCCGCAATTCCGCTGTCTACGGGCGGTTAAGGCTGATGCTGCAGCCTTCAGCGGGATTGGACCATGCCAGGAGCGTCCGCCTGCTGTTATTCCTGGTCCCGCGGGCCTCCTTCGAAGGGTATGCACCGTTCTTTTTGGGGAATATACGAAGCATGGGCGCTGCCGCGGCGGCGGCCGGGGCGAAAACTATTCTGCTTACCCAGGTAACTTTCCCGCCGGCCGGCGCTCCGGTTCCCGAGGGAGTGAGCGGCCTGCGCCGCGCCGCCGGGCTTGAGATAACCCGGCGGGAGGCCTTCGTGCTGCGGGCTAACGACTGGCTGCGGGACTTTTCCGCGCGCGAAAAAATCCCGCTGCTGGATTTTGCCGCTGTTATGGAGGCTGCCCGCGAAAAAGAAAGCGGTCTCATGATCCCTCTCCCGGCCGTCCATCCCGACCTGGCCGGTTATTGCCTGATGGCGCGCGCCGCCGCGCAATATTTAAAAAACGCCGGCATCCCTGCGCCCGCCCGGCAATGGGGGGAGCTGCCCCCGGCCGCCGAGGTCTGCGCCGCCGAACTTGCCTTTTCGCACGGCAGGCTGAAAGACACTTATCTGCGGCTTGGCGATTATTTTTCCGCCGCGGGTTATCCGGCCGCGGCGAAGCGCTACCGGGCCAGGGCGCTTGAGTACGGTACGCAATAAGACAGGCGTGTAAAGGGCGGGATACGGAGCCCGCTGCCCGTGGAGGTGATTCGTAATGAAACACAAGTTAGCATCGCTATTACTTTCTGTTCCCTTTTTTTTAGCGCTCCCGGCGTGCAGGTCCGCTGCCCGCAACGCCGCCGGGACAGCGGCGCTTGCGCCGGAGATGGAGTACGCGGAGCTCTGCGAGAGGCCGGTCTACTGCCTGAAAATATCGAGATTGGTGCTGGGAACGGACCATCTGGGGAAGATGGACAATGCCAGAACGATAGAGGTCCTGGATGAAGCCGTAAAACTCGGGATCAATACGTTCGACACCTCGCCCATTTACGCGGAAAAGATCGAGGCGCGGTTGGGCGCTTGGCTGCAGACCCGTGAGCGTACCGGCCTGTATACTATTTCCAAGGGCGGCTTTCCCCGCGACCTCGGGCCCGGCACCTATTCCAGCAGGCTAAAGGGGACCAAAGAAGAGATAGCCAGCGGCGTGCTGGAGGAGATAAACACTTCGGACAGGCAATTGAACCACAATATCACTATTTACCTGCTGCACCGGGACGACGCGGACTTTCAGGACTACGCCCGGGTGGAGAGGCCGCAAACGCCGGTCCGGACGATACTCGAAGCCATGGCTTCGCCGGAGATCAGGAGCAAATACAGGATGCTCGGCGTTTCGAACTGGGACACCCCGAGGGTCAACGAGTCGCAGGCCGAGGCAGGGCGCGACCCCGGCCTTCCCCGCCCGGTCCTCAGCAGCCCTTATTTCTCGCTGCTTGAGATGAGCTCGACAACCACCCATTCCGGCGGCGTCCAGGTGAAGCATGCCGACATGCTGGACCCGGCTTTCCAGGGCGGGATCAAGATCATGACGTACTCACCCCTGGGAGGCTTCAGCATAATCCGCAACGGCTGCGAGAACGCAAGGCGCGGCTCCCTGGCGCTTAAGAACAGCGGGGACAGATACTGGGGGCACGCCTACGACGCTATTTTTCACGAAGCGAATAAAAAAAGGTTCGCCCGGGCGCTCGGATTCACGGTTAAGTTCAATGCCGCCAACGGGACGCATTATACGGTGGACCAGGTCCTGAACGCCTACGTCCTGGCGCACGAACGGGTAGACTTTCTCGCCATCGGGCCGCGGGACGTTCAGCAACTGCGGCAAACCGTAGAGGCCCTTCGGTTGTCCAGAAAACTGACGCAAGCCGACCTGGACTACCTGTACAATAATGAGAATTTGGAGACCGGGGATGCTGTACGATAACCCGATACTTCCGGTCCAGCTAAAGCGCTGACCGGATTATTGATAAAATAGTAAGGAATAAGTTCGCGATAGCGGCCCCTATGTTCATTACAGCTCATCCGTCCCACGGAGGGAACCATGGAAAATAAATTAGAAGAACTTCGTAAACGCTGCGAGGAGATGGCCGCGTTGGGTTCGGCCGGAGCGCTGCTGGGCTGGGACCAGAACGTATATATGCCGCCCAAGGGCGCGCAAGCCCGTGGCAGAACGCTGGCGGTGATAAGCGAGCTGGCCCACCACAAGCTTACCTGCAGGGAAACCGGGACGCTCATAGCGGACCTTTACGACTGGGCCCAGGCCAAGGGGTACGACAGTTTCGAGGCGGCTTTCCTGCGCGCCATAAAGCGCGACTACGACCAGGAGGTCAAGATCCCGGCCGAACTGGTAAAAGAGCTCTCCCTGGCCACCACGGCCTCGTTCGAAGCCTGGCATAAAGCCAGGAAGGCATCCGACTTCGCCATGTTCGCCCCGCACCTGGAGAAGGTAGCGGAGCTGAACCTGCGCAAGGCGGAAGCGCTGGGCTACGACAAGTCGCCCTACGACGCGCTGCTGGACCTTTACGACGCCGGCATGCGCCGCGAGAAGCTGGACGGCATTTTCGCGGAGCTGGCCGCCGGCCTGACGCCAGTTATAAAGGCCATAAACGAAAGGGCTGACAAAGTTTCCAGCGCCCCGTTCAAGGGCGATTTCGACTGCGCCGCGCAGCTCAGCCTCGCCCTGGAGATAGCCAAGGCGCTGGGCTACGACCTCGAGGCCGGGCGCCAGGACCTGGCCGCGCACCCGTTCTCCAGCGGCATCCTCTCGCCCGACGACGTGCGCATCACCACGCGCACACAGGCCGACTGGCTCCCGGCCTGCGTTTACGCCTCCATCCACGAGACCGGCCACGCCCTTTACGAACAGGGTTTCCCTAAGGAATTCGCGTTCACCCCGCTGGCCTCGGCCGCCTCCCTGGGCGTGCACGAATCGCAGTCCCGCTTCTGGGAGAACCTGATAGGCCGCAGCCGGCCGTTCGCAACGTGGGTGCTGCCGCTGTACCGCAAGCATTTCCCCGGCAAGTTCGACAGCCTGACGCCTGAGGACATCTACCGCGCGGCCAACCGGTCCGAGGCCTCGCTGATACGAGTAGAAGCCGACGAGGTCACCTCCAACCTGCACATCGCGCTGCGCTACGAGATAGAGACGCAGCTGCTGGACCGCAGCCTGAAGATAAAGGACGCGCCGGAGCTCTGGAACGCGAAGATGAAGGAATATTTCGGCATAACTCCCGCCAGCGACGCCGAAGGCATACTGCAGGACGTGCACTGGGGCTACGGCATGATAGGCTATTTCCCGTCCTACACCATCGGCAACCTGATCTCGGCCCAGCTTTACGCCGCTATCCGCAAGGACCTGCCCGGGATGGACGCCATGATAGAGAAGGGGGAGTTCGCGCCGCTGCTGGCCTGGCTCAGGCGCAAGGTGCACGCGCAGGGGCGGAAGTACCAGCCCGAAGAACTGCTGGACCGCGCGACGGGACAGCAGCTCAGCGTGAAGCCTTTCGTGGAGTACATAAGAACGAAGTACTCCGCCCTGTACGGCTTTTGAGCAACTTCGTGCCAGGAGTGGACGCTGCTTACTATCTTTCTAACTGTAAAAAGTTTCATACTGAATTAGAAAGTCAGGGAGCAGCGCCCTTATCCGCCCCAAAACTAGCCACTACCCGTTAGGCGGAACGCGTGGTATAATATAAAGGTAATCCCGTACGGATAAGGCCGTTAAATACGGGGGCGAATAGGTTCGACGTTGACTTGTTCTGTCAGATCAGCAGGCCATGGTTGACCAGGCCATGTAAAACAGGGTCAAAAACATAAAAGCCAACTCCAACGAGATGGCCTGGGCGCACGCTTAAGTGTGCCTCGCTTGTAGCCTACCCGCCTGAGCGGGCTATAAAGCGTTAAATTCAGGCTGCTGTCGTCAGGGGCGCGCTTCGTCCCGTGCCGGCTTAAGACAATACGGAGCTTGGCCGGGTTTTGTCGTCCTGAACTTATCCCGGCCGAGACACACTCAGGGCTAAGCCTGTAGCGGTTCTGACAAGCTGTTAGCGGACCCGGGTGCGAATCCCGGCGCCTCCACCAGATATAAAGCCGGTCCTCGAAAGAGGACCGGCTTTTAACTTGGGGGCGCGCGGCACTATACCGGGCTATTTCAATAATGGGGACAGCAGCGGCGCGGCCACCTGCGGGTCGAAGATCACCAGGCGGATGCGGCGGTCTATGGTCTTGAAATAGGCGTCGTAGTCGTGGTAATAACTGGTATGCCAGCTGCGGATGTTCAGCAGCGCTATAAGGTCGGTCTTGGCGTCCAGCTTGTGGTACCCGTAAAGGATTATATTGGTAAGCTCCGTCTCCGGCGCGCCCACCGAGGCGTCCACCTGCACGTTAATGTCAGCCGCGGTCACAGCGTTGGAGAAAAAATCGTGGCGGGCCCAGACGTTGCGCCAATAGCGCACGTTGGCGGGCTTGTTCACTTTTTTGCTCAGCCCCGCGATGTTATGCTGCACGGTGCTGAAAATATTTACTATGAAGTTGCCGGGCATGAGCGGCGAGCCCAGCGTGATGAATTTGTCTATTTTGATATCGGGGCGCTTTGCGGCCACCTGGTTAAGGACGTCGTGCATGATGACCGAACCCCAGCTGTGGGCAAGGATGTACACCGGGCGGCCGCTGGCCCTGTTATTGTCATAAACCCGTATAAGCTCGGGCACGTACTTTGCGATGGTGGCGGCGGTGTCAACGGGGTTGCGGCTCCAGGGAAAAGGGACCACCGGGAGTTTGGCGCAGGCGGGCGTCTTAGCCAGCCGGGCTTCCAGGTAGTTGTCGTCCTGGAAAGGGCGGTCGGCGTTAAGTTCCGGCATCAGCGCGGCGGCGTCCTTGAGGGGATCGAACTGCTTGTTGTATTCGGCGAAAGCGGCTCGCGTCGTGGCTTCGGAGGCAGCGTCTTTCGAACTCAGGCCGGGGAACCAGTAGCCGGCCATTTCGGAGAAAAGTTCGTAAGTTATGGGACCCCAGCTTACTGCCTCGAACTTCAGGCCGGGCATGGTTATTACTAAGGGTGACTGGGCGGGCAGCGGTTTGGGGAGCGGGGCGGCGGTGCCGGGGATAATTGCAAGTTTGGCAATATCGGACGCGGTAATTCCGCTTAGCCCGCCGGCGGAACAGACCGAATCTATAAAGGCGTTCTGCGGGGGAACGGAAGAGGACGCGCCGGCGGGGCGCCCTGTTGAGGTAAGAAAAAGAAATCCGGTGAAAACTGAAAGAGCAATGCCTGGTCTTTTTATCACGTTGCCTCGCTGGTTTATCCGCTTCTTATTACAGGTTACCAGCTAATGCCGGGCGGGGTAAGTGTCAAAAGGCCCAGGAAACCGCAATAAAAGGGCCTAGGGGCGTCCCTGCCCGCCATTGTTTTTCCTGTTTTTCCTTGACCCTGACCGGCCGGAGAGCTATAATAATTCTACACTGTGTAACCCGGGGGATCGGCCCCGGGGTGAAACGCGATCCCGCCTTAACGGGATGAACCCACGGGAAAGATGGTACGGCTCGGCCGACCCTGTCTTTCCCGTTTTTGTTTGCCCGGCAGCATAGTCAAGGAGGGAACAAATGGGTATCAGAACGTTAGCGGCGTGCATCGCGGTGATAGCCTTCTCATCAGCAGCAGAAGGAGCGGAAATATGGTTCGACAGGGGAGTGGACCTTAAACAGTTCATCATGGCCGCCGGGCAGGGGGAGGTCCCATCTCCCGCGCCGGCCCGGTCGCACAACGGGAATATCGGCCTCACGCGCTCCTGCGCGCGGCTGGCGCTGGGCGCGGGGGAAGGCCCGGTAATATCGAAAAAAGCAGAACTTGCCAGCCAGCGGTATATAGAAGAGTGCAAGCCTGTGCCCGCCGGGGATACCGGCCTGATAATAGAACATTGTTACCAGCGGCCGCTGCATGAATGGACGCGCACGGTAAAGCTTCTTGCCGCGCCGCGCCAGCTTCCGCCGGGCACAGAAGAAATATTCGAGGTCTGCCTTGAGGGGGAGAAGCTGGAACTGACCACAATCACGGCATTTTACTTCTACGCCATAGCCCGGGAAGGGGAGGCAGAAGTTCTGTTCACCCTTACTCCGCCGTTCTCCGCGCCCGGAAAGAAGGAAGCCCCCTGAACGGGGGCTTCCTTCGCTGTTCACAGGCGGCCGGCCGCCTGCTTACTGCACGTACCAGAATTTGCCGTTGAGGGTTTTGCTGATCTTCACTTTCCCTCCGGCGCCCGCCGTCACTTCCTCGGTAACGGTGGATTTCTCCTCGTGCTTGATGCTGTTCTCGTAGTTGCGCCCGGTTATGGTGGCCTCGTAAGAGACGCGGTATTTGCCGCCGCCGGCGGAAGTTATTTTCATGTTCGCTATGACGTATTTGATGTCATTGAAAACCGAGAAACTGTTCCTCATCGACTCCTGCAGGTCCGAGAGCGTGGTGCCGTCGCCGGCTTCCCACTCGTCGCTGATGAAGCTCATCACGCCCGATTCGTCCCGCGACTCATAGGCGTCCTTGAAGCCGGCGTACAGGTCCTTTATCTTCGCCACGGTCTCGGCGTCCGCTGTCTTCTGCGTTCTTGAGGCGGTCTCGGAGCCGGTCAATTTTTCCAGCATATCCTCGTACAGCTGTATCTTTTCCGGGATCTTCTCCATCGCGTCGAAGAGCGGATAATATTCCTTCGGGCCGTACCGGACGTAGCTGATCCTGTTGTTGAAGGTCTTTCTCAGCTGCTGCAGCTGCTCCAGTTTGGCTTTGTTGGCTTCCCAGGCCAGTTTCATTTCTCTGAGGTACGCGGCCCCGTCCGATTCCGCGGGGTCCAGGTCCAGCTCCGCTTTTTTGTTTTTCAGCTTGAACCTGTTCGCCAGCAGCGTGGTCTCTTTGCCCGGTTTGGGGTCCATCATGTACTGGCCCAGCGCGGTCACCACATCGGGCGCGAGGGATTTTATCTTCAGCGCGAGCGTATCGCCTTCTATGAAGGAAGCGTAGCGCGAATTGTATTCTTTCTGCAGAGCGTCCAGACCCTTCTGTATATCTATTTTAGGGAACTGTGATGGGGGCTGCTCTATCTCAAGCCCCCAGCCGTCTATGGCGCAGCCGTTCCAATTGAACCCGTTGATCCCCCACGCGCCGTTGTAAAGAGCGTCGGGCAGCGCGTTCCTGAGCTTTGTTTTCAGGACCGCGAGGTCCTTTTCATACGCGTCCAGGACCTTCTGCAGTTTTTCGGGCGCGTCTTTTACCGTTTCCGCGTCCTTCTGGAGATTGGCCGCGATCTCGTCCATAAGCGACGCTTTGACCAGGAATTTCCCCGGCTCGGAAATGGCGATGTCGCCGCGTTCCGAGCCGAGCTGTACTCCGATGGCCGCGATGGAGTTGGGGTCATACCACACTTGCGGGAAGCTGAGCTTGGCGGCATATTCGCCGCGCAGGGCGTCCTTCGCTTCGTGGGCTTTTTGCGCCAGCAGTTTGGCTTCAGCGTTCAACTGCTCATAGGTCGTCCTCAATTCGGTGTTGCGTTTCAGGGCCCGGCTGCTGGCCTGCTCTAGTATAGCTTCCAGTTCCGAGCCCAGCACGCCGTGTTCCTTATATCTGTTGTTGCCGATCTTCTCCCTTGCGTCGTCGCATTCCCTCATTCTCTGCTCAAGCTGCTTCAGCCGCTGCCTGTCGCTCTCGGTCTGATTCAGTTTTTTCAAGATCTCCCTGTATTCGTCGTCCGCTCTCTTATGTTCGTTTTCAATGTTCTTGTAAACCGGGGTCAGATCATTATCTATCCCCTGGTAGACAGTATTATAGCTGGCGTCCGCCGCTTCTATCGCCTTCATTTCATAACCCCCGGCCCCGTCCTCCTTGATGTTGTCCGTGATGGCCTGATACGCTGCCAGTGCGGGCTGGCGGTTCAGCGAAGGGTAAGAAAACCCCCCGGAAGGTTTCGGTTCTTTGGCGACTACAGCGATCTTTTCGTTGGTTTCAGCCCTGTTGATCTCTCCTATGCCGCTGAGGCCGCGCTGATAGGCCGCCTTAAGCCTGGCATATACCGCGGTTTTTTCAGCCCCCATTTTGCCGCCGTTGGGTATCCAGCGCACTACGTCGCGCACGGTAGCGGTTATGTGTGACAGTTCGGCGCGCACCGTGTCGCCGCTCTGCGCTTTTATCGCTTTTTCAATGATAGGCCCCGCCTGTAAAGAATAGGTCTTTACTTCGGGCCAGGCCTTGAAAGCGTTGCCGCTTTTCGCCAGGTAGTCGTTCATGTTCATGCCCAGCGAATCCACGAATTTCTGCAGCTTCTGGAACCGCTGGATGGTGAGCACGCGCTGTTCGTCCGCTTTGGCGATGGCGTTCAGGCTGGTCATCAGCTGTACGAGGCAGCCTTTAATGTAAACTTCTTCCTGCTGGAGCTTCGCGGCCTGCTGCTTGTTAATTTCCGCGGTGCCCAGTGTCAGGGAGTCCCAGAAACTCGGCTCCGGCCAGGTGAGCCCGCAGGCGTCGCTGGCATACTTCTTATATATTTCCCTGCCGGTGCCGTTCTTTATAAGCTTCCACATCTTCTCCGAGCTTTCCGCGTTCACCGGCATGGGGTCGCCCTCGCCCAGTTTGCGGCTGCGGTTGCGCATAGTGGATTCTATCGTGGCATACAGCGTCTCAAGTTCCCTTTCATAAGTGGCTTTTGAAAGCTGCGCGTAAGATTCCCTGGTTACTTTGAAGGTCACCATTACGGCGCTCAGCGGCCAGGTGCCGGTCATGCCCAGTTTTAGCAGGTAGGCCTTCCCGGTTTCGGTGCCGGCCAGCTCGGCCAGGACCTGTGCTCCCGCAGAAAGAGCCGCTTCTCCGACTTCACCTTTGTAGAGATTTCCCGACACATCAAGGGCGGTCATGTACCAGCCCAGCCCTTTCGCCAGTATGCTCAGGTCTTTGGCCAGTTCCTTCTGCGCGTCCGGCCCGGCGTCCGTGTAATGGTCCAGCATCACGCCGTAGATCTCGGGGGTGCCTTCCATGGCCAGTTTGTCCAGGAAGCCTATATCCTCTTCGGCGCTGGTGCCGCGCGGGACACAGGCCAGCAATGTCAATATAATAAGGAGCCGGGAGCAGTTCTTTATGGTTTTCATAGTTTTATTGGTCATAGCGCTGCCTTAAAAAAACCTCCGGCAGGCCGCTGCCCTGTACCGGAGGTTTTTTTACTTCTCAACCGAACCGTCAGGCCTAGAAATTCCGGCCGTTCGGGGAATACTTATAACGCAGGGTCGTTTTCGGTATTTCCAGGCTCTTTATTTCAATAGCGCCGTACGCCCCGCCCGCAAGTTTGAACGCATAGACATGGTTTTCGGCCATGAGAATGGAAGTGTTGTACAGGCAGGTATAACCGGCCGCCGGCGCGGCAGCCAGTTCGTCCAGGGTCATAACGCCCATATCCTGGTACGAGACGTCCGCCCTGGTGGTCAGGTGATGGCTGTCGCCGTAGATGGCGAACTCGCCGGAGATATTGGGGTTGATGGTCGGGGGACTGGCCCAGGGCTCCTTCGTTACCAGCTCGTCCGGGAAACTGAAGCTTTCGAAGTACTTGGCCGAGCTGGAATAGTCGTAGGTCATCACGATATTGGCCTGCGTCGAGCCCGTGGCCACGCCCGAGGGGTCGGAGATCCCGAAGATCAGCGGAGTTTTCATGCTGTAGATCAGCGGGCCGTTCTCGCCCAGTATGAAGACGAACTCTGTGGTGCCGGTGTCCTTGTTGGTCTTGCCGGTGCTTATCGAGGTCATCATCCTGCTGTAGTTAAGCGACACGGCTATCATCCCTTTCTCGTTGACGGAAACGTTGTTGAAGTTGAACCTGAACTCCAGGTTGTCGTAGGCCTGGAAGTCGGTCCGCACCGCGCGGTCGAGCACGGTCTTGTCGCCGGTGAAATCCTCGCTGACGAAGGCCATGAAGCGGGAAATGCTTTCTTCCTTATAGGCTTCCACCATGCTGTCCAGCGCTTCTTTTACGCCGTCTTTCACGGTGGTTTCCGCTATCGTCACTTCTTTATAGGTAGAGTCCACGTCGCTGGGCTTGCCGGTGGTGTCTATGGCCTTCACGTAGATCTTGTACGTCGTCCCGGTCTGGGGCTTGAAGCCGTACTCGAAGGCGCCGTTGTCGGAAAGCTTCGCTTTTTCCCATTTCTCTTTGCCGTCCACGCTTACCTGCACGGCGCCGATCTTGGACTTATCCGCCGCGGCCTTGCCCTTTATGTTTATCATCCCTTCCGGCAGCGTTTCTTTGTACACCGTCAGTTTGGTGCCGGTCTCGTCGAAGGCCAGCCGGTTGAGGAACAGGTGTTCCACCCGCACGGCGTCCTGCGATTTGCCGAAGATCCACCATTTCGCCGAAGCGCTGGCGGCCGACAGCGCGATTATTGAAATGAACAGTAAGGCTGTTATTTTTTTCATAATAGTATCCCTGTTTCCTTTAGAATTCTACGTTAACGCCGGTGGACAGGCTGGTTTCGGTGAAGCTTTTGGACGCGGCGGTATAGCTCAGGTCGTTGACCCTGGCCTTGAAATACAGCACGCCCTGGTTCAGGTTGGCGAACAGTTTGTTCAGGAACGGGGCCTTGTAGAAGATATTGCAGTTCAGGAAGGTGCGGGTGAGGTCGTCCGCGCCGGCTTTCAGCAGCCGCTTCTGCCCCGCCTTGAAGGTGGAGGTGATCTTCTGCGAAGGGATCTCGGGGTCCAGCGCCACCGAGTACTCATAGATCTTATCCCTCGAATTCGACAGCTCGTTCTTGTCGGTCCAGACGCCGAGGTACAGCGCCGGCTTGAACACGAACATGCCCATCGTCCGCCTGTCGCGCAGCGAGGTGTTCACCAGCAGTTCCTGCTCGTCCCTCACCTTGGCGTTGGTCCTGTAGATAGAGTAGCCGGCGTTGGTGTCGCTGTCCAGCCCGAAGAAGCGGTCGCGGTAATTCGCGTTTATCAGGTGGTTCACCGTGCTCGAGCCGCCGCCGTAGACGCGGTCGAACTTATAGGCGAGGTCGGCGGTGCCGTACTGGCGGTTGAACAGTTTCGCCAGCGTAACCCCTATTTCGGGCTTGTAGCTGCTGGACTGGTAGGCTTTCTGCCTGTTCAGGTCGTCATGGAACCAGAGCATGGCGAAGTTGAAGGAAATATCCCTGTCGTATTTATACTTCCATTTTCCTTTCACTTTTTCCCTGTCGGTGGAGGCCGAACCGAGCAGCGTCAGGAAATAAGGCGAAACGCGCTCGTATTCCAGGTTCACCCTGTTCTTGCCCTGCTCCATTATGAGCTCGGTCTGCTGGGCGGAGCCGTCGGCCTTGGCCGCCGCGGCGCCCTTCTGCGGCGTCATCGAGGCGAAGCCGGCGGCCGTTTCGTTGCGTACGGTAAGCCCGGCCGCGGGCCGGAACTCGAAATCCATGGAATAAACCGAGTTCTCGTAAACGGGGTCGGTGTCGAAGAGCCGGGAATGCGCGTCGTCGGTCACGTTCAGCGCGCTCATCCCCAGCCAGAAATCCGGCGAAAGGGTCTGTTTCAGCCGGGCGCCGGTAGCGGTCCGTTTCAGGGCCTTCACTTCGCTGTCGCCGTAGAAATTGTCCCAGCGCGGATAGGCCAGCCCGTAGACCACGGTAAGCTCCGGGGAGTCTTTTTGGGCGTCGTAATACTTATAGGAGGCGCCTTTGAGCGCGCTGTTCAGGGAATACTGAGAGAAGGATTCGAAAGTGTCGCCAACGTTCAGCGTGTTGTTCCCGTCCGAGATCCTGCCCTGCAGGTTCGTGAGCAGGACCTTTTTAATGTCCAGCTGCTGGTCGTTGGTGTACCTGACGCCCAGGTTCATGCGGTATTCGTAGCCTTTGAAAGCGCCGTTGCCGCTGAGGTTGAGCGCGTCGGAATACACCCAGCCCTTCTGCAGCGAGGACTGGCTCGCGCCCTGGCCGCCTATCATGTTATAGGTAAGGTCCAGTTCGTTGTTGGCGTGCAGCTCGAGTTTTTTGTCCGCTATCGCCGTAGTTGTAGTGTCCGCCGCCGCGGTTATTTGTGGCGCCGCGGCCGCTTCCGTTTTTACGGGCAGGGCGAAAGCCCCTCCGGCTGCGGTCAGAAAAAAAAGAAAGCTCAGAAGAGCCTTGTTCATCCGTGCAGCCCGCGCATAGTGCATCTTGCCTTTGGTCATAGTATTCCTTAGCATGCGGTTTTAAAAGACTTAACAGTGTAATTGAACCCCAATGGATTCTATTGCTTTTCAAGTTCAGGTGTCAACACGGGAAATAACGGGGGACAACGGCTACCTGAGCCGGCCGGAATACAGGGTGCTGTAGCAGGGCCCCGCGCCGGTAAGGCGGCTTTCAATTACTTCAACGGAGCCGATAACGCTCTGCCCTTCCAGCCCGGCGGCTTTGCGGCCCAATTCCCCGGTCAGGGCCGGTGCCAGCCGCGCTTTAACCCGCCCGATGGTGAGATGCGGCTCGAACTTGAACTCGAACAGGAACCCCTCGGCCGCCAGGGCCTCCGAAAGCTTAAGGGCCAGCTCTTTCAGCGTTCCGGGGTGCTCCTCCGCCAGGCCGAGCCACAATACGCGCGGCTTGTCCAGCGCGGGGAAAGCTCCCAGGCCGTTGAGGCGCACGGGCAGGCGCTTGAAAAGGCCGGCCGAGCGCTCTACGGCGCGGGCCGCCGCCGGCGCCATAGCTTCGGGCACTTCCCCCAGGAAAACGTAAGTAAGATGGAGGTTCTCAGGTTCCACCCACTTTACCGCCCTGCCGAAGCGCGGCGCCGCGAAAGCCTGCAGCTCCTTTACGCGCTCCGTGAGCTGCTGCGAAAAGCCGGACGCTATGAATAAACGCATATTCGGCGCGGTCCCCTATTCCTTTTTCAGGCTGGCCTTTTTATACACCTTGCGCAGTATCAGATAAGTGCAGCCGCCTATCACTACCATGGCCAGGATGAAAGCGGGGTAGGCTACCCGCCAATTTTCGGGGCCGGTCATCATGCTCCATTCGGACATCCCGCCGATCCCGGCCAGCAGGGTGAGCGGCATGAAGATGGTGGTAATGAGCGTCAGGCGCCTGACGGTGATGTTGGTGCGGTTGGCGATCAAGCTCATATGGTTGTTGACCATCGAAAGGTACATTTCGGTGAGGCTCAGGATAACTTCCCTGTAGATCTCCGCCTCCTCGTAATACTTGGTAAGGTGGTCGTAGATGTCCCTGAAATGATAGATCGCCTTTTCGCTGACGAAGGGGGAATCCCGCCGGCAGAGCTTTACCAGCACCTCCCGCTCGTAGAAAAGGCTTTTGCGCATCACCAGCACGTTCCTTCTCAGGTCTACGAGCCTGGACATCCGGAACCCCGGCAGGTCCTTTAAGATGCTCTCCTCCGTGTCGTCCACTTCGGTCTCTATCATGTCTATGGCCCTGTGTTTGGCGTCTATCACGTGGTCGAGCAGCGCGTGCAGCAGGAAATCCGGTCCATGGCCCAGGTTCGGCGCCTCCCGCCGGAGCACCGGCGCGAGTTCTCCGTCTTCCCAGTGCGCGGCCCGGCCTCTGCCGCCTGCGGTCACAAGGAAGCTGGCGCCGATAATGAAATCTATCTCGCCGGTGGCGAAAACGCCGTCCCGGTACGAGTAGGAATTCATCAGCAGGAAAGAGGTCTTGTCGAAGTTGTCTATCTTCGGGATCTGGGCCTCGTCCAGGCAGTCCTCTACGGACAAGGGATGTATCCCCAGCAACTGTACCAGCGGTTTAAGGTCCTCGGGCGAAGGGTCCCTGAAGTCCAGCCAGGCGTAGCCGCCGCCGGGCGCGGGCCGCGCCGCGTCTTGGGCCGACCCCATCGGGCGCAGTTCGCCCTGCGGGCTTACCTGATAAAATTTATGAGCTGCCATATCCCTCCCCGTGCCGTCATCCGCCGCCGGTCCCCAGATTTTATCAATTATAGCCGCCGGATACTTGCTCCGGTCCTGTCCGCCCGCTGAAGGCGGCCCGTTATCTCCCTCTGGGCCGCCGTAGGCCTTTTGGCTCTTGTGGCCTTTTCGCCCGCTATATATAGTATTAGTGTCGTGCTGCAAGGCGGCTATTTCCACGGAGGCAAAATGTTTTATAGGCAACCCCGGTACTTCACAGCTATGCTCCGCAGATCCCTCAGCGCTTTAATACTGGCTTCCGGCCTGTTCTCCGCGGCATATGCCGAAGAAGGCTTCTATTATCTTTCGCCTCAGACGGTAAGTTATAACATCCCCGCAGCCCCCGCGCCTGTCGCGGCAGCGCGTCCCGCCTCCTACCTCACCCAGGCCCAGCTGCAGATAAACGATTTCCCCGCGCCGCCGGCCGCGGGTTCGGCGGAAGATAAAGCCGATCTGGCGGCGGTGCTGCAGTGGCAGAAAGTCCGCACGCAGGACCAGTGCGACGCGGCCATGGCGCAGTCGGAAGAAAGTTTCATTTCTTTTTTCAGCTCGGTTACCCCGTTCCAGAAGCCGCTGCCGGCCGCGGTGGGGACCTTCTTCAAGCGCGTGGGGGCTAACGCTACCGACGCCAACCAGTACATAAAGAAAATATATAAGCGCGACCGCCCTTTCCTGCGCTCGGCGGCGCTGAACCCCTGCCTGGGCCGCGCGCAGGGGTTCTCCTACCCCAGCGGGCACGCCACCATGTCGCACCTGTTCGGGCTTATACTTTCGGACCTGCTGCCGCGGCAGGGCGCTATTTTTATGCGCGAGGCCGACCAGGCCGCGCTCAACCGCGTGATAGGCGGCGTGCACCACCCCTCTGACGTGGAAGCCGGCAAGAAGCTGGGCGACAGGCTGTATAAAGAGCTGCTTAAGAACCCTGTTTTTGTCTCCGACATGCAGGGGCTGTCCGCTTATTTCCGCTGATAGCCTGCCCCGGGTTATAAATAGAACAGGCGCCCCGCTTTTGGCGGGGCGCCTGTTTTTAGGGCCGCCTTGCTGCTTAGTCCGTCAGCGTCGACGGGTCGGCGAAGCGCGCCTGCATCTGGTTAACTTCGGCTATATTGGCGTCGAAGCTGTTGTCCCTGCAGTTGAAGAACTTGTAGTTCTGCGTCACGTCGGCTTCGCCTTTTACCTTCTTGTCGGTATGCACGAAAACCTCGGCGGAGACGTGCAGCGGGTCCGTCACCTGCACCACTACTTTGAGGAAATCCTCGTAGCTCAGGCCGCTCCTGGAGCTTCCGGCGGCCACTTTGGCGAGGTTTTCGGACTGCTCTTTCCAGCCGCCGGCGTTGCGCACGGAGGCTAATTGCTGAATGAACTCCGTGGCGCCGAGGGCCAGCTGCTTCACCACGTCCACAGGTTTGACGGGGTTCTCGTAGTCGGCGGAGGTGCCGCCTACGCGCTTGGCGGCTTCCCTGGAGTCGTAGCCTACTTTGCCGTCCTTGTTGACATAGAAGAGGTCCGTCACCTTGTCTATTATGCCGGGCACGAATTCACGCATCATGTTGATATAAGCTTTCATTATGGCCTGCGCCGGCGCCATAATAATGTCCTGCACGCCCTGCTCGCTTATAAGCAGCTTGAAGTTCATCACGCCCGTCTTATAATATTTGAAAGTACCGCCTGTTCCGGGAAATATTTCAGCGCTGGGCAGTACTTCGCTCTCATTCGTGCCGTTGCCGTTCATGCCTACATAGCGCAGCACGCCGTTGGCTTTTTCCAGCATGTCGCGGGCGGTGTCGTCGCTGTGCCTTACGAAGCCCTCGTTCTGCTGGTACATCATCGCGGGCCGGGTCGCCTTACCGTCCGCGCTTTCTTTATTAACGACGTAAACGGTCTTCTGCGAGTTATATTTTCTTTCCGAACCCAGTACGGGCAGGTTCACGGATCTGCCGTCCGAATAGCGGGTCCGCTGCTGCACGTGCAGGGTCTCGCCCTGCTTTTCCAGCGACTGATAGCGGTTGTAAGAAGTGCTCCAGCTGACGTCCTGGGCGTGCAGCAAAGGCACCTGCATATGGAGGTTGGTCGAGTGGCCATGGTAGATGTCGCTGCCCGCGAAGCCGGGTTTTGAGCCGACGCCCTGGCTGGCCTGGTTAGCCGCGTCCGTTATATCGCCCAGGCCGTTAGCGGTTTCGTCGTTCTCGGCGAAGTTGTTGAAGTGGAGGCCGAGGTCTACGAAGCGCTTCAGTATGCTGAAGTCTCCCAGGAAGAATTTCTCCAGTATCTCCATCTGTCCGGGGTTTTTGGGGTTCAGGACGAACTCGACCAGCAGTTTCTTGCCGAAGTTCCTGGAATATCCTAATGAAAGCTGGGTGGCTATATACCTGTTTATCGCGTTGGCCCAGGTTTTGTTCACGAAGTTGGCAAGGATGTTGTCCGCGTCCCACAGGCCGAGGTCGGACATGGGGATCTGCACGCTGGAGGCCGAGGCGCCCAGGCTCTGCACCGTAATGCGGTCCAGGCGCACGCGCAGGCGCAGGTGGTCGTCGTCCATGCGGTAAAGCGTTACGGAGGGCCTGCGCTCTTTGGTCTCGCCGGCCGAGATGGAGACGTTGAGCATTTCGTTTATCGCGGTGCCTATGCTGGCGCCGAAGCCGAGGTGCAGCGTCAGCGGCAGTTTCCAGATCTCGCCGGTCTTCATGGCGGAGACGCGTTTGGCCGTGGAGGGGATAGCTGTCTTTATTTCGTAAAGTTTGACCAGCGTGCCCAGTTCTTTACAGTAGCGGTCGCTTTCCAGCGGACGCACCACCTGGGACTTGCCTTCCAGTTGGGCGCTTATATTGACGCCCAGGCCCGGTACGTTGGGGATCTGCAGGATATCGTTTCCGAGGGTGGCTGAAAGCTTAACGTCCACCTCGTCCACCAGGGCTATTTTTTCATTGGGGAACCGCTGCATGTAGCGGCCAAAACCGCCGCCGATCCCCGCCACGTTGACCAATTTGGCGTTCTCGTTAAGCTTTAACTGGGCGGCCTTGCAGACGCTGTCCACCGTGCCGTCCTTAAGCTTTTCCCAGAAACGGTCGAAGTCGCTGGAGACCGGGGCGCCGGTGGAGACGGCAGGGGCCTTTATGTCCTTGTATTGTTCCAGGACCGAAGGGGGAACGGAGCCTCTTAATGATTCCAGAGCGCCCGTTCCGGCATAAGATACGTTAACTCCGAACAGAACCGCCGCCGCCGCGCATATTGATCGTTTCATGTGCTCTTGCTCTCCTTATCTGTTCCGTTCCCGCGCACCCTTCGCGGTCCGCGGGATCTCTTGCTATAGTTTACCGCGTGCGCCGTTCAATTCCCTGAGGCCGAGGCACCAGCGCCGCCGTTTATTCTGGCCCAGGAGCGGCGGCTTAGCGAAAACACACCTTGTTAAGCCGCCGGCTGAACCGGAATTAAATTATCGTGAATTCCGCGCGGGTGTCGTTGGAAGGAATATCGTCGGCGTTGACCTCGTCCGGGGTAATATTGCCGTCGGCGTCGGTCAGCCTGACGTCCATTACATATTTGCCCGGCGGCAGGCGCGTAAAATCCGACCAGACAGTCTGGCCTGACCAGCCGGAGATGAACTTCGCGCTGTACATTATCTTGTCGGGGTCGGTTCTCGCCAGCTGCACATCGCCATGCGCCGCTATCCCCAATGCTCTGCCGTCCTTGCAGAGGGAAGCTTCATAATACACCTTTGGGGAGCGGTTATCGTAGGCCGTGAAACTTATCGAGTAGCCGGTCTGCGGCCCTTCCGCGTAAGTGAAGGTAACCGTGGTGACAGTAAGTCCCTGGACCAGCGGCGGCAGCCTCCTGGACGCGGATTGCAGCACGCTCACCGTTGCGGCCCCGGCCGCGGCCAGCTGCTGGTCGCGTATTTCCGGATGCGCGCTGACATAGGCCTCACTATTGCTGTTGCGCGGCGAAGAACTGTTCTGCGGCGGGGGGAGCGCGTAGCGGTCGCTGTTATGGCGGCCGCCGTAATGGCCCCAGGGGCCGAAAGTAGAGTCCCGGCCGAGCGGAGGGGCGTCGGGCGCGGCAACCCAGTACGGCGCGCCGGTGGCGGGGTCCGTCCAGCCCGGCAGTTTGCTGCGCGTCTCGTCCTGGACCGCCTGATAATACGCGTAAGGCTCCATAACGCCGCTGCCGCGGGCCAGGGTTATCCTTACATTATCGCTGCCGAACCCTTCAAAGGAGTCGTCTATCCCGTGCTCTATGTTGGCGGCATGCGTAGGAACGGCCTGGTCCTGGGTAAGGTGACAGAGCGTGCCCAGCCTCTCGTACGCCTCCTCGAACCTGAACTGCTCGTAATTTCTGATCACCCCGCCTTTAAAAAACCTCTCTTGCCCGCTTTCGTCGTTGCTGCCGTCCTTGATGATATCGCCGGCGGCACGTATATCGGGAAAAATATTCTTGTCGATGAAATTCAGCGCGGCCTTGGAGACCGCCCTGTGGGCCGCGCCGAAAAAAGTCACGCTCCACCATTTGTCCACGGTGGGGGATGGCTGCAGTTCGGTCATCCATGCTGCCGGCACGGTCCTGGTTGCGGTCAATTGGTTCTCTACGTTCAGGAGATCGGTCTCAAAATCGCCCGCCTTCAGGCTGCTGCCGGCGGAGATAGCCGCAAGAACTGCCGTTAATAGTAAGGTGATGTTTTTCATGTGGAGGTGGTATCGCAGCTGCCGTCACGATATACTAATGCCTTGTATGGAAGCCGGGCGCGGCTTGCGCGCGCCCGGCTCCTGGTCGAACTTTATTTCACGAGCCTGAAGCCGACATAGTAGCTGCCCTGCACCATATACATATAGCTGCGGAAGTCGGTGCGCATGAATTCGTCGGCGCTGCTGTAGAAGGAGTTTCCGCGGAGGACATTGTCGCCGTTGGCGGCGCCTTTGACCGCGCTGCCGTCCGCGGGGGCGCCGGCGTACGATTCCTTATATATATCCTGCGTCACCTGCCAGATATTCCCGGCCATATCGCACAGGCCCTGCTCGGTGTTGCCGGCGGGCTTGGAACAGACGGGCCCGGTGCCGTTGGTGCCGCCGCCTACGCCGTTCTCTATGCCGTCGTAAACGGCCCTGTCGTGGGTAACGGGCTCGTTGCCCCAGGGGAACTTGTTATTCTTGCCTCCGCTCCTGGCGGCGTATTCCCATTCGGCTTCGGTGGGGAGCCTTGCGCCGGCGAACTTCGCGTAGTCGTTCATCTGCTTGGCGTTGAGGCAGTTCATCGGGTACTTCTGGTGGTCGGGCGTATGCCAGTTGCAGTTGAAGCTATAGTAGGTGCGGGCGGGTTTCGTGCACTGGCCCGAGTTCACGCACTGCGCGTATTGCTCAACGGTCACCACGGTTTGGGCCATTTTAAAGGTATTAATAGTTACCTCATGTACCGGCCTTGTGTTATTCGAACCGGGGGCGCTCTTCTCGGCGCCCATCATGTACTTGCCTCCGGGAATGGCCACCCACTTGACCGGTTCTGCCGCGGCGGCATAAGCGGCCACATCCGGGTTGAAAATGGTGCTGTCTGCGTCCGCGTCGGCCGAGGCCTGGATGTCCCCGGCTTTCACCGCCAGAGCGCCGAAATCAGCGGCATAAGCGCTGCCGGTCAGCCCTAACATAACTATCATCGTCATTAACTTGTTCATTTTGTTTTCTCCTTAAGCTATCTCAACTTGTGTACGGCTTGTCGTGCAGCTCTCTGTGCAACCTCTTGCTATAAGTTTACCCCGTTCTGCCGCGGGTTCCCTGAGGCCGAAGAACCAAGACCGCCCGATTATTCGGCCCAGGAGCGGCGGCTTACCGATACTGTCTTTTGTTAAGCCGCCGGCTTAGCCCTGTTCAATTTTAATTAGCGCCGCTCAGCAGTTCATTGTTAATGAAATGTTTGAACGCCGGCATCATCACCAGCAGCCGGGGGTCCAGTTTACCGGGCTGGCCGGCAACCACGAACTCGGGGTCGACTATCTGGATCTGCCATTCCGGGCTGACTATGATACGGGCCACGTCTATCCAATCGGTCTTGCCGTTCGCGTTCATCGGGCCGGGCCGCTGTACCGTCAGGTCAAAGCCCGTGGAATCCTGGCTTTTTATGGACCGGGCAATGTACTTGCCGTCAAGATCATAGATAGAATAAACGGAGAAGAAAGAATTGATATCCTCAAGGTTTATCGACAGGGACTGGGCGATGTCCAGCAGCACATCGGAGTGGTATGAACCTATCCGCTTGCTGAACGGGGCCACCGATTCATCCACCGTGATGGCGGTGTTGGCCAGGGCCGCAAGGTTCACATAAGCGTAAGCCACAGGGTTGCCTTCCGGATCATTGAAGTAAAGCGACATGCGCGGGCGGTCCGAGAATTTGGTGGCGAGGTGCCGGAAACCGAAGAGCTCCCTGCTGATCTGGCCGAGACTCGCGTTTTTCCCGTCATAGACATTGAGCTGCGTGCTGTCTTTGCCTATTATGCTTCCCGCAACATCCCCTGCCGCAACGAGCGAGATCTTCCCCGCTATGGAGAAACTGCCCTGGTCAGGCTGTGAAGGCGGCTCCGGCTGCGGCACCGCTTCGGAAGAAACTTCTCCCGACCTGGCGAGCTGGAAAGCCGCGGCCCCTTTCAGGTACTGGTTCTGCCCCGCGTAGGAAACCGCTGCCCCGGTGAAGCACAGTATGGCGGCTATCACCAGGTTTTTTTTGTTTTTCATATGTTATTCCTCCCTTCCTTTTATTCCGTCTTAACGCCTGTGTCCGACATCCTTCCTGTATAGTCTATCCTGTCCGCAGCGCAACGGCCTGAGGCAGGAGTATCAGGGCAGCGTGTTTTTTTGACCCAGGAGCGGCGGCTTAGCGTTAAGGTCTTGCGTTAAGCCTCCGGCTTAACTAATAAGGGAAAAAAGCCGGCAGGGAGCCGCGGGCCATATATTTACGGCCGCAGGTCCGGGCGGCGGCAGGGGCCGGGAATAGCCGCTCCGGCAATTATGTTAAAATTATTCCGGAATGAGTGCCACCCATGTGCCGAGGGCGCAATTAAGGACGCTAATCATGAAAAAAACAGCTTTCAGTCAGTTCTTAATTTTTTTTTCGTTCATGTCCTCCACGGCTTTTTCCCTGGAAAGAACCATAGACCAGAAAGTTGACGCGCTGCTTAAACAGATGACGCTTGAGGAAAAGGTAGGGCAGCTGACCCAATATACCGGCGACCTGGCCGCCACGGGGCCTATCACGATAAACCCCAACAAGCAGTCGGAGATAAGGAACGGTCTGGTAGGTTCCATGCTGAACGTTCTGGGCACCCGCTACACCCGGCAATATCAGGAACTGGCCATGCAGTCGCGGCTTAAGATCCCCCTGCTGTTCGGGCTCGACGTCATCCACGGCTATAAGACCACCTTTCCCATTCCCCTCGCCGAGGCGGCCAGCTGGGACCTGGACGCCATGGAGCTTTCGGCGCGGATCTCGGCGGCTGAAGCTGCCGCCAGCGGCATCCATTGGACTTTCGCGCCGATGGTGGATATCGCCCGCGATCCCCGCTGGGGAAGGGTGATGGAAGGCGCCGGAGAGGACACCTATCTGGGTTCAAAGATCGCTTTTTCCAGAGTGAGGGGATTTCAGGGCGAGAAATTAGGCGGCATAGATTCCGTAATGGCCTGCGCCAAGCATTTCGCGGCTTACGGCGCCGCCATCGGCGGGCGGGACTATAACTCCGTGGACATGAGCGAACGAACGCTCTGGGAAACTTATCTCCCGCCGTTCAAAGCGGCCGTGGACGCCGGCGCGGCCACTTTTATGAACTCTTTTAATGACCTCAACGGCATTCCCGCTACCGGCAACAGTTATCTGCAGCGGGATATCCTTAAAGGAAAATGGGGCTTTAAAGGCTTCGTGGTTTCGGACTGGGGCTCGATAGGCGAGATGGTCAGCCACGGCTACGCTAAAGACGGCAAGGAAGCCGCGCTGGCCGCCATAGCCGCCGGCAGCGATATGGACATGGAAAGCAACGCCTACAGAAATAATTTAGCGCAGCTCGTGAAAGAAAAAAAAGTGCCGGTGAAATTGGTCGATGATGCCGTAAAAAGGATCCTCCGCAAAAAGTTCGAGCTGGGCCTGTTCGACGACCCGTACAGGTTCTCCGACCCGGAGCGGGAACAAAAAGCTTTGAACGATCCGGCGCACGCCCTGGCGGCGCGGGAAATAGCGGCTAAAAGCATCGTTCTGCTTAAGAACGAGAACAACCTGCTGCCGCTTTCAAAAGACATAAAGACCATCGCTTTCATCGGGCCGATGGTAAAGCCGCTCAGGGACAACCACGGCTTCTGGGCCGTGGAATTGAAAGACATGGATCCGGGCTATATCGTGTCGCAATGGCAGGGTTTGCAGAACAAAGTGGGCGGGGCGACCTTATTGTACGCCAAAGGCTGTGATTTCGAGGGCGACAACAAGGACGGCTTCGCCGAAGCCGTGGCCGCGGCCGGCCGGGCGGACGCGGTTATCCTGAGCATAGGCGAAAGATGGAACATGAGCGGCGAAGCCAAAAGCAGGAGCAGTATCCATCTGCCGGGAGTGCAGGAGGACCTGGTGAAAGCCATACAGGCCACCGGCAAGCCGCTGGTAGTCCTGATCAACGCCGGGCGGCCGCTGATCTTCAACTGGACGGCCGATAATGTGCCCGCCATACTGTATACCTGGTGGCTGGGCAGCCAGGCCGGCAACGCGATAGCCGACGTTCTGTTCGGGGACTATAACCCTTCGGGGAAACTGCCTATGACCTTTCCCCGTGAGGAGGGGCAGCTCCCTATCTATTACGACCACTTCAATACCGGCAGGCCCGCCCCGGACGAGACGGCGGTGAATTATGTGTCCGCTTACATCGATCTGAAGAACAGCCCGAAATTCCCTTTCGGCTACGGGCTGAGCTATACCACGTTCCAATATTCCGACCTGAAATTGTCGGGAACGGAAATGAAAAGGGACGGGAACATCGAGGTGTCCCTGAATGTCACCAACACCGGGAAAGTGGCCGGCGAGGAAGTAGTTCAGCTCTACCTGCGTGATAAAGCTGGCTCGGTGGTCAGGCCGGTCATGCAGCTTAAGGATTTCCGGAAAATAAAACTCGCCGCAGGAGAAACAAAACCGGTTAAATTCATAATAGATAACTCGAAATTATCTTTTTATAATAAGAACCTGGAATATGGCTCGGAGGAGGGCGGCTTCGTCCTGATGATCGGCTCCTCGTCCGCGGATATCAGATTGAAAGCCGAGTTCGAGCTGAAATAAGGTGACACACAGGAATGGCACTAACTTAAGCCCTCACATATTTACTCCGGT
>JAPLKJ010000259.1 GCA_026388125.1 Elusimicrobiota bacterium
TGCCGCTGATGGGCGTGCCGGTGGACAAGATGATAGCCCTCACGTTCGCGCTGGGCTCGGGGCTGGGCGGGGCGGCCGGCGTGATGTACGGCATGGCCTACCCGGTGATCGACCCCTATATCGGCATCATCGTGGGGTGGAAAGCTTTCGTCTCGGCCGTCATCGGCGGCATCGGCAATATCCGCGGCGCGGTGCTGGGCGCCTATATCCTGGGCACGGTGGAGATCATGACGGCGGCGTTCCTGCCGTCCACCTACCGCGACCTCGTAACGTTCTCGCTCTTGTTCGCGCTGCTGATTTACCGGCCCAGCGGCCTGCTGGGCCGCGTGGAGATACAGAAAGTATGAGCACGCTGCGCAAATATCTCCCGCTCAAAGGCGCGGCCGCGGCCGTCTTTATTTTAGCGCTGGCCGTCTCCCGGTACGGCCTGCTGGACAATTACATACAGCTGATCCTGATGCTCATCGGGATAAACCTGATCCTTACCCTCAGCCTGAACCTGATAAACGGCTACATGGGAGAATTTTCCGTCGGGCATGCCGGTTTCATGGCGGCGGGCGCCTACGTTTCCTCCATTCTCAGCGTGAAGGTGCTGGCCGCCTGTGCCCCTTTCTGGGCTTTCCCTTGCGCCGTGCTGGCCGGGGGCGCTGCGGCCGGCGCGGTGGGCCTGGTGGTGGCGGTGCCGTCGTTCAAGACCCGCGGCGACTATCTGGCCATCGTTACGCTGGCTTTCAGCATGATAGTGAAATCCGTGATAGAGAACATAGACGCGGTGGGCGGGCCGCGCGGTTTCCTGGGGATGGAAAAGCTCACCACCCTGCCCTGGGTGTGCTTCTGGGTCATCGTCACCGTCTGGATCATCAGGAATTTCATTTATTCCCGGTTCGGCCGCGGCATCCTCGCCGTGCGCGAGGACGAGATAGCGGCCGAGCTGACCGGGGTGAATACCCGCAACGTTAAAATGCTGGCTTTCGTGGTCTCGTCCTTCTTCGCCGGCGTGGCCGGCGGGCTGTACGCGCACCTGCTGCAGTACATCAGCCCCGGCACTTTCGACATCATCAAATCCACCGAGATGCTGGTCATGGTGTACCTCGGGGGGGTGGGCTCCATAGCGGGCTCCATAATGGGCGCCACGGCCTACACCGTGCTGCTCGAAGCGCTGCGCCCGCTGGGCGTCTGGCGCATGGCCGTAATGCCTTTGCTGCTCATCCTGCTGATGATCTTCCGGCCCAGGGGCATAATGGGTTTCCGGGAAGCGCGCTGGCTGGTGCCGGGTTCCGAGCGGGACGGCGGGGTGAAGCGATGAGCGCCGCCGTGAACGGCGCGGTGCGGGCCGCCACTGCGCCGGCGCTGGAACTGCGCGGCGTGACGCATCATTTCGGCGGGCTGCGCGCGCTGTGCGGCGTTGATCTTACCGTGGCGCCCGGCGAGCTGGCCGGGATAATCGGCCCCAACGGCGCCGGCAAGACCACGGTGTTCAATCTTATAACCGGGGTATATAAGCCTTCGAAAGGGAACATCCTTTTTAACGGCGCCGACATTACGGGGCTGCGCTCCTCCGCCATTACTTCCATGGGCATAGCCAGGACGTTCCAGAACATCCGCCTGTTCAAGGAACTTACCGTGCTGGATAATGTGCGGGCCGCGCATTACGCCCGCATGAAGGTGAATCCCCTGGAGGCGCTGTTCCACGCCGGGCGGCACCGCGCCGAAGAAAAACGGGTGACGGAGCAAAGCCGGGCGCTGCTCGATAAGTTCGGCCTGGGCGCTCTCGCCGGCGAGTATTCCAGGAACCTTCCGTACGGGCTGCAGCGCCGCCTCGAGATACTGCGCGCCGCGGCCACGGGCCCGTCCTTCATGCTGCTCGACGAACCCGCCGCCGGCATGCACCCGGGCGAAGTGGAGCAGCTTATGGCCTTTATCCTGGAGCTGAAGCGGGAACTTGCGCTGACCGTGCTGCTGATAGAGCACCAGATGCGGCTGGTGATGGGCATGTGCACGCATATAGTGGTACTGGATTTCGGCATGGTCATAGCCGACGGGCCGCCGGAGCAGGTGCGCTCCGACCCCAAGGTGAGGGAAGCGTACATGGGGAGCGCGCGATGACGCCCCTGCTCGAGGTCGGCGCGATGACGGTCAATTACGGCGCTATTGCGGCCGTGCGGTCCGTATCATTCGAAGTGCACAGCGGTGAGATGGTGGTGCTGCTGGGCGCCAATGGCGCCGGGAAGACCTCCATCCTTAAAGCCCTTTCCGGGCTTATCCCCAGCGGGGGGACTGCGCGTTTCGACGGCGCCGGCCTTGCCGGCGTGCCGGCGCACGAAAGGGTGGCCAGGGGCATAGCCCAGGTGCCCGAAGGCCGGCGGATATTTTACAATCTCAGCGTAAAAGAGAACCTGCTGCTGGGCGGCTGGGTGCAGACCTCGAAGGCCGCGTTAAAACAGGACCTGGCCCGCGTGCTCGCGCTTTTTCCGCGCCTGGAAGAAAGGCTGGGGCAGGCCGGCGGCACGCTGTCCGGCGGCGAGCAGCAGATGCTGGCGGTGGGGCGCGCGCTGATGAGCCGCCCGAAGCTGGTGGTGCTCGACGAGCCGTCGATGGGGCTTTCCCCGAAGCTGGTGGACGCCATCTTCGCCATGCTGGCGGAGTTCCACAAAGAAGGCATGACCCTGCTGGTGGTGGAGCAGAACGCGGCGATGGCGCAGACGCTGGCCACGCGCGCGTACGTGCTGGAGGCGGGGGCGATAGCGCTCAGCGGGCCCGCGGCCGAACTGCGCGACAATCCGCTGGTGCGCCGGGCCTACCTGGGGGCCTGAGCCGGACCTGCCGGGGTTATATACTGGCGCTTTGGATTTTGGGATAATAGAGGGGCGGATACCGATCTACAAGGACAATACTATGGCTGAAAAAAAAGACGACAAAAAAGTAATCTACTCGATGGTCAACGTGAGCAAGATCTACGACAAGAAAGCCGTCCTTAAAGACATCTACCTTTCGTATTTTTACGGCGCCAAGATAGGCGTGCTGGGCCTCAACGGCTCCGGCAAAAGCTCGCTGCTGCGCATCCTGGCCGGCCTCGATACCGATTTCCGCGGCGAGACCGTGCTTTCGCCGGGCTACACGGTGGGCCTGTTGGAGCAGGAGCCGAAGCTCGACGAAGAAAAGACCGTGCGCCAGGTGGCAGAGGAAGGCCTGCCCGAGGCCATGGCCGCGATGAAGGAATACAACGCCATCAACGACAAGCTGGCCGAGCCCATGTCGGACGATAAGATGAACGCGCTGATAGAGAAGCAGTCCAAGGTGCAGGAGAAAATAGACGCCCTGGACGCCTGGGACATAGACTCCCGCCTGGAGCTGGCCATGGACGCGCTGGGCTGCCCGCCGCCCGACACTTTGATCAAGAACATCTCCGGCGGCGAAAAGCGCCGCGTGGCGCTGTGCCGCCTGCTGCTGCAGAAGCCGGACATCCTGCTGCTGGACGAGCCCACCAACCACCTGGACGCCGAGGCCGTGGCCTGGCTGGAGCATCACTTGAAGGAATACGAAGGCACCATCATAGCCGTAACGCATGACCGCTATTTCCTCGACAACGTGGCCGGCTGGATCCTGGAGCTGGACCGCGGGGCGGGCATACCCTGGAAGGGGAATTACTCGTCGTGGCTGGAGCAGAAGGGCGAGCGGCTGCGCCAGGAGGAGAAATCCGAGACGGACCGCCAGAAAACGCTGAAGCGCGAACTCGAATGGATACGCATGGGCGCCAAAGCCCGCCAGGCAAAAGGCAAGGCCCGCATCAACGCTTACGAAAGCCTGCTCAGCCAGGAGAACGAGAAGCTGTCGCGCGAGCTGGAAATTTATATCCCGCCGGGCCCGCGCCTGGGCAACCTGGTCATAGAGGCCAAGAACGTCACCAAGGCCTTCGGCGACAAAGTGCTGCTCGACGGCGTCAGCTTCTCGCTGCCTCCCGGCGGCATAGTGGGCATCATCGGGCCCAACGGCGCCGGCAAGACCACGCTGTTCAAAATGATCACCGGCGAGGAAAAGCCGGACACGGGCGAGTTCAAGGTGGGCGACACCGTGCAGCTGTCCTATTCGGACCAGAGCCGCTCAACACTGACGCCCGGCAAGAACGTGTGGGAAGTTATTTCCGGCGGGCTTGACCTGGTGAAGCTGGGCAAGATGGAAGTGAACTCGCGCGCTTATGTGGCCCGCTTCAACTTCAGCGGCTCGGACCAGCAGAAAAAGGTGGAGAACCTCTCCGGCGGCGAACGCAACCGCGTGCACCTGGCCGTGATGCTCAAGGAAGGCGGCAACGTGCTGCTCTTGGACGAGCCCACCAACGACCTGGACGTGAACACCATGCGCGCGCTGGAAGAGGCGCTGGAAAGTTTCGCCGGCTGCGCCGTGATCATCAGCCACGACCGCTGGTTCCTGGACCGCGTGGCCACGCATATCATGGCTTTCGAGGGCGACAGCAAGATCTTCTGGTTCGAGGGGAACTTTTCCGAGTACGAAGCCGACCGCCACGCCCGCCTGGGCACCGCCGCCGACACCCCGCACCGGATAAGGTACAAGAAGCTGACCAGGCCGTAAGGTTCAGCGGCAAAAAGAGAAAACCGCCCTCAAGCCAAAGGGGGCGGTTTTTTTTGTTCACAACCCTGACCTGATGCTCTCGGACTATGCCCCCGCTATTTCATTTGTTATTATAACGGTAAGGAAAGGGGGAGACTCTCCCCCAAAAATCAGCCGATAACCGGTTTTATGGTCACTACAGGTAAAAGATTAATTGTTGTGCTTGGCATGCATCGCGGCGGAACCAGCGCCCTGACCCGCGGCCTCAAGGTACTTGGAGTGGAACTGGGCGACAACCTCATGCCCCCTTTTGCCGGCGAGAACGAGACCGGCTACTGGGAGGATCTCGATATTTATGCGCTGAACGTCGAGATGCTCGGCGTTATAGGAAGCGATTGGCACTCTCTTTCCCCTATCCAGCGCGACTGCATCGAAGTTCTGCGTAAAAAAGGCTACCTCCTCCGCGCGGTAGAATTATTGCGCCGAAAGACCGCGGACGCGCCGGTTTTTGGCTTCAAGGATCCGCGCGTGCCGAAACTTCTGCCGTTCTGGCGCGAGGTGTTTCGCCAATGTCAGTTCGAAGTTAGCTATGTCATAGCCCTGCGTCATCCCGTAAGCGTTGCCAGGTCTCTTAAGACGCGTGACAAGTTTGACACAGGAAAAAGCCATCTTTTATGGCTGCAGCATACCCTAGCCAGTTTAGCAGGAACCGCCGGCGAGAAGCGCATTTTTATTGATTACGACCGCCTGCTGCTATCACCGGCTTTCGAACTGGAGCGGCTCGCGAAACAGCTTGAGCTACAGATCGATCATGCTGAAGCTGAAATCTATACGAACAAATTCCTTAGCGGCAGTCTGCGTAACTCCCGCTGCGATCTTAACGACTTGCTTTTAGATGACACCTGCCCGCCTATTGTAAGGGAGATATATATCAAACAGCTGGAGGCGGCGGCGGATAAAATATCGGCTGGTGACCTGTCGCTGCAGAAGAATGTCGATGTCTGGCTGCGGGAATTTGAACGCTTCAACTCACTTCTGCAACTGGCGGACAGGCTTTTGGCGCAAAATACCAGCGCCGCGCAAGCCGTAGCTGAAAGCAACCTGGGACTTAGCGAGGCCCGCGAGGAATTGCGGCGCATTTATGCTTCAAGAAAGTGGAAGCTGCTCGTAAGGATCTCAGCGCTCATTTCCAGGGCTAAAACAGGATTGGCCGCTCTCGGGATCCGGGGAAATGAGCCTCATGTTTAAGACTTATTATAGCGCTCATGTTTTTCGCTGCGCATCCGCGTATTTCCATTCCGGGAGCAGGTGATCGTACCCGGCGGCTTCGCTTGCAGCCGCCGATACAAAACGGCCTTTCTTGCTGCAGATCCAGCGCTCGGCATCAAATCTGTTCGAAGATGTGGGCGCAGCAAGCGTCTTTACGTATTCCGCCTTTGCCCACCACATGTTCCCTGAAAAATGCCAGCCCCATGAGTTATCCGCCACAAAATTGGTTCCGCAGGCGTCAAATTGCGCCAATAACTTTATGCATTCCAAATGGTTGTCTATAACGCTGTGTTCCATAAAACGTCTCCAGTCCGTGCAGGGAACGTCATTATTGGTGGCGAATTTGGAAACGCCTTTTGTATGCAGATACAAAATATAACCGGCACCCTGCTGAACGGAAAAATCATGCAACGCCCGTAAAGTAGGGAACTCAAAATTATCCAGGGGCCCGCCATACTTCAGGATAATATTTTCTTTTGAGGTCAACCGTTTACATTCCTCGAACAGCGGTTCCGGCCCGACCGCATAAGCGGATATCGGCGCGTTCCGGGGACCGCGGGCAGCTAAGCGCATAAGCTGCTCTTCGGCCACTTCTTGCCACCTGCCCACCATGGCTATGTGATAGAAAATATGTATGTTCATTTGTCCGTGATCCCGGCTTGTGTTTTCTTGTTGCGTGTTTCGGACGACGCAGCGGAGCTTTTTAAAATTGCAGGAAACTGCCCCGGCTTTTGGTATTATAATAAATTGATGGAAGGGAACGCTTTTTTACGTTTTCAGGCAGAGAAAAGAGCGGAGCAAGGAAAAAGATTCTGATACAGGTCTTATGTTCACCACTGCTAATATACCAGGCGGCGCCGCGCAAATAGGCGCAACGAACTTATGAGCTACGAACGAAGGCTGAGCCACTATCTGGACCTGCTGACCGTACTGTTCTTAAAAGAAATGAAGGTGCGTTATAAAAGCACCACGCTGGGGTACCTCTGGTCCGTGCTCCATCCTTTGGCGTTCGCTTTCGTGTTCTTTATAGCCTTCAAGGTAGTGATGCGGGTGCAGATGGAGGATTACGGCCTTTTCCTGATAACCGGGCTTTTCCCCTGGCAGTGGTTCGCCAACTCCGTGGGCTTGTCCCCGCTGATATTCCTGAGCAACGCCTCTATCATAAAAAAAATACGTTTTCCCACTAACATACTGCCGCTGACCACCGTGCTGCAGGATATGGTGCATTTCGTGCTCTCCCTGCCCGTGATAGTCGGCTTCATGCTTTTCTACGGGAAGTCCCCCGGTATCGCCTGGCTGTACGGGATTCCCATCCTGCTGGCGGCACAGGTGCTGCTCACCTACGGGATAGCCCTGATCATTTCCTCGCTCAATCTGTTCTTCAGGGACCTTGAGCGGCTGACCGGCATAGCGCTCACCCTCCTGTTCTACTTCACTCCGGTAGTCTATTCTGAAACGATGATCCCGGAAAAATACCGGTATCTTGTTTACCTGAATCCTGTCGCGCCATTGATGATCAGCTGGCGGAACCTGCTGCTCAACGGCGGGCTGGACCCGCGCCTGGCGGCCGCCTGCGTCGTCCACGGCCTGTTGTTCTTTGCCGCGGGCACCGCGGTCTATAATAAACTCTCGTGGAAATTCGGAGAGGCGGTATGAGCGCGCCCGTAATAACTTTCAGGAGCGTGACCAAGAATTACACGCTTTACCACGAACTGCGCGGCGGTATAAAGAATTTCCTGTTCCGGCTGCCCAAGGCGATAAAACAGATCAGAGACTCCAGCTATTGCGTACTGAAAGATATTTCGTTCGAAGTCGGTTCCGGCGAAACACTGGGGATCATAGGCCGCAACGGAGCGGGGAAGAGCACGCTGCTCGGGCTGATGGCCGGCATCCTGCGCCCTTCGGCGGGGGAGGTAGAAGTTAACGGCAGGATTACGCCGCTTCTGGAGCTGGGCGGCGGCTTCCATCCCGATCTGACCGGCATAGATAACATTATGCTCAACGGGGTGCTGCTGGGCTTAAGCAGGAAGGCTGTAACCCGGAAGCTGAGCGAGATAATAAAGTTCGCGGATATCGGCGATTACATCGGGCAGCCCATCAGGACCTATTCCAGCGGGATGGTGGCCAGGCTCGGCTTTTCAGTGGCCGCGCATCTTGACCCGGAGATAATCCTGGCGGACGAACTGCTTGCGGTAGGAGATGCGGACTTTAATAAGAAATGCCTGGATAAAATGTCGGACTTCAAACGCAGCGGGGTTACGATAGTCTTTATTTCGCACTCGATGGAAAGTATCCGGAAAATATGCGACCGGGTGATCTGGATCGAGGGGCATAAGATCAAAATGGCCGGAGACGCCGGGGCCGTAACAGGCGCCTATAAGAACAGCAGACCGGCTATATGAAAACAGCCGTGCCCCATGACCGGCCCGCACCCGGGCCGAGCCCGGAAGCCCCGTATGAAAAAACCGGGGCCGGCCTGGCGCAAACCGCCGGGCTGGCTGTATTTGCCGCGGCCCTGCCGTTATCCGTGACGCTCATACAGGGCGGCATGCTGCTTTTTATTGCTGCCGGTCTGTGGCGGAAGCGGCGCGACTCGGCATTTATAACGCTTCCCGGGGATATCCGCCGCAACCCGCTGTTCATTCCGTGGGCCGTTTACCTGGCGGCCGGCCTGGCGGCCTCCCTGTCCGGCGTCAGCCCCCTTAATAGCATCGCGGCCTTGAATTCCGACCTGCTGACTTTTTTAGCGTTTGCCGCGCTTTGCCTGTTCCTTGAACCGCAACGACGCGGCCTGGTCCTTAAATTTTATCTGGCCGGGCTTTGCGCGGCCGCCGCGCTGGGCGTAGGGCAGGCGCTGTACGGGCTCCTTAACGCGCAGGACGTGCGCGCCCACGCCACCTCACATCCCGTGCGGTTCGGGGAAATAATGGTTATCGGCCTTGCCCTGGTCTTAAGCAGGCTGGCAATGCCGGGGGCGGACACCCCGCGGGTAAAAAAGTTCCTTTGCGCGGCCGCGCTGCTGCTGTTTTCGGCCATAATACTAAGCCAGACGCGGAGCGCTTACCTGGGGGCGGTTATGGTTTTTGCCGCTCTTTTTATCTTACGCCGCCCTCCTCTGCGTGCGGTTGCCGTTTCAGCCGCCCTGGTAATAGCGCTGACAGCGGGGCTTTCAACGCTCGACCCGGCCGTGAAATATAAATTAGCGTCCATCGTGCGCGGAGAGAACAACGCGCTGAGCGCCGGCCTGAAAGTCCCGGATTTCAGCGTAAGCACCCGGCTTGAACTATGGAGAACAGGGTTTGAAATGATAAAGGACAGGCCTGTATTCGGCGCCGGGCCTTCGAATGTAAAGCGTCTTTTTCCCGGTTACTTTAAAAAGCCGTACCCGGAGGGAAAGATCTGGGGCAGTCTGCATAACCTCTACATCCACCAGGCCGCGGAACGCGGGCTGGCCGGCCTGGGGGCGCTGCTGCTCCTGTTCGCCGCGATGTTCGCGCAAGCTTTGCGGAATTTCCGCGCCCGGCCTTCGGGCCTCACCCTGTGGGTGCTGGTATTGCTGCCGGCCTGGTACGTAATGAACCTGACCGAAGTGTCTTTTCAGCACGTGCACACCTCTTACGCCGTGCTGCTGGCCATGGCGGTTTCGATAACGGCCTCCGGAGCGGAGTAAATAGTTAAACCGGCCTGCGCAATAAGACAGCGGAGGCCGTATGTTATAATTATTAGCCATGGAAAACAGCCTCGCGAACCCGCTTATTTACCTGGTTAAGCGCGTGCTGGATTATGCTGCCGCCGCCCTGATCTTTCTGGCGCTGCTGCCGCTTATGCTGGGCATAGCCATATTAATAATGCTGGGCAGCGCCGGGCCGGCCATGTACAGACAATCCCGCGTGGGGAAGAACGGCAGGCTGTTCTACTGCTATAAATTCCGGACCATGTATGTCGACTCCGAGGCCAGGCTCCGGGAACTGCTGCGGCGCGACCCGCAGGCCCGGCAGGAATGGGCGCAGTCCTATAAGCTTCCCGACGATCCCCGCGTCACCCCCATCGGCCGGTTCCTCCGCAGGTCTTCGCTGGACGAACTGCCGCAGCTGCTGAATATCCTGCGCGGCGAGATGAGCCTTGTGGGCCCCAGGCCTGTAGTCCGGGAAGAGCTGGAAAAATACTACGGCGAGGATGTGGCCTTTTATCTCCGGGTCCCGCCCGGCCTGACGGGGCTTTGGCAGGTTTCCGGCCGCAGCGACACCACTTACGAGCACAGGGTTTCACTGGACAGCTGGTATGTGAAGAACTGGAGCCTCTGGCTGGATATGCTCATCCTGTTTAAAACCGTGGGCGTAGTATTGAACCGGGAGGGCGCCAGGTAATGCGGTTCGGCGCGCTGCCTGTATGAAGATCGCGATCAACACTACGCCGCTGCTGCTGCCGCTGACCGGTGTCGGTACTTATACCTCCCAGGTTTCCCAGGCGCTGGCGCGGCTCGCCCCGGAGAATGACTATCGCTATTACTCCCTTTCTGCGGGAAAATAGCGAGGTACATGAACAGGAAACTTCCCGCCTTCAATCTCAGGTCTTTCGAACTTTATTTCGAGCCTAACTTCATCCCGCTGGAGATACGGGCTAAACGCCGGGTAGTAACAGTGCACGATTTTTCTTTTGAACTGCATCCGCAGTGGCACCCGAAAGAAAGGGTGGAGCATTTTGCCGGGAATTTCTGGAAAAACATCGGCCGCGCCGACAGAATAATTGTGCCGTCGGACTTTATCAGGGATGAAGCGGTGAACAGGTTCGGCCTGCCCGCGGAGAAGGTCCGGCGCATACACAACGGTTTCAGCCGGGAACAGTTCCATCCCTGCGCCCCGGCCGAAACCGCCGCGGTCAGGCAAAAATATTCCTTGCCTGAAAACTTTATCCTTTTCGTGGGCTCCATGGAGCCGCGCAAGAACATTTTAAACCTGCTGAAGGCGTATGCCGGCCTGGGCGCCGCGCTGCGCAAGGATCTTAAATTGGTCCTGGCCGGTTTCAAGGGCTGGGAGAACCGGGAAATAATGGACCTGATAGGAAAAGTTAAGGAAGATGTCTTATATCTCGGGTACCTGCAGGACGCCGAGCTGGGGGCGCTGTATAATCTTGCCGTGCTGTTCGCCTACCCGTCCCGCTACGAAGGCTTCGGGCTTCCGCCGCTCGAGGCCATGGCCTGCGGGTGCCCGGTAGTGGTTTCGCGCGCCGCCAGCCTGCCCGAGGTTTGCGGCGGCGCCGCTGTTTATGTGGACCCGCTCGATACCGAAAGCATAGCGGAAGGGCTCCGGAAAGTGGCGCAGGATGAGCCGCTCAGGAAAACCATGCGGGCGGCCGGGCTTGAAAGAGCCCGGCTTTTCAGCTGGGAAAGCTCCGCCCGGGAACATCTGAAACTTTTCAAGGAAGTCTGTAACCGATGAAGATAGCCGTAGTCCATGATTGGCTTATCAGCCGCGGCGGCGCCGAAAATACCCTGGCGCAGATATTGAGGCTTTTCCCCTCGGCCGATCTTTTCAGCCTTCTGGATTTTATACCGGAAGGGGAAAGAGGGTTCCTTCTTGATAAAAAAACCACGACCTCGTTTTTGCAGAAGCTGCCTTTCGCGCAGCGAAAATACAGGAATTACCTGCCTTTGCTGCCTTTCGCGGCGAGGCGGTTCGACCTTTCGTCCTACGACCTGGTTATTTCCAGCTCCCATGCGGCGGCGAAAGGCGTGGTTACCCGGCCCGGCCAGCTGCATATCTGCTATTGCTATACGCCTTTCCGCTACGCCTGGGACCTGCGGGAGCAATATCTCGGTGAGACGGGCCTGGGCCGCGGGGTAAAGGGTTTTGCGGTAAGAGCAGGGCTTTCACTGCTGCGCGACTGGGATGTTGCGAATTCACGGGACGTGGACCACTTCGTAACGCTGTCGGAATATGTCCGTGACAGGATAAAAAGAGCGTATAACAGGGAGGCCGAGGTTATTTACCCGCCGGTGGACACGGAGTTATTCACCCTGAATGAAAAAAAAGAAAATTTCTATGTTACCGTCTCGCGCCTGGTGCCGTATAAAAAAACGGGCCTGCTCGTAAAAGCGTTCTCCGGCATGCCCGGCCGCCGGCTCGTGGTCGTAGGCCAGGGGCCCGATCTTGAAAAAATAAAAAAGGCCGCCGGGCCCAATGTGGAGTTCAGGACGCAGCTGGATAAGAAGGCTCTGGCCCTGTGCCTGCAAAAAGCCCGGGCCTTCGTTTTCGCGGCGGAAGAGGATTTCGGCATAGCGCCGCTCGAAGCGCAGGCCTGCGGCACACCGGTAATAGCTTACGGAAAAGGAGGGCTGCTGGAAACCGTGCGGGGGAAGTTCGCCGATGAGCGAATAACGGGCGCGGAGCCGATGACGGGAATTTTCTTCCGGGACCAGGCCGAGGCGTGTATAATCGACGCTGTCCGCAAATTTGAGACGCTTAAGTTTGATCCCGCGGCGTGCCGGGCCAACAGTCTTAGATTTTCGGAAGAGAACTTCAGAAGCAGATTCAAAGCGTTCGTCGAGGAAAAACTGGCCTTGCTATGAATATCTGTTACTTGATCCGCGCCTTCAGCAATCAGGCGGGAACAGAAAGTTATGTTTATAATATGGCGCGGACCCTGGCCGCACTTGGCCACCGGGTGCATATTGTCAGTTTGACCGGACAGGGACGGAAGGACTTTACCGGTTTTGAGGATAAAATATTTCTTCACCAGTTGGCTCTTGAGGAAGTCCCCTTTAAAGGTTCCCGTTTCTTGGAACAGGTTTTCCCGTTATATGCATGGCGTTATGGAAAACTTATCGGCAAGATCCTGCCTGGCCTGGTAGAGAAACATTCCATTGATATGATTGAGGCCACGGACTGGGGGACGGACGCCTGGGCTTATTCCGGCGAACGGAAAGTGCCGGTTTGCGTAAGGCTTCACGGCTACCCCGGCTTTAAAGATGAATTCGACCGGGGGATAATGAAGAAATGGCCTAAAAACCGGTTTCTCTGGTCTTTGTTCAGAAAACACCTTTCAAGCGCGGATCTTGTTACGGGGGTATCTGAAGCTTACACCGGCTTCGTGCGCAAGGCCTGGGAATTAAAAGAGTTGGATGTTAAGCTTATCCCGATCAGCGTTGACCTGAGCGTTTTCCATCCCGCGGAGGTTCCCGGCGAGGAGCAGGCAATTATTTTTGCCGGCAGACTGGAGAAGTCTAAGGGCATAGAGGTGCTAGCTGAGGCCATTCCTTTGATCTTAAAAAAATTGCCGAACACCAAATTCTATCTGGCTGGCCAGGATCGTGAACGCGGAGACACCCCGCAGACCTGGTCGCAATATCTGATCGAACGGTTCGGTACGGAAAGAATTATATATCTGGGGTCGTTGCCCACGCGGGAATTGGTCCATTATTACCAAACAGCGGCCGTCTGCGTTGTGCCTTCGCTCTATGAGCCTGGCGGAACCGCGGTCTTTGAGAGTATGGCTTGCGGCTGTCCCGTTATTGCCAGCCGCGTGGGCGGCCTTGTTGAGATAGTAAAAGACAGGCGGACAGGCCTGTTGGTCCCGCCCGCCGAGGCCCAGGTTCTTGCTGATGCCGCGGTGGAATTGCTTCAGGACCCTCGAATGAGGCGTGAACTTTCGCAAAACGCCCTTGAAGCGATACGAAAGAACTTCGACATAAAGAGCAGCGCGCGGCAGGCGCTGGCCGCGTACGCGCGGACGATCGGGTCTTTTAAAGAACGCAAAACCGCATAGTATGAAAAAAGACCAGGTATTTTTATTCCTAACTCATATATATTCGGAAGAAATATACGGGGAATTTGAAAAAATACGGCGCGCCACCAGAACGCTGGGGGATTGTTTTCTGCTTTATCAGCAGAAACCCGGCACTACTGTCGACAGCAGGTTGTTAACTCTGCCGCATTACATTCAGACCGACCAGGACCTGAGAACATTGTCGGATGCGCCGTATTTTTCCGATTCTCCTGAATGTTTCAAGCCCGACCGGTCCCTGATAAAATTTTCCAGGGAACACAAATATGAATATTACTGGCTGATAGAATACGATGTCCGGTTCTCCGGCGAGTGGGAATACTTCTTCCGCTATTTTTCCGAAAGCGCCGAAGACCTTCTGACCTCCCATATCCGCAGGTATTCGCAGGAGCCCGACTGGTTCTTCTGGCGGCTGGATGGCTTTGATAAAAAGATCGATCTGGCGAAAGCCCTCCGGTCATTTAATCCTGTATTCAGGATCTCCGCTCCGGCCCTGGAATATGTTTACCGGATGTATTTAAAAGGCTGGACAGGAATTTACGAGGCGCTCATTCCCACCTTGTTGTTCCATGGAAACTTCACTTTGCGGGATTTCGGCGGAACGGGGGATTTCGTTCTGCCGCAGGACATTGACCGGTTCTATCTGGATTCGTCCGACTGCGCGCTTGCGGACGGAAAAACAATGCGTTTTCGTCCGCCCCATGGCTCTTTGGCAGGTTATCCGGAAAACAAACTCATTCATCCGGTAAAACCGCGGCAGAGAGGCGAAAACTTTATGCAGGAGGCTGCTGAAGCTGTGAAACCGGTCAGCGTTATTATCCCGACTTATAATTGCGGGGCGTACATAAAAGAGGCGCTGGACAGCGTCTTCGCGCAAACCTTCAGGGACCTTGAAGTGATAGTGGTAGACGACGGCTCCACGGATAACACCCGGGAAGTTGTCGGCCGCTTCGGCATGGCAGGGTATTTTACAACCTTATTGACAATGCGGTAAAACATGGGGGGAACGTTACCCGGATTTCCTTTACCTGCCACGAAACCCCAGATGGTCTGATTGTATTCTGTGAGGATGACGGCAAGGACCGCTTGATCCGGGAGCTGTGCTGTGACCCCGGTATTTTTTTCGGCGCGGGCTCGGCCATCCTCGTGCGCAAAGAATGTTTTCTGAAGCTCGGGCCGTTCGACGAACAGCTTCGCGGCGCCGAAGATTGGGAGATGTGCCTGCGGATAGCAAAAAGCTATGAGGTGCGGTCAGTCCAATTGCCGCTGCTTGAATACCGGGCGCGCAACGGCAGCGCGGTTTCGGGCCGGAACGCTGAGCAGTTTTTAACACAGGAACTCCGGTTCGTCCGTAAAGTCTTCCAAAGCGGCGATCTTAAATGGCGGTTGTTGCTGAAGGCCAGAGCCTACAGCCAGCGTTACCTGCGTGCCGTAGGAGCCTGCGACGCGGCAGGCCGGCCGGAGGAGGCGAAAAAGCATCTGCTCAGGGCTGTTTGTATTTATCCGCCTGTTTTGCTCAGGAAACCGATACGCGACCGCTATTTATCTTTTATGCCGGGCAGAGCCCCATACCAAAGATTTAAAAACAGGGCGCGCCGTCTGGCGGCGCTTTTGAATTATAAAAAGCCCTTGAAAGAGCTCGTCGCTGATCTTCGTTCATTGATCATTCGTAAGATGAACAAACGGAAAGAGCTCATCATTGTCGTTCCGTTCCGCGACCGTGAGGGAGATCTTGAACAATTTATCCCGCATATGCGCCATTTCCTGAAAGACGTCAAACACCGCATCGTGGTGGTAGAGCAGACCGGGGAGGGCTTGTTCAACAGGGCTAAGTTACTGAACGCGGGCTTTAGCCTGTATCGGGACGCGAACGCCTATTTCTGTTTTCATGATGTCGATATGCTGCCGGAATCCGCATTATGCGATTATTCTTATCCCGTCGCGCCTACCCATCTTTCCGCCTACTGTTCACAATTCGGGTACCAGTATGACCCATATTGCTTCGGTGGCGTTCTTTTGGTAAATAAAAAAGACTTCCGGAGCGTTAACGGCTTCAGCAATCAATACTGGGGGTGGGGCGCGGAGGACGACGATCTGAGAAAGAGGTTCGACCTAACCCGGACCATCATCCGGACCCGGAGGATGGGACGGTATCGTTCCATTGAGCGGTTAGCTTTTGGTCATCCCCGCGCCCATGAGAACGTTAAACGCAGCGGGAATCCGCATTATCAAAAAAATTGTCTGCGCCTGGGGTCGGGAGAAGGTCTTCCTTATGATCCGAAGACCGACGGCCTTTCCGATCTGAAGTTCGAGCTTCTTAAAACGGTAACCGGCGACGGCTTCGTAAGACATCTTGTCCGGCTGTAAGCGATGGGGGGCGGCTCAGCCGGCCACCAGTTTCTGCAGCAGCAGTTTCTGCAGCGCGGCCGTCCTGCGGACGCTGGCGGGGATTACCAGCACGGTATTATCCCCGGCCACGGTGCCCAGCACGTCCGGCAGGCGCTGGGAGTCCAGGAACTCTGCCACGGTGCCGGCCGCGCCGGGCATGGTGCGCACGACCACCAGGCTTTCGTTCGCCATTATGTCCGTAACTCCGCTGCCCATCAGCGTGCGCAGAGCGGGGGCGACACCAGAGGTGGTCAGCGCGTAGCGGCCGCCGCCGGGCCCGGGCACCCACGACGCGCCGAGGTCCTTGAGGTCGCGTGACAGCGTGGCCTGCGTTACGCTGCAGCCCTGCCGCGCCAGAGCGCGCTTCAGCTCTTCCTGGCTGTTTACCGCGCCGGCGGCTATTATTTTCCTGATAGTGAAAAAGCGTTCTTTTTTATTCATTGTATAAATATACAAGATTTTGTATAGTTATGCAATAGGGCCGCGGGGCCCGGCTATATATTAAGGAGAGTGGAAATGAAAGAGAGCAATAAAGTGGTGCTGGCGTACAGCGGCGGGCTGGATACTTCGGTGATCCTGAAATGGCTCCTCAACCAGGGGTACGAGGTGATAGCCTATATAGCCGACGTCGGCCAGGCCGGAAATTTTCAGAAAGCGAAGCGCAAGGCGCTGAAGGCAGGCGCCTCAAAGGTCTATGTGGAGGACCTGAAGCGCGAACTGGTGACCGATTATATTTTCCCTATTTTCAAGGCTAACGCGCTGTACGAAGGCCGCTACCTGCTGGGCACTTCCGCCGCGCGGCCGCTGATAGCCAAGCGCCAGATAGAGATAGCCGCCAAAGAGAAGGCCGCCTGGGTGGCGCACGGCGCCACCGGCAAAGGCAACGACCAGGTGCGCTTCGAGCTGGCTTACTACGCGCTGAACCCGAAAATAAAAGTGATAGCGCCGTGGAAGACCGAAAGCTTCCTTAAGCAGTTCAAGGGCCGGACCGACCTGATAAACTACGCGCAGGCAAACGGCATCGAGATCAGCAACACCCACAAGAAGCCCTACAGCGAGGACGACAACCTGCTGCACATCAGCCACGAGGCGGGCATCCTGGAGGACCCGGGGCACGAGTGCGCCGAGGACATCTACTCCAAGACGGTCTCGCCGGAGAAAGCCCCGAACAAGGCTACCAGGGTGAAGATACAGTTCAAGGACGGCGTGCCGGTGAAGGTGACCAACCTTAACACGGGCCGCAGCGAGACCGAACCGCTGAGGCTGTTCAATTTGCTCAACGACCTCGGCAGCCGCAACGGCGTGGGCCGCGTGGATATGGTAGAGAACCGCTTCATCGGCATAAAATCGCGCGGCGTTTATGAAACGCCGGGCGGCACCATCCTTTACGCCGCCCATAAGGATATAGAGGGCATAGCCATGGACCGCGAAGTGATGCGCCTGCGCGATATGTTCTCGCCCAAATTCGCCGAGCTGGTTTACAACGGCTTCTGGTTCAGCCCGGAGATGAACTTCCTGATGGCCGCCATTAATGAAAGCCAGAAGGCCATAGACGGCAGCGTGACGCTGAAGCTCTACAAAGGCAACGTGATGGCGCTCTCGCGTGAAAGCGCCAGTTCTCTCTACGACAAGAACCTCTCCAGCATGGACGTGGAAGGCGGCTTCAACCAGAAGGACTCCGAGGGCTTTATAAAGATACACGCCACCCGGCTGATGGCGCACAGCGCCATAATGAACAGGCACGGCGGGAACTGATGAAACTCTGGGCTAAAGGCTATAACCTGGACAGGGACATAGAGGCGTTCACCGTCGGCGACGACTACCTGCTGGACCGCCGGCTCGTTAAGCACGACTGCGCGGCAACGCTGGCGCACGCGAAGGCGCTGCGCCGGGTCCGGCTGCTGACGGCAGGCGACCTGGCCGACATTACTGCCGGTCTGCGGCGGATCAAGGCGCTGGACGCCGAGGGCAAGTTCGAAATAAAACGGGAGGACGAGGACTGCCATACCGCCATAGAGAATTTCCTGACGGCGGAATACGGCAAGGCCGGCAAGAAGGTGCACACCGGGCGCTCCCGCAACGACCAGGTACTCACCGCGCTGCGCCTTTACGAGCGGGAGGCGCTGACGGAGCTGAAGACGCGGCTGGCCGCTTTTGCCGCCGCCGCCGCCGCGCTGGCGCGCCGGCAGGGCCGCGTGGGGCTGCCGGGTTATACGCATATGCGGCGGGCCATGCCTACCACTGTCGGGACGTGGATAGGCTGTTTCGCCGCCGCCGCGCGCGACGACGCCCGCTTCGCGGATTTCCTGCTGGAGCTGACCGACCGATCGCCGCTGGGCTCGGCCGCGGGCTTCGGCGTGCCCGTGCTTAAGATAGATAAGAGCTACAGCGCGCGCCTGATGGGCTTTTCAAAAGCGATCGAGAATCCTATCTACGCGCAGTTCACGCGCAGCAAGTTCGAGCCGGCCATCATGCACCTGTGCGCGCAGGTAACGCTGACGCTCAATAAGCTGGCCTCCGACCTGGTGCTGTTCAGCATGCCGGAGTTCGGCTTCGTGACGCTGCCGGAGGCTTTCTGCACCGGCAGCTCCATCATGCCGCAGAAGAAGAACCCCGACGTGCTGGAGCTGGTGCGCGGTAAATACCACGTAGTGCTGGGGGAGGAGTTCAAGGCTCTGAGCCTGGCGGGGAACCTGATCTCGGGCTATAACAGGGACGCGCAGCTGGCCAAGGGGCCGCTGTTCGCCTGCCTGGACGCGGCGCTGGCCGCGCTGGCCATCATGGCCACGGTCACCGCAGGCCTGCGTTTTAATAAAAAGAACTGCGTGCTGGCCCCGGAGCTGTTCGCCACCGAGGAGGCGTACAAGCTGGTGCGCCAGGGCGTGCCGTTCCGCGACGCCTACCGGCGGGTGGCGGAGAAATTCCGCGCCCGCGCGGGTTCCGGGGAAGCCGGCTGACCCGGCCGGCGCTCTGCGTTACTGCTGGCCCAGGTATTGCGTTACGTCCTGGAACAGGAAGGTCATCCCCGAATATTCGTCGTTCTCGTTTTTCATGGGAGCCGTCGAGTAGCTGAGCACCATTTCCGAACCGGCTATTTTTACTTTTGTCTGTCCCCGCGGGATGGTTTTTGCCTCTTTGCAGATAGTGGTCAACAGGTCCACCAGGCCGGGAGCGTAAGCGGCCAGCTCGCTGGTGCTCCGTTTGGGGTCCTGCAGCTGGTTGGGTTTTGTTTTAAGGATCTGCGCCGCCCTGGGGTTGATGATGGGGATTACATTTTCCTTGTTCATCACGAGAAGCCCGGCGTTGAGAGTGTTCACGATGGATTTAAGATAGGTATGGCTTTCTTCTATGCTTTTTATCAGCTTCACGTTTTCGAAAGCTATCCCGAGCTCCCGGCCGACCATGGAAATAAGCTCGATGTCGGCCATGTTGAACGTGCTGCCTTTTTTGTTCAGGAACTCTATTATTCCTATGCTCTGGCCTTTTGAGACGATCGGGCTCGCTATTATGGACCTGGTCTTAAAGCCGGTCACCGCTCCAGGATATCGCTCAATAACTGGTAATGAAAAAGCCCGAGTGACATATGTTCCCCCCTTAGTGCCCTCAATGTCGAGTCACGCGTAAATATGGCACAAAAATTTCAAGGGGGACGCTACACGATAACTGATTCCGCTGAAAAAAAACCTGTTTTTAAAATGTGCTAAAAACGGGGTAAAGAATTTAGTTCAAGGATCACGCGCAAACGCTTTTTATTAATTGGGCAAGGTGTTTTGATGATATTTTTCGAAGTCGTTTTTTGCAAGAAGGGGGTTTTCAGCGGAATCGGATAAGTACCAGTTCCCGCTGCCTTTCGGCCGCATACAGACCGTTTACGGCTTCTGGCTGGATCCAATTAGCGGGGATCAACACTAAGGCGAACTGCAGGGTCTTTAGGGCGTTGCGGGCGAGATCGCGCCGGGCCCGTAAACAAGGCGGGGCCCGGCCGCCGGCAGGTTTATTCCGGCCGGTCCTCTCTTCTGCCGCCTTCCTCTTTCTTCAAACCTATGCGCACGGCCCAGCCGGAGCGGAAAGGCGTAGCCCTCGACTCGCCGGAGACATACCGCGGCGCGTTCTCATAGCAGACCTTTCCGTCGATAGTGTTCAGGACCACCAGGAATTTTTCGCCTTTGCCGTAAATATCCAGCTCTTCGCGGAGCGTTCCCGGCAGCGGCATAACAGGTTCCCACTCCACCTGGATGAATCCCTCGTCCCTTTCCCCGGTCAGCCCGTCGAAGACCGGGCGGTGCATGCGGGTCAGGTAGCGGCCGTGGTCCGCTGTCCGCGTTATTTCTCCGCCGGAAAACCGCGGCGAGATCTTGACCCCCGTGGCGGCGGCGAGGCTCCGGCTTAAACTGTCGTTGTACAGCATAGCCAGCGCCACGGCGGGCGTTAAAAGCGCGGCCCAGAGATAGCCCGCGTTCTTTAGCCGGGACATCAGAACATCCTCCCGGTGGAAGCGAGCAGGAGCAGCCTCGCCAGGGCGTCCACGCAGATAGTTCCGCCGAAAGCGGCCATGAACAGAAAGGCCGGGTACAGGAACAGCAGCCGGGCGGTATCTTTACAAGCGCCGGGCCCGGTTGCCTTAACGTGAAAATGGGCCGCGCCGCCGGGGCAGTTATCCACGCATCTGCCGCATTTTACGCATCTCAGGCCCGAGCGCCCCTGCGCGAGCGTTTCTTCGGTTATGGACAGCATGGGGCAGTTGCGGACGCAGGTCCCGCACCCCGAGCAGGTTTTTGTGTCCACGCGCACCTCGAAAGGGGTCAGGTGGTTGGCGCCGCACTGCAGGGCGCCGAGCGGGCAGAAATAGGCGCACTGCGCGCGCCGTTTCAACAGCAGGGGCAGCGCTATCACCAGCGAAAAAAAAGTAAGAAGGTGGACCCAGAACAGCAGCGCGTCGTTCACGAAATGCCCGGCCGGGAGTTCCGTTACGCTCTTGACCGGGCAGGTCAGCGCGCAGTAGAGCGGGAACAGACTTGCCGCGGACAGCAGGGCGAACAGGATCAGGACGGCGAAAGGGAGATTTCTCAGCCAGGCCGGGGCCTTAAAAGCGGGCTTCGGCAGGACGCGCGAAAAAGCGTCGTCCCAGCCGCCGAAGAAACAGCCCCAGCTGCACCAGCCGCGCCCCAGCGCCAGGGAGCCCGTCAGCCAGATGACGAAGATGGAGGCTATCGAGGCATACGAGCCGGTAAGCGTCCCCGGCCAGATGATGGTCCTGGTCAAAGCCGCCGGTATCAGGGTCATGGGGATGACGATAGGGCATAGCGGCGTCCCCTCCCTGAACATAAAATCCACTACGGCCGGCTGGGCGGAAAACAGTTCCAGCATGTGCCCCATGAAAGAGACGGCGAAAAGAACCGCGACAGGGATGTAAAGCGCGGCCCGCCAGCGGTCCGTTTTGCCGGTGTACAGCATCAGCATGAAGAAAAAGTTGAACGCCGCATACGTGACCGCCAGGGCCAGCCGGTGCGGAAGGTCCGGCGGGATCCTGCCGCCGGAAAGCAGCACGGCCGTCAGCGCCAGCATCGGCAGGGACAGCAGCGCCGCACGCAGGAGCCTATGCGTATTCATCCGGAATATTGTAGCACTTCTCACCAAAAGCCGCAGGAAAAACGGGAAGGGAGGAGCTTCCTCTTTAGGCTGTAAAAACTACGGTAGGTTTTTTACAATGAGAACAATTATGTCCGTGTTCGTTCTTGGGGCGCTGGCGGCTACGCTGTGCGCCCAGGCGCAGGATAAAAAGACCGGCGTCCCGGCTAGCGCGTCAGCGCGCTGTTTTTTCCAGGAACTTCAGGTTCCTGACTATCTCCCGTTCCGTAAAGCACGCCGTGGAGTAGCCCATATCGTATTTTCCCCGCTGCGCCAGGAAATCCTTCAGTGTCCTGCGCCGGAGCGTCACCCCGTACTTTTCCGGGTCCTCGAAAAGCGGCGAGCCCGGTTCCAGCGAGAACACGTACACGCCGGACCTGCCTATTTTAAATTCCCGCCGCATGCGCCGCACCAGCGCGGCCGTGGCCAGGAAATCGCGCCTGGTCTCGAAAGGCAGCCCGGTGGTGAAAGCGGTCCAGGCTTTGACGCCAAGCCGGGAGGCGAGGCGCAGGGCGGCCATAAGCCCGGCGTTGGTGTAGAAGCGCCCCCTGTTCAGGCGGCGTATTTTCTCGGAGCCGCTGCCGGCGAATATCGTTATCTTCGATTCCGGGCCCAGCGCGCGGCCGAGCCATTTCAGCAGTTTCCCTGAAGGCAGGCCGCACAGTTCTATCTTCAGCACCGGCCGCAGCTTTTTCTTCATCAGCAGCTTCAGCAGCGCGATATAATAGGCGTCCGAAGGAAGCGGGTTAAGCGGCAGCTGTATCTCTTTTATCCCCATCGCCGCCAGTTCGGCGAAATCCCGGACCACGGAAGCCGGGGATTTGAGGGCCACGCCCCGCCTGCCGCACATGCGCCGCTGCGCGTCCCTGCCGCCGCCGCAGGCGGAACAGTTGTCGGCGCAGCCGCGCGCCTGCACGTAGGTGAACATGCCGTCCTCGAAGCAGATGCCGCGGCGCGGCGTGAGCCGGCGGTTGAGCACGAAGCGGAGCCCCGCCAGGCCGAGCCCGGTGAGCGTGGCCGAACCGGCGGCATAGGACGTCCGGTTCAGCGTTACTCCCTCTTTTCCCCGCCAGGCCAGGTTGGGGACACGCCCGAGGCTCCGCCCGCCCGTTCCCAGGCTGCCGAGCAGCTTCAGCAGCGGCAGTTCGCCGTCGCCGCGCACCACGAAATCCACCGCGGGGTGTTCTTTTAGTATTTCCGCCGCGAAACGGGAGGCGGTGTAGCCGCCCAGCGCTATTCTTACGCCGGGGACGGCGCGTTTCAGCTGCTCCGCCAGCCGCAGCGCCCCGCCTGCCTGGCGGTGCCAGTGGGCGGGTATGCAGACCAGTTTTACGCGCCGTTCCCTTATTATTCCGGGAAGGTCGAATTCACCGTCCAGGGCGGAGGGCAGGCTTATGATAGCCGCGCTTACGGAATTCCTTTCAAGGTAGGCGGCCATGGCCAGCAGGCCGGCCGGCATTATAGGCAGCAGGTTCTTTTTGCCGGCGGGCGCGCCGGGATATACGAACAAACAGTCCAGTTCTTTCATCAGATAAAAAACGCCGGGGAATCTCCGGCGGCCGCCGCCGGGGCGCGCCCGGCGCGCGGTCCGGGCGTATTCTATGATACCAAAAGTCGGGGGGGGATCTGCTGAAGCTCCCTGCCCCCGGTTCTGCCGGGGCCTCTTATTCCGGCGGGCGGGTTTAGAACCTCCGGGATTTTTTGTATCATGACAGGATAGCCGGCCGGGCCACCCGGCGGCGGCGACTATTCCGAAGGAAGGTATCTGAAATGCATATTCTGCGCAGTGTTTTAGCGATATTCCTCGTTTGTTCCGCGCCCGCCTGCTTTGCGGCCCCGTCGCCTTTTAAACCGCTGGTGGGAGCCTGGAAAGGCAGTGTTAAATCAGAGGGTAATAACTGCGTGTGGATAGTGAACGCGGAGGTAACCGAAGGGAAAGCCGGGTTCACGGGCACTTTTTCCTACGGAGGCAAGTGCGGGAAAAAGAAAAGATACGCCACCTTTACCGAAAAACCCACCACCCCCGGCTGCTTTTCGGCCGCGGCCGTTATCAAAGGCGATCCGGCCATACAAATGACCGGCTGTGCCGCTAAATCCGGGGTCATAAGGTTCAAAACGGAGGATTTTAAAGGAACCCTGGCTATTTCCAAGAATGGCAAAAGGGCCAAGCTTTCCGTCAAGGCCTTTATGGGCGGAGCCGAAGGCATACTGAAACAGGTCCCCTCTTTAAAAGGCAAGGCGGAACCGGAAAGCGGCAAGGAAGCGGCAGCTGGGGAGGATGAAGACGGAGCCGGGGGCGGGAAGGAAGAACAAGGCAAAACATCTGAAGTCTTTATCGGAAGATAAGCGGCAGGGTTAACGGCAGCTGAACATTAAAAGCCAGGGAGGAGCGAACCTCCCCGGCTTTTTTTATTGGCGGCCGGGGGGACTACTTTGCTCCCATCTCGGTCTTCAGCACTTCCAGCGCCCTGTCCGTGTCCGAAACGTTGAGCAGCAGCCGCCCGCTGTCCCCGCCGAAGGAGGTGCCGTAAACTGTGGTTATGTTGATGTTGTTCTCGCCCAGCACCTTGGCCAGGCGCAGCAGCTGCCCGGGCTTGTCCGGCATCTCGATGGAAATAAGAAAGGTCTCGATGGTGGTGAAGCCCGCGCCGGTCAGCACGTGGCTTACCTTGCGGTCGGCGTCCACGGCGATGCGCACCACGCCGGAGTCGTCGCGTATCTCGGACGCGATGCCAATGATGTTCACCCCCTCGTTGGCGAACAGCTCCACGAACTTGTGCAGCGCGCCGGGAACGTTGGGAATAAAAACGGTGTACTGCCTTATAAGTTTTACCGACATGGAGGCTCCGGGTTCAGGGTCAAGGTTAGAACGGCCGCCACAGGCGGCTGGCTATTATTTAATAACTTTTAGAGGCTGGGGTAAAGGGGCGGCCGGCGATTTTGCGCGGGGCCATAAAGTTATATAATCAAACTTGCAAATGAAAATATTCAGGGAGGGCAGATCCCGCGTTCTGACGGGTTCGGCGCTGGCGCTGGCGGGCCTGTGCGGCGTTATGGCCGCGCTGGCGGTTTCCGACCTGCTGACGCTGCTGCGGCTTAACTCCACCTCCACTTTTTACCTGTTCCTGGCGCGCGCCACGGTGCCCACGGAAATGCCGCCGCTGGCCGCGCTCGCCGCGCGCAGCCCGGGGCTGCTGTTCGCCGTGGCCGCCCTGCTGTGGCTGTCCGGCTGCGTGCTGGCGCTGGGGGTCTGGCGCCGCGCCGAGTGGGCCAGGCGGGGCGCCGTGGCCATGCTTTATCTGTGCAGCGCCACCGCGCTGCTGGCGCTGCTGTTCCCGTCGCTTATCGTGCCGGCGCCGCTCGTCTATGACGGCGTATCCATAGCGCCGGAGTTCAACGCCGCGGTTAAGGCCATGGCTTTTTACCTGCGGCTGGTCAGCGTGCTCGGGGGCGGGCTGTGTTTCTGGTGGGCGCTGCTGCTTGACCGCGGCGCGCTCAAGGGCGAGTTCCAAAAACGGTGAAGACGGGGAACGCTATGAAAAAACTTACGGGTTCAACGCTTTTAGCCGCCGCGCTTTTATTATGCGCCGGCCGGGCTTTCGCGGGCTACGAGCTGAAATGGGCGGAGACCGACGTGATACTGGATAAGGACGGCCGCGCGCGCGTTACCTACCAACTGCGCTGGCACTGTTCGAACGCGGAGCTGCATGGTTTTTACTTCGAGGGCTTCATGGAGAACCCGGCTTTCGACCACGCCGGCTCCTACGCCGTGGACCAGAACGGCCAGCGGTATCCGCTGGAGATCAAAGCCGTCAATCCGCTCAAGTACGATATCGTGCTCGCCGGCGGCCAGACTTTCCGCGACGGGGAGCTTACCTACGTGTTCCGCTACGACGCCGACCTGCAGGGGCCCGGCAACGTGGTCTATACCAGGGCCGGGGATAAAAAACTGGCGGTCTTCAACTGGTCGCCGGTGCAGTGGGACGTGCCGCTGGAGCATTACACCCTTACCGTGCATTTTCCGGTGGAGCTGCCTTCCGCCGCGGTCACGCCCGAAGCGCTGGCGGCCATCCCGTTCCTTACCGAAAAATTCGTCAGCGAGAAATTCCTGGTAGATTACCCGACGGCGGTCACGGCCGCCGGAAAGAATATTTTTACGGTCAGGTTCCATAAGAACAGCGCCCCGGCAAAATTCAGCATGCAGACGCAGGTGTACCTGGGTGGCGGCTATTTCTCCCTGGAGCGCATGGCGCGGCCGCTCACGGGCGGCGCGGCGGCCGCCGTGGCCGCCGCGGACGCCGGGAAATACAAGCCGGCCGTAGAGCGCTATATGCTCAACCGGTTCTTCCCCGGCAGCCCGCTGGGCCGGACGCCCATGCGCAGGGGGGAGCTGTTCGCGGCGGCCCTGGCCGCGCTGGCTTTCCTGGCGCTGCTGCCGCTGTTCATAATGGCGCGCAAGCACCGCTCCATGCTGGCCGCGCGCGAGGGCATAGCCGCCGTGAACTGGGACGGCACGGAATGGGTGGCGCCCAAGGTGCAGGTAAGCACCTTCCGCAAGCCGGGCAAAGTGGCCAAGAACCTGTCGCCGCTGGAGGCCGGGCTGCTGCTCGACCAGCCGCTTAACACGCTGGTGGCGCTGATGCTTTCGAACATGGAGCGCAAGGGGCTGCTGAGCGTGACGGGCGAAAGCCCGCTGACCGTGGAGCTCATTGCCGGCGCGCACGCGAGCGCCGACCCCTACGAGAGCGCGCTGCTGGCCGCGGTGAAGCCGGACGGCACGCTGAACACGGCCGCCGTGGAGAGCGCCATGCGCGGTATCGCCGCGGGCATGGAGCAGAAGCTGTGGGACTGCGACCTGGAGGCCACGCGCGCCTGCTACCGCGGCCAGCTGGAGGGCTACGCCCCCGGCTCCGGCGACGTGGACCGGGATTATTACTGGACCTATTACTACGCGCGGCACCGGGGGCAGCACGGGCAGTATTACAGGCGCGCGGAAACCGCAGCCGCCGAGGTGGAGAATTCCATGCCCAATCTGAAGTCGACTTTCGGCGAGTTCCGCGCCTCCGCCGTGTGCTACGAGGGCGCGTTCGCCAACACCGCCTGCCACGACGCCTGCCACTCGGCCTGCCACGACGCGTGCCATTCGGCCTGCCACAGCGCCTGCCATTCGGCGTGCCACGGCGCCTGCCATTCCGCCTGCGTGAGCGGCGGCGGGCATTAAAATGAAAAAAAAGGACTGGGAGAAGCGGGTGGACTGGATAGACGCTTACGTGGAGCGCATAAGGCCCTACGTGCGCGTCCGCGTAAAGGACAGCCTGCTGATAAAGATCCCCAACCAGGCCTGGAAGCTGAACCCGCAGGGCGTGAAGCTGCTGGCTTTCCTGCTCGGCGGCGGCCGCGTTCTCGAGGTGATGGGGAAATACGCGGACAAGGAAAAGATCAGCCTGGACGTTTACGCTTTCTTCCGCGACCTCGGCGCGCTGCTCAAGGGCTGTTACGACGAGCGCGCGGAAAGGCTGGCCGTCGAGAAAACCCCTTTCGCGCTGCCGTACAACGAGCTGCCGGTCTTGAGCGAGATAGCGCTGACCTACAGGTGCAACCTGGCCTGCCGCTTCTGCTACGCCTCCTGCGGCTGCCGCAAGGACGAGTCGGCCAAAGAGCTGGGCACGGCGGAGATAAAAAAGATCCTGGACATAATAGCAGGCGAGGCGGAGATCCCCTCGGTGAGCTTTACCGGCGGCGAACCGCTGCTGCGCCCGGACATTGCCGAACTGGTGGCCCACGCCAAGCGGCGCGGCCTGTGGGTAAATTTGATAACCAACGGCACGCTGGCCACCCCGGAGACCGCGGGGGCGCTTAAACTCGCCGGCCTTGATTCCGCGCAGGTGAGCATAGAGGCCGGCGAGGCCGGCCTGCACGACAGGATAGCCGCGGTGCCGGGCGCTTTCGCGCTGACCCTGGCCGGCCTGCGCAATATCCGGGCGGCCGGCATAAGGGTGCACACCAACACCACGGTGTCGGCGCTCAATAAAGCCGCGGTGGAAGAAATAGCCGGCCTGGTGAAAGAGCTGGGCCTGGACAAGTTCTCGATGAACATGCTGATGCCGGTGGGCTCGGCCGGGGCGAACCTGGAGGAAACTTTCATTTCCTATACGGAGATAGGCCCGGTAGTGGACCGCGCGCGCGAGCGCGCCGCGGAGCTGGGGCTCGAGTTCATGTGGTATTCGCCCACGCCTATCTGCATCTACAATCCCATAGCGAAAGGCCTGGGCAATAAAGGCTGCTCCGCCTGCGACGGCCTGCTGAGCGTGGCGCCCAACGGCGATATCCTGCCCTGTTCGAGCTACCCCAAGCCCATGGGCAACATCCTGGCGCACAAAGGCGGCTTCGCCGCGCTGTGGAGCTCGGCGCCCTTCAAATATTTCCAGGAAAAACGCTTCGCGCACGCGCTGTGCAGGGCCTGCGACGTGCTGGCGCACTGCAACGGCGCCTGCCCGCTTTACTGGGAGCGGGCAGGCTACGGGGAACTGGAGGCGGCCCGCGCCGCCGCCACAGGAACGGTATGAGATTTGGGAGGTCATATGTCTTTTTTTCCGCCGCCTGAAAAACAGGACGCGATAGCCTTTATCTTCTTCAAAGGCCTGCCGTACAGGGCGCGCATGGCGCTGGCCGCGCTGCTGCTGGCCCTGGGCGTGCTGGCGCAGCTGGCCGGGGTTTTCCTGCCGGGGCTTTTGCTGGTGGCGCTGGGCTCCGCCATGGGGATGGTAAAGGGCTATAACGCGGCGCCCGAGCTGGCCGCCGGCGAGGGCAAATGGGAGCGCGTCACGCCGGACGAATACCTGAAGATAAAGATAAAAGCGGAGGAGCTGGAAAAATGGGACCGGGACGCGTTCGACATAACCAGCGGCCCCGGCCTCGCGCTGCTGCTGGGCGTGGCCGGGGTGTGCGTCGCGGTCTACCTGTTCCTCGCTACCAGCGGCGCCCAGGAGAGCGCTTTTTATTTCGCGGCCGACGCGGCGGTGGTGTTCCTGTCGCAATGGCTTTCCGGCACCCGGCGCTACCTTAAGCAGGACCAGCTGGTCATAAAGATCGGGCTGCTGGAGGGCATCATGGGCATGCTGGCCGACCCCAGCGCCTACCAGGTGTTCCCGATGCTGCTGATAAAGAAAACGGAAGCCGGCAAAGACGTGCCCGCCGACGCGCGGCTTATGATCAAACTGCCGGCGGCGCCCGCGGATTTTTACGGCGTGCAGACGCAGGTGTCCATTAATTCGGTAAAGGGCACGGATTTCCCGTACCTGTACTGCGTGCTGGTGGCTAAAAAAGGCGGGAACCTGCTGGGGCATTACGCGGATTTCACCAAGGGCGTCAACCCGGAGCCGGGCGCGCTGGACAAGCTGGCCGGTTTTTTCAGTTTCCCCGCAGCCGGGAGCTCGACGGTGGTTTTTGAGCCGGGCTCGGATAAGGACGTGGACGTGCTGGTGGTGCGCCAGTTCACTACGCGCACCGGCGGCTACCATACCGACGAGGGGCAGGCCGCGCGCGTGGTGCAGGCCGCCCTCGGCCTGGCGGTAAAAATGACGGCGCGGCCGGTCCCCGCGAAGCCGGCCAAAGAACACTCTGTTTAAAGTTATTTAGCGGTCGTCCCCCCGGTATCCGCGGCCGGAGGCGTAAAGCCGTAGGCGAGGCCAAGCGCGCGCGCTTCGGGGCCGATGTCCGAATTCCCGGCGGCCAGCGCCAGGAACTCCGCGGCCGCTTCCGTATTCCTGCCCAGCCCGGCCAGGACCTGGGCCCGCTCCAGCCTGAAGCGCCCGCTGCCGGGCTCCAGTTCCAGGGCCCGTTGGCAGAGCTCCAGCGCGCCGCCGTAATTCCTGGCGCGGCGTTCAGTCTCGGCCAGGTGCGCCAGCAGCAGCGGGAACCGGGTGCGGAACTGGTCCCGCATGCCGGCCGTCCAGAAATTGCTGATCAGCAGTTTGCCGAGCTTTTCAGGCGAGACAGCCGCCTCCCTGAGCAGGCCGGGCTCCTCCTCCCTGACGCGGGAAAGTTCTGCCAGCACCGCCTCGTTGAGGCCCTGCCTGTCCATGCCGAAAAAAGCGTAGTTGAGCCGCCGCAGCGCCTCTTCGCGCGCGGGCGCGGGTACCGGCCCGAATTTAGCCGGCGAGAACTTCCCGAAGCCTTTTACCGCGCAGGCCGCCGCCGCCCGGAAAACCTCGTTCCAGACCGCCTTGTTGTATTCCGGCCGCCAGTGCATGCCGTCGGAGAATTCGCCGAAGCCGGGCAGCCCGTCCGGGGAAAGGTCCCGGAACAGCTTTTCAAGGTCGGCCACGCAGACGCCTTCCGCGGCCGCAGTTTCCTTTATCATGTCGTTGCGCGCCCGGTCGGCCCTGTTCATTTCCGGGTCAAAGGCCAGGGCGCTGAAATAATACGGCCCGGCCTGCGCCGGTTCGCCCAGCTTATCCAGCGTTCTCGCCGTGTAAAAGTTCTCGAAATGGCCGCGCGGCCGGCCTTTCAGCGCCAGCCTGAACTTCTCCAGGGCCTGCGCGTATTTCCCGTCGTAAAACAGCCTGTAGCCCGCGGCGAACGGCTCGCCGGCCAGGGACAGGGGCATGCGCGACGGCAGGCCGCGCACGTTCACCGGCAGCGTGCAGAAGAGCAGCGGGACTTTCTTCTTTTTTGCCGCCCGCGCCATTTTCTCGAGCATCTCTCGGTGCATTTTCAGGGAAGCTTTCTTCCTGGCCTGCTGCTGGTCGTCGCCGTCCTTCACTGAATAGTAGTGCTCCAGCAGCCGTGACTGCCGCCGCCTGAGGTCGAACTCCAGGCCCGGACACATTTCGGTCACGCCTTCGTGGTTGCCGCTGAAAAGCACCAGCAGGTCGGGGGAGTAGTTCAGTATCTCAGCCAGGACCATCTCGATGCGGTAGCTGTCGTAGCCGCCCATGCCGAAATTGAGCATTTCAACCCTTGCGCCGCCGCCGCCGATCAGGGCGCCGTTCCTCGCCATGCCGCCGTGCGTCCAGCCGCCCGGGACGTCGATGTCTATGATCTCGGCCCCGTCGCGCAGTATCACCGCGGCGGATTCTCCGAGCAGGAAGACCCGGCGCACGCCCGCTGCCTTGCGCGCCGAAAAACGCTCCGGCAGCATTTTATTCCTTACCGGGGACAAGGCGTCCCCGCCGCCGGTCCGGCTGTAAAAAGGCTGTTTTATGCTTTCGCAGAAATAGCCGCTGCGGTCGGCGTCCTGCGCCGCGGCGCGGCCGCTCCACGGGAGCGCGGCGCAGCTCAGGAGACAGATACCGCGGAGAAGGATTTTTTTCATAGGCGCGCCGCTGAAATTCTAGCAGTTTTAAATAAAAGAATACGCGGAGCCGCGGGCCGCCGCCGCCGCACATATTTAATATAATAGAAATATCGGACCGCCGGAGGAGAATTACCATGTGGAACTATACCGATAAAGTTTTTGAACACTTTAAAAACCCGAAGAACGTGGGCGAGATAGAGAACCCGGACGCCGTGGGCGAGGTGGGCAGCATAGTCTGCGGCGACGCCCTTAAGCTGACGCTGCGGATAGACCGCGCCGCGGATAAAATAGCCGACGCCAAATTCAAGACCTTCGGCTGCGCCAGCGCCATAGCTTCCTCCTCCGCCCTTACCGAGATGATAAAAGGGCTTACGCTCGCGGAGGCCGCCAAGATAACCAACCAGCAGATAGCCGACTTCCTGGGCGGCCTGCCCGGCGAGAAGATGCATTGCTCCGTGATGGGCATGGAGGCCCTGGAGGCCGCCATAAAGAACTACCGCGGCGGCAAGGCCGAGAAGGTCATCATGGGCTCCGGCGAGAAGATAGTCTGCAAGTGCTTCAGCGTGACGGAATCCGTCATCCTGAAAGCCATAAAGCTCAACAACCTGCGTACCGTGGCGGAAGTGACCAATTTCACCAAGGCCGGCGGCGGCTGCGGCCAGTGCAAGGGCGAGATAGAGAAGATACTCAAGGACCACTGGGCCGAGGCCGAGCACAAGCGCTTCGCCGGCATGACCGTGGTGGAAAAGATCAAGATGATAGAGAAGGTGCTGGCCGAGGAGATAAACCCGAAGCTCAAGGCCGACGGCGGCTGGATGGAGCTGGTGGACATACAGGGGCAGAAGGTGAAGCTCCGCTTCCTCGGCATGTGCCACGGCTGCCCGTCCTCCGGCGCCACGCTCAAGAACGTGGTGGAGAAGGAATTGCGCGAGCGCATCGATCCGGCTATAGAGATAGAGGCTGAATAACCCGGGGAGGGGCCAGCCCCTGGTCGGGCCCGGCGGGCGCGGGGTCGGCCACACCGTGGCCGACCCTCATCACTCGGGCGGCGCGCTTATGCAAGCGCCGCCCTCCGCGAAGGCCTGCCGAACCCGATCAGGGGTTGGCCCGGCCGAAGGGCGAAGAGGACAATATGGAAAAAGTATATTATTTCGACAATAACGCCACCAGCCGCGTGGCGCCCGAAGTGGCCAAAGAGATGGAGCCGTTCTTCAACGAGCTCTACGGCAACCCCTCCAGCATGCACTTCTTCGGCGGCGGCAACCAGAAATACATGGACCTGGCCCGTCAGCGCGTGGCGAACCTGCTGGGCGCTACCCCCGAGGAAATAGTTTTCACCAGCTGCGGCACCGAATCCGACTCCACCGCCATCTGGTCGACCATCCAGTCCTACCCCGAGAAAAACCATTTCATCACCACCAAGGTCGAGCATCCCGCCGTGCTCAACCTGGCCAAACACCTGGAGGCGAAGGGCTACCGCGTTACCTACCTGCCGGTGGACACCACCGGGCAGATCAACCTCGACGACCTCAAGACCGCGCTGACCCCCGACACCGCGCTGGTCTCCATCATGTGGGCCAATAACGAGACCGGCGTTATCTTCCCCGTGGAAGAAGCCGCCCGCATAGCGCACGCCAAAGGCGCGCTGTTCCACACCGACGCCGTGCAGGCCGTAGGCAAAGTTCCCATCAACCTCAAAGAAACCAGGATCGACCTGCTCTCCCTGTCCGGCCACAAGCTGCACGCCCCAAAAGGCATAGGCGCCCTGTACATCCGCAAGGGCGTCCGCTTCTCGCCGTTCATGCTGGGCGGCCACCAGGAACACGGCCGCCGCGCCGGCACCGAGAACGTGCCGTACATCGCCGGGCTGGGCAAAGCGGCGGAGCTGGCCGCCGCCAACCTGGAAAAAGAGAACACCTATGTGCGTGAGTTGCGCGACCGCCTCGAGACCGGGCTGCTCGCCATAAAGAATTCACGCGTCAACGGCGGCGGCGCCGCGCGCCTGCCCAACACCACCAATATCAGCTTCGAGTACATAGAGGGCGAATCCATACTGCTGATGATCAGCGAAAAAGGCATCTGCGCCTCTTCCGGCTCGGCCTGCACGTCGGGCTCGCTGGAGCCGTCGCACGTGCTGATGTCCATGGCCGTGCCGCAGACCTACGCGCACGGCTCGGTGCGCTTCTCGCTGAGCGTCTACAACACGCGGGAAGAGGTGGATTACCTGCTGAAAGAATTCCCGCCGGTAATAGAGCGCCTGCGCGCCATTTCGCCGTTCGCCGACGGCAAGCCGCTGTTCGGCATGGACGCCTGCGAACCGCACCACCAGCATTAGAGGGAAAATGAGGATCCTGGCCGGCTTATTCCTGTTGCTCGCCGTTCGGCTGCCCGCGGCTTATGGCGCGGACGCGGAGGTCCGGACCTTTCCCGCCGCGGAGCTGGCGGGCCTCAGTTTCGCCTCCGGGCCCGGGGATATTGCCGTGGAGGGTTCGACCGGCGACGTCCGGGTGGAGATCACCGGGCACGACCCCGAAAAATGCTTTCTGACCATTAAGACCGAAGCCGGGCAGCTGGTGCTGCGGGCCGAGGACAGCGCCTCTGTGATAGCCGCGTCCGGGCAGCGGGCCGCGAAGCCCGCAGTGGCCGTATCCAGCGGCGCCTATGACGTCAGCGGCTGCCGCGCCGGCTTCAGGGCCTCCGCCCCGCCGGAACTGCCCCTGAAAACGCAGACTACTTCCGGCGGTATAAAAATATCCACGCGCGCCGGCGAGGTCGGCGCCGATTCCGAAAGCGGCGAGATAATGGTGGACAGAATTTCAGGCGCCTTTAACGCGCGTACCGGCACCGGAGGCATTTTCGGCTCGGTCTGCGCCCCCAGCGTGTACGTCCGCACGATGTCCGGCGAAGTGGCCCTTGCCGGCCTTTGCGGTTCCGCCGACGCCAAAGCCGGCAGCGGCGGTATAACCCTGCGCTGGGAGAAGGTCCCGGTTCCCGGCGAGGCTCGCGTTCAAAGCGTCTCCGGCGATATCGTGCTGGTCTTCCCTCCGTCCGCGAAAATAGCCGCCAGGCTCGACAGCGGCTCCGGGGAAATAATCAACGAGTTCGACGATACCGGCGACTTCCAGGTAGCCGCCGGCGCCGGTTCAGGTGATATTTCCGTGCTGAAAGCCGGGAAGTAAAGGCCGCCTCCGTCCCCGCCGCATCTTAGTCAGGAAACTTCCAGCGAATTAGTTTTATTTGGAACGGAATGTTTTCAAATGAAAACATATCCGGCAATTCAAGCCGCTTCAGCGGCCGTTAAAAAACTTGTTTATCAATAATCTATAATTAATTTCAGGGAGAAAAAATGACGACTGAAAATAACAACATCGCCGCGCTGAATATAGGCGGGCTGACCAAGAACTTCGGCAACAAACGCGCCGTGGACGGGCTGGACCTGGTGATCCCGCCTGGCGAATTCCACGCCCTGCTGGGACCCAACGGCGCCGGCAAGACCACCACGCTGCGCATGGTGGCGGGCCTGCTGCGCCCCGACTCCGGCTCGGTCGCTATCTTCGGCCACGATATTTCCGGCAGCGCCGCCGCCGCGAAGACCGTGACCGCTTTCCTGCCCGACGATCCGATGCTTTACGGGAAACTGAATCCCCTTGAGTATCTCGAGTTCGTGGCGGGCCTGTGGGGCGTCCCCGCGGACGCCGCGGCCAACCGCGCCCGGGAACTGCTCGAATGGCTCGAGCTCTGGGCCAACCGCGCCGAATACACGGAGAGCTTTTCCCGCGGAATGCGCCAGAAGCTGGCGCTGGCCGGGGCGATGATACACGACCCTAAACTGCTTATCCTCGACGAGCCCCTGACGGGCCTGGACGCCCGCGCGGCGAAGTCGGTGAAAGACATGCTGGTGGCTTACGCCGGGCGCGGCAACACGGTGGTGCTCACCACGCATATCCTCGAGATAGCCGAGCGGCTGGCAGAGCGCATCAGCATCATCCTCAACGGCCGCATCGTGGCGCAGGGCACGCTGGACGAGCTGCGCTCCCGCGCCGGTTCGGCTTTGGGCGCGAACGGCGCAACGCTCGAAGACGTCTTCCTCACCCTTACGGAGCCCGCATGAAAGCTGAACCGGGAAGCTGGCCGTGGCTGTTAAGGCATGAGCTGCGCGTGAGCTGGCGGGGCGTCGGCGGCAGCCATAACGGGCTTATCGCCGGCTGCGCCGCGCTGCTGTGGGCGTGCATGCACTGGGGCGCCTGGGTGGCGCTGCCGGTAAGCTACGGATATCTTTTAAAGAGCCTGCAATTCCCCCTGATCCCCGGCGGCCTGTTCTGGGTGTTGATCTCGCTGACGGTCTCGCAGACCATGATGCACACCGTTAACGCCCTGATAACGCGGGGGGATATGGACCTGCTCCTGTCGTCGCCGCTATCCCAGCGCTCCATCTTTATGGTGCGCGGTATCTCCATAGCCGTCAGCGCCTGCATTCTGCCGGCGTTCGCCCTGAGCCCGGTGGCGAATGTCGGGCTGCTCAGGGGCATGCCGGGGCTGGCCGCCATTTACCCGGTGCTGATCTCGGCGGCGCTGGGCTGTGCCGCGGCGGGCATGTTCCTTACCATGACGCTCTGGCGCCTGCTCGGCGCCCGGCGGGCCAGGACCGCGGCGCAGGTCTTCGCCGCGTTCATCGGCGCGGGGTTCTTCCTCGTCTGCCAGGCGCCCAATCTCCTGTCGCAGGAGACCAGGCTTGCCTTAGCGGTCTGGCTTAAGGCCGGCCTGCAGCCGGGCGGCTGGCTGGGCGCCGGCAGCCCGTTATGGTGGCCGGTACACGCCATGTTCGGCGAACCGCTGCCGCTGCTGGCGGTGATGGCGGCCGGCATAGGCGGTTTCTGGCTGGTCGTCAATCTTACCTATCGCCGCTTCATAACCGGCACGCAGGAAGCCGTGACCGGCGGGAGCGCGGCCGTGAAGACGGACGCCGTGAACTCCGGGCCGGCCTTCCGTTCCGGGCTGACGCGGATACTTATATTCAAGGAGTGGAAGCTCATTGCGCGCGATATGCAGGTGATCTCGCAAACGCTGATACAGGTGCTTTACCTGGTTCCTCTGTTTTTCATCTGCATCCGCTCAGGGCCCGAAAACTGGCGGCTTCTCCCGCCCCTGGTGGCTTGCGCTGCCATGCTGGCCGGGAACGTGGCGTGGCTGACCATTAACGCCGAGGACGCCCCGGATCTGGTGGCGACCGCGCCGGTCTCCCTGCCCCGCGTGCTGTGGATCAAAGCCGCCGCCGCCGTTCTGCCGGTGCTGGCGGCGCTGCTGCCGCTGGCCGCCTGGTGGGCGGTGCGCGACCCCCTGAGGGCGGCTGAGCTGCTGCTGTGCGGCACGGGGGCCATGCTGTCCGCCGCGGCCATCCAGGTGTGGAACCTCCGCCCCGCCAGCCGCGGCGACATGAAAAAGCGGATGAAAAAAGGCGACGTAGTCGGGTACATCGAACTGCTGAGCACTATGGGCTGGGCAGGCATAGTAGTGTGCGTCAACGGTTACCGGGGCTACCTGCCGGCGGCCGCGGCGGTGGTGGCCGTTTCCCTTCTGTCGGCCTGGCAGCTCGGGCGGGCGGCGCGAGAAGCCCTCTGTTACGGGCGAACGGCCTAGCCGGAATATTTTGAATTGCGCCGTTTAATTGCTAAAATTAGTAGCCGGGTTGTAATCTGATTTCGGGCCCGTAGCTCAGTTGGTTAGAGCAAGCGACTCATAATCGCTGGGTCGTAGGTTCAAGTCCTACCGGGCCCAGTAATTTAAAAAGACGTCCGCAGTACGCGGGCGTCTTTTTATTTCCGGCGCCATCATTACTGCCGGGCGAATTGCGTGGCCTTGCCTTCGTGAAAGGTGTACGTGGCTTTCAGCGCGCCGCCGTCGTCGTACTGGCGCAGCGCTTTTACTTCGTTCTGCTTGAAGAGCATTTCTTTCTGCAGCTTGCCGTCCCTGCCGTAAACTTTGGCCGTGCCGTCGGGAACGGTGCCGTCCTGGCCGATAACGTTGAACTCCGTGTCCAGGCGGACCTTGCCGATGTACTTGGCGTTGAGCTTGAAGGAGATTATTTCGCCGCGCGCCACTTTGGCCGTCCTGCCGGTTACCAGGGAGTCCTGCTCCTGCGCCCGGGCGGCGGGCGCCGCCTCGGGTTTGGGCGGGTCGGTTACCCGGTCGTCCTCGTAGTAAGTCTCGTTCTTCAGCGCGCCGTCCGGGCCGTACTCCCTCTTCCAGCCGTTGAGCCGGTCGTTCTTGTAGGCGGCTTCCATCAGCGGCTTGCCGTTCTCGCCGAAATATTTAAAATCCCCGTCCTTGGCCCCGTCGAAATAATAAGCCTCCAGCTGCGGCACGCCAGCCGGGTAATAAGCCTTCAGCGAACCGCTCATTTTTCCGCCCAGCACGGTCTTTACCGTTTTCAGGCTTCCGTCCGCGTAATATTCGGAGTAAGTGCCGTTCTTGATGGCGCCTTCAAGCGAAACCGGGGAGCCGGCCGCGTCGAAGGTTTCGGTGGCTATGGCCACGCCGCCCTCGAAGTATACCAGCCGGCGGGTTCCGCCTTCCGGCAGCATGGTGGAAAAAGTGAGCTGCGCCCTGGCTTCCGGCTGTTCGGGTGCGGCGGCGGGCGTTTCGGCCGCGGCGGTGGAGACCGGCGCCTCGAGGCCGGCCTCGGGCTGCGCGGGAACTGCCGGGGCGGCCTGCCGCTGCGCTATGTCGGCCTTGTCAATGGTGAGCGAGCCGTACCGGGTCTTGATGAGCAGGGCCTGGTCCATCTCGCCGGTCAATTCGCCGTCTATCTTTGTTCCGTCCTTGAGCAGGAACGTCTCGGCCCGGCAGACCGCGGCGGCAAGCAGCAGAAAGAAAAAGAAAATAGCTGGTTTCATAAAGAGTCTCCCATTCGGAATGATTATTCTACAAAAAAGGCGGGGCCGGAAACAGCGGCCCGGCCCGGGGCCGCATAAAACATCCTTGACATAATGATACTTATATGGTATCATTAAAGTATTATGAAATTACTCAACAGGGAAGTTGATTATGCCGTCCGCGCCATGGTACTGATGACGAGGGCCAACAAACCGACGGTTTCGGTGGCGCAGATGCAGGAAGGAGTGGGGGTGAACCGGCCTTTCCTGCGCAAAATACTGCAGAAACTGCATAAAGCCGGGCTGCTGCAGGCCTCCAAAGGCAAGGGCGGCGGGTTTTCGGCCGCGAAAGCGCCTGAGAACATACGCCTGTCCGACCTGATAGCCGCGCTGCAGGGGCCGGTGAAGCTTAACGACTGTTTCTTCCGGAAGAAACTGTGCCGCAACCACGGCACCTGCCTGCTGCGCCGCAGGATAGGCGAAGTTGAAGCCCGCCTGGCGGAGGAAATGGAAAGGATAACGCTGCGGGACCTGGTCTGACCCGGTCCATGTAAGGAACATATGAAGACAAAACGGCAGATAATAAAAATCGATCAGGAAAAATGCGACGGCTGCGGCAACTGCGTGACCGGCTGCCACGAGGGCGCGCTGCAGGTTATAGACGGTACGGCGCGCCTGATCAGCGACCTGCTGTGCGACGGCCTGGGCGCCTGCATCGGCGAGTGCCCGCGCGGCGCGATAAAGATAGAGGAGCGGGAAGCCGTTCCCTACGACGAAATAAAAGTTATGGAAGGTATGGTCGAACAGGGCCCCAACACCATAAAAGCCCACCTGCAGCACCTCAGGGACCACGCGCAGAAAGCGTTCCTGGAACAGGCCCTCGGCTATTTAAAAAATAACGGCATCCCGAACCCGATGGAGGAAGAGATGAAAAAAGAACACGAACCCTGCGGCTGCCCCGGCGGCCGTATGATGGACCTGCGGGAAACCGCGGCAGAGGACGGCGATTCGCCCGCCGCCAGGTCGCGCCTGCGCCAGTGGCCGGTGCAGTTGCACCTGGCCTCGCCCCTGGCGCCGTATTTCCAGAAGGCGGACGTGGTGGTGGCGGCCGACTGCACCGCTTTCGCCTACGGGAACTTCCATGAAGAGTTCATAAAAGGCAAAGCCATCGTGATCGCCTGCCCGAAGCTCGACGACGGTCAGGAACTGTACCTGGAAAAACTACAGGCCCTGATAGAGGACGCGAAGATCAACACGTTGACCGTGGTGACCATGGAAGTGCCCTGCTGCGGCGGCCTGCTGGCGCTGGTCAAGCGCGCGCTGGAAGCCTCTGAACGCAAAGTGCCGGTAAAGTACGTGGTGATAGGCATAGGCGGGGCGATAAAGAGCGAAGACTGGGTATGAGGAAATGACTTGAACGGCGGCCGGCATTTTTTCGCAAATATACTATAATGAGTTCATGAAAATATGCGCGCTGCTGGCTCTTTTCCTGCTCCCTTCCGCCATGGCGGCCAAGCCCGCGGCCAGGCACGCCGCCGCCCCGGCTAAGCCGGTCGCGCCCGCGGTCAAAGCCGCCGCGCCCCCGTCCGGTTTCTGCATTTTCGGCGCCCAGTCAGGCAAGCCTTTCGACAGCGAAGCGGCTTTTAACTCCGTTATCTGGAAAAGCGACGTGGTGTACGTGGGCGAAACGCACGACGAGGCGCTGGACCACCTGGCGCAGCTGGAGGCCCTGAAAGCCATGCGCATAGCGCGCGGCAGCAGAATAGTAGTGGCTTTCGAGATGCTCAACCAGACCCTTCAGCCGGTGCTGGACGATTACGCGGCCGGCAAGCTCACCGAGGCGGAGTTCCTCGATAAAATAGACTGGAAAAAAGAATGGGGCTTCGACTTCGCCCTGTACAAGCCGCTCTTCGATTTTATTGTCGCCAATAAGCTGCGCGCGCTGGCGCTGAACGTGCCCAAATCGGTGGTGATGAAGATAGCCCGCAGCGGCCTGGAAAGCCTGACGGCCGAAGAAAAACAGTTCCTGCCTGAACCCGTGACTATCTCGGCGCACAAGAAATACAACGAATTCCTCAAGGAGTCGTTCTCCGCCCACGGCGACTCCCCGATGGCCAAGCTGTTCACTTTCGAGAATTACCTGGCGTCCATGGCCGCCTGGAACGAGGGCATGGGCCTGCGCCTGGCCGGCTTCATAACCGCCAACCCGGGCTATTCGGCGCTGGTGATAGCCGGCAACGGCCACGTGGTTTACAACGCGGCCATCCCCGCCTCCGTTAAAGAGCGCGTAAAGGGCGTGCGGCAGGCCTCGTTCTATACCGAAACCGCGGCGAGCTGCCCGGGAAAATTCCCCAAAGAGCATAAGGATATGGCGAACTATATCTGGTATCTGAACCACCCGCCCAAGCCGGCGCCCGCCGTACCGGCGGCCGGCAGCACGGCCGCGCCTGCCGCGCTGCCCGCGGAAGTTCCCGAGCAGAAGTAATTTTCCGGCGGCGCGCCGCCCGGTCCGGGCCCATGAAACTACCCACTGGAAAATACCTGGCCGCATTGCACGAGCTGTCTCCCAACGCGCGGCGCTTCCTCGCGCTGTCGTTCCTGCTGGCTTTCGCGCAAAGCATGTTCGGCCTGGTCTTCAATCTTTATATCCTGAAGCTGGGCTATACCCGCGACTTCCTCGGGCTGCTCGGGGCGATGCCCTCGCTGGCGGTGGCGGCGCTGTCCGTGCCGCTGGCGCTGGCGTGCTCGCGGTTCCCGGCCCGGAAGGCGCTGCTGGCTTCGCTGGTCCTGAGCGTGCTGGCCATGGGCGGGCTTTCCGCCTTCAGCGGCAGGCTGCCCCTGGTCTTTTTTTCGGTATTGTCCGGCGCGGCCGGGGCTTTTTTCGCGATAACCTCTTTCCCGCTGATGGCCCGCAGCGCCGAGGGCCACCGCCGCCAGTGGCTGTTCAGCGCCCAGTTCGGCGTTTCAATGGCAGCCTCGTTCGCGGGCAGCCTGGCGGCCGGCTGGCTCAGCGGGCTGGGGGCGGCCCTGGTCTTCGGCGGCGAGGAGGGCGCGGGCGCTTACCGCCTTACCATGATCGCCGCCGGCGTGCTGGCGTCCGCGGCCGCCTGGCCTGCGTTAAAAATACGGGAGGACGCGGCCGGAGCGGGAGCCGGCAACGCGCTGTCCGGGATAAAACCCGCCCACGCGCTGACGGTATTCGCGCCGCAGCTCATGATAGCTTTCGGCGCCGGCATGATAATGCCCTACCTGAATATTTTTTTCAAGAACGGCTTCGACCTGCATATCGCCAGCCTCGGTTTTTACATGTCGCTGATGCCGCTGTCGATGGCGCTGGGCGCCATGCTGGGGCCCTGGCTGGTAAAGAAACAGGGCGCCGTCCGGGCCATAATAACCTTCCAGTCGCTGTCCATCCCGTTCCTGGCCACGATGGGCTTTTCGGGGCTGCTGCTGCCCACCGTGCTGGCGGCTTTCCTGCGCACCATGCTGATGAACGCGAGCTGGCCGGTCTACAGCGTGTTCATGCTGGGGAATTTCCCGGCCGCCCAGCATACCGGGGCCAGCGCCCTGTATTCCTCCGGCTGGAACCTGGCCAACGCGCTGGGAGCGCGTCTGAGCGGACGGCTGCAGATGGATTTCGGCTTTACGCTGCCTTTTCTCATCACCATAGTCTGTTACTGCGCCGCTACGCTGCTGCTGTCGCGGAAATTCCTGCGCGCCGAAGAACGGAAAGCGGCGCAGGCCGGTCCGCTGCCGGCGCAGGCCCCCGAGATCTGAACAATGTCACGGTCCTTCATCGATAAAAATCTTACGGCCCGGCTGATGCCGCTGCTGGTCCCGCTGTTCACGGCCGCTGTTTTTCTGCCGGCGCTGAAGAACGGTTTCGTGAACTGGGACGACATTTACAACCTGGTAGAGAACACGAAATACCGGGGCCTCGGGCCCGAACAGCTGAAGTGGATGTTCACTTCGTTCAGGCTGGGGCCGTATACGCCGCTGACCACCATGAGTTTCGGGCTGGATTATCTGGTGTGGGGCGGGGTGGACGCTTTCGGCTACCACCTGACCAGCGTGCTGCTGCACAGCCTCAACGCGCTGCTCTTTTATTTCCTATGCGTGAAGCTGCTGTCCCTGGCCTTCAGGCCTCCGCCCGGCGGTGCGCAGCCCGGGACCGAGGTCCCGCTGGCGGCCGGTTTCGCGGCGCTTTTGTTCGCGGTGCATCCGCTGCGGGTGGAATCGGTTGTGTGGCTGTCGGGCCGGCATGACGTCCTTTGCTGTTCGTTCTGCCTGCTGGCGGTCCTTTTGTACATACAGCCGCGCTCGCCGGGCGGGGAGGGCGCGCCGTTCTGGCGCCGGCAGCTGCTGCCGCCCGCCGCTTTCCTTTTAGCGCTGCTGGCCAAAGGCATGGCCGTCAGCATCCCCGTGCTGCTGGTGGTGCTGGACATCTACCCGCTCAAGCGGCTGCCCGGCGACCCGCGGCGCTGGTTCTCGCCGGAGAACCGGCGGACCTGGCTGGAAAAGCTGCCTTTCTTCGCGCTGGCCGCGGCTTTCGGCGCGCTGGGCTATGTCTGCCAGGAGAAGGCCGGCGCCCTGACCTCTTACCAGGCTTTCGGCTTCGGCGCCCGCGCCGCACAGGTCCTGTTCTCGCTGTTCTTCTATATAAAGAAAACCCTGGTGCCGCTGGACCTGTCGCCGCTTTACAGGCTGCCCGACGGGTTCGGCCTGCTGAGCCCGCAGGCGGTGCTGGCCGGGCTTTTCGTAGGGGCCGTCACCGCAGCCGCCGTGGTCCTGCGCCGCCGCAGGCCGGCCGTGGCGGCGGTCTGGGCCTGTTACCTGGCCGTGCTGGCGCCGGTGATCGGCATAGTGAAGATAAATACGCAGTCCGCGGCGGACCGCTACACCTATCTCGCCTGCCTCGGTTTCGCGGCGCTGGCCGGGGCCGGGCTGCTGGCCTGCCGGCGGGCCTCCGGGCCGCGGCTGCGGGCGCTCTGCCTGGTGCTGGCGTGTTCGGTAATAGCCGCGCTGGCCGCGCTGACCTGGCGGCAGGAAGGCGTCTGGCGCGATTCCGAAACCCTGTGGACGCACGCGCTGGCGCTGAACCCCGGGCTGGATTTCGCCCACAATAACCTCGGGCTGGTGCTGGCCGCGCAGGGCAAGCTGGAGGCCGCGGAACGGCATTACCGCGAAGCGCTGCGGCTGAACCCCGGCTTCGCCGAGGCGCACAATAACCTCACCGGCATACTGGTGGCGCGCGGCAGGCTCGACGAGGCCGCGCAGCACAACAGCGGCGGGGCGCGGCTCAACTCCGCTTATAATCTGGGCGTGATAGCGGCCGCGCAGGGCAGGCCGGACGCCGCGGCGGCGTACTACCGCGCGGCGCTGAAGATAAATCCCGGTTTCGCCGAGGCGCACGGCAATCTCGGCAGTATTCTCGCCAGCCAGGGGAAACCTGCCGAGGCCGAGGCGCATTACCGGGCGGCGCTGCGCGTCAACCCGGAATTCACGGTGGCGCATTACAACCTGGCCGGCCTGCTGGCCGCGCGTGGCGAGCCCGACGCCGCCGCGGCGGAGTACCGCGAGGCGCTGCGCATAAGCCCGAACCTGGCGGAGGCGCATAATAACCTGGCCGGCCTGCTGGCGGCGCAGGGCAGGCGCGATGAAGCCGCCGGGCATTACCGCGAGGCGCTGCGCGCCAACCCCGCGTTCACGCTGGCGTATTACAACTTCGCCGGCCTGCTGGCCGCGCAGGGGAAGTTCGGGGAAGCCGAAACAAATTATCTTGAAGCGCTCAGGCTCAGCCCCGGCCTGGCCGAGGCGCATTACAATTTAAGCCGCGTGCTGGCGGCGCAGGGTAAGACCGGGCAGGCGGAAAAGCATTACCGCCGGGCTTTGGAACTGGAACCGGACCTGGGAAAGCGGAAATAGCGGACGGGGCAAACAAGATCACCGCGGCTTCGCGGTGATCTTTTTTGCCCAGTCCGGAGGGCTGCCGTCAGGGCAGCGGCTGCGTCCACACGGCGTAGCGCTCGCCGCTGGCGGCCAGCGTCCAGCCGGCGCCGGGGTTCCAGCCCCAGTTGCGGCCCAGCTTCAGCACTACTCTCTGGCGCTCTCCGTCTATCACGGCGGCGTAAAGTTCGTTGGTGGCGGCCATTATCGCCATACGGCTGGTGGAGGTTATGCCCGCCGCTCTCCTTATGTCCATCAGCGTCTGGATGCTGTTCCTGTAGGCCTGGCCCCAGTCGAAGAAATGCGGCCAGAACACGCACGGTATGCCGGGGTGCGTAAGTATGTAGGCGTAGCCTATCAGGCGCTGCGTTTTATATTCGGCGGAAGCGTTGGCTATGAAATTGGGGTCGCGCGGCGTGGTATCGTGGTTCTCCACGAAAGTCACGGCCTTGGCCGGCCACCAGCCGATGATGCCGGAAGGGCGGCCGTTGTCGTTGAGCGTTTCATAGCGCTCCGTCTCTATGGCCGAAATAAGATTGAACTTAGTGGGGAAATCGAAGGCGCTGGAGGCGTTAACCTTGTCGGAGCTGCTGTCGGTGCCGTCTATCCAGTTCGCTACCAGCTGCCGGTTGCCGTCGTACACCTCGCCCACGGAGAACACCGGGCTGGAGGCGTCGTTGTAATCCTCTATGTGCTGCGGCGCGTAGCCTTTCACCATGTCGAAGCGCCAGCCGTCGAAGCCCATGGTATTCTTCAGCCAGCGCATGAAGATCTTTGATTCCTCCTGCACCAGCGGGTTCTTGTGGTCCAGGTCGCGGCAGCCGCTGTCGTTCTGGCCTTCGTCGTAATTCATGCTCTTGCCGTTGTACGGCGCATCGGGTACGCCGGGCCATTCGTCGTTCCTCGTGATAGCCGTGGTCGGCCAGTCGGGGTTGGTGAAATCCGCCCAGTCTTTTGTGCCGTTGCGGTGGTTAAGCACCACGTCAGCCACCACCTTCACTCCCTGCGCGTGCATGGCGCTTATGGCCCTGGTCAGATTAGCCCTGTTCCCCCACTGCGAATCCAGGTTGTACCATTCTTTGGGATAGTAGCTGCCGTTGGAAACAGGCGGGAACCAGATCAGGTCGAAGCCGGCCTTGCCCACCTCGGGCGCCTTGTCGGCCAGCACGCCCCACCAGCCGTTGGGCGGATGTATCCAGTAATTGTCGGCGTACCAGTGGAAGCCCTGCAGCATTATCAGCCTGCTGTTGTTTGTGTCCACGCGGTGCTGGGGCTTGGGGGTGAAGACCTTGTCCGAGTATTTTTTTGAAGCGCTGAGCCATTCCGTCCGGGCCGGGTTCAGGGGGGAATTCTCCAGCCTGCCGCCGGAGGGCTCGGGCAGTACGAAGTAAAAAGCGGTGGTCTTGCTCTTAAGCGCGTCTAAAGCCGGAACCGCCTTTGCGGCGGGAATAAGCGGGAATAAAAATGCCAAAGCCAGCAACAAATGTTTAAAAGCGCGCATGCGTTCTCTCCCGGAAACCGTTTCTAGTGTTCAATATTATACCCTGTTTCGGCGGCGCGGCAAGTACCAAAAGACCAAAGCGCCATAGGCCTTTAGTCCTATAACGGCCTTTATATTAAAAGAGTGTGGAAAACAGGGCGCAAAATTGAGTAGGATAGACCGAGGGGGTTTAATGGGTAAGACCATGAAGTCTTTTATTGAAAGGACCGCCGGGTTCTTCTCTTTTGCCGGGAAATTATCCCGCAAAGAGGCCGGCGCTTTGCTGCTTACGCTGGCGGCGGCGCTGGCGGTCTGGCTTTTTGCGGCGGAGAATTACCGCCGGGAAGCGGTTAAGGACATAAGCAGAAGCCTTGAAACCATAAACTCCTACAAGATCAAAGAGATCTCCTCCTGGCGCGGGGAACATCTCCGGGAAGCCTTGCGGCTCAGCCGCCATCCTTTCCTGGGCGAAATAGTTTCGGAGGAAATGGCAAAGCCCGGCTCAAGGCGCGCGCAGCTGACCGCCTGGGCAAAAGATCACGCGGAGCAGAAGCGGTACTGCTCCATGGCCTTTCTGTCGCCTAAGGGCGCCGTCATAGCGGGCACTCCCGGCTACCTCCCCGGAATCGAAAAACAATTTGCCGAGTCTTTCGCGCAGGCGCAAAAAGGGGGTGCGCTGCTTACCGACCTCTACCTGGCCGCGGACGGGCGACCGCGCATGACCATGTTCAGCCCTATTTCTCCCGGCGGGCGCGGCGGCAGAACGCTGTGCATGCTGGTGGTGAACATAGACCCGGAAAAAGAGTTCTATCCCCTGCTGAAAGCGGCGCCGCTGTTCTTCGCGAGGGCCGAGACGCAGCTGGTGCGCAAAGAAGGGGGGAAAGTCCTTTTCCTGAACGAACAGGATTACAGCAGGGATTCGGCCTTGAAACTGGCCCGCCCGCTGGCGGACGGGCAGCTGCCGTCCGCCGCCGCGCTCAGCGGGCGCACGGGATTTTTTGAGGGCGTGGATTACCGCGGCGTGAAGGTTTTCAGCGCCATAGGGCAGGTCGAGGGTTCAGGCTGGGCCGTCATAACCAAGATAGACCGGAAGATGGCGCTGGCTCCGGTCAGGGACAGGCAGCTGCTGGCGCTGACGCTGATACTGGCGGCGGCGCTGCTGCTCTATGGCGCGGCGCTCCTTGTTCTGCGCCGGCGGGTGCTGGCGGGGCTTAAGCAGGCGGAAGAGGCGCTGCGGGAGAGCGAGGAGCGCCTGCGGGTTACCCTGGAGGAAACGCAGATAGGGACCTGGGATTGGGACGTCGTCAACGATATCTGGCACGCTTCACCCACCTATTTCACTATGCTCGGCTACGCCCCGGAGCCTGGCAACAGCGACCGGAAGGTATGGCTGAGCAGGGCCCACCCGGACGATGTCGCGATGGTGGCCGGGAAGATACGCGGCGTTCTGGCCGGCCTGGACGTAAAATATCAATACGAAGCGAGGCTCAGGCATGCCGACGGGACTTACAGATGGAATGCCGTTCTCGGCAAGACGATCAAAAAGGACAGCAGCGGCAAACCTGCCCGCATAATCGGAGTGCGGATGGACATAACGGCGCGCAAGCTGGCGGAGGAGAAGCTGGAGGAAGCCGCAAAGAACTGGCTGGATACTTTCGACGCTATCGACGATATCGTGTGGATGATGGACGCCGAAAGCCGGATAATCCGCGTCAACAAGGCCACGGAAAAAACGTTCCACCTTACGGCCGGGGATTTGATCGGGCGCCACTGCTGGGAGGTCGTGCACGGCTCCCGGCAGCCCATTGCGGAATGCCCCGCGCTGCCGGCTAAAAAGAAAATGCGCCGCGAAACCGCGGAATACGGGCTGAACGGAAAAATTTACGAGATAATAGTGGACCCCATAGTCGGCGCGGACGGAAAATACGCGGGCGCCGTGCATAT
>JAPLKJ010000125.1 GCA_026388125.1 Elusimicrobiota bacterium
CCCCACTGTGAATCTCGCGGTTCTTTTCAGGCGCAATTATTTTTTCTTCAATTGTTCTATCAGTTTTTCCGCTTCCGGTTTTCTGGAAGGCGCTAAAGAGGACATCTTAAGGAAATCTTTTTTCGCGGCGGAGCCCTTGCCGGTCTCGGCCAGCACGCGGCCGCGCAGCTCGTAAAAATCCGCGTTCGCGGGGTCCATTTTCAACGCCGTCCCGGCCGCGTCAAAAGCGCTTTCCAGCTCGCCGGCGCGGTACAGCGCCGCGCCGAGCAGATAATAGTAGCTGGCGTAACCCGAAACATCCTTCCAGCCCATCGCGGCCGCGCGGTCCCGGGCCGCGCAGATAAAATCCTTTTCCGCCTCGCAGGAACGCGCGCGGTCCAGATAATAGGACATGCGCCCGCCGCTCATACGTACTGCCTCCGTGAACTTTTCTATCGCCCGGCGGTGCATGCCGCGCGCCGCGTCGATGCGCCCCAGCCGCCAGAGCGCCGCGTGGCTCTTAGGCTTCAGCTCCAGCACTTTGAGCGCCGCTTTCTCCGCCCCCGCGGCGTCACCGAGCCGGTCAAGACAGACAAAGCCGGTCTCATACCCCGGGGCCTCCAGGGGGCTCAGGCTCACGTACGCCGCGGCATCCTTCGCGCAGGCCTTATAATCGCCCAGCTGATAATTCGCCTCCGCCCGGACTATGTAGCCCTCGTCGTAGGTGGGATCGTAGCTCAGGGCCTTGGAGGCCAGGTCCCGTTGCCGGGCGTAATCGCCGTAAAGCCGCCCGTAGACCAGCGCTTTCAGCAGATGGGACATTTCCTGCGCGTAGCCCAGGCTTATCGCGCGGTCCGCCTGCGCCAGCGCCTCTTTGGCCGAACCGGCTTCATAATAGATCCGGCCCTTGTAATAGTAGAGCAGAGAATCGCCGGGATGTGCGGCCAGCCGCTTATCGACCAGCGCCGCGGCCGCGGCCGGGCCGGCCTTTGCGGCGACGCGCGCCAGCATATTCCAGTCAAGCAGGTCCTCGCGCGCGGCTACGGACCGGTCCAGGGAGGAATAAATAACGGCCAGGCACAGCGCGGCGGCCAGTGAACAAAATACCGTTATTTTGAAGTTTCTGCTCATAACGAACCGTATAAAATAAGGCAGGGCTGCCTATTGGGGGGTAGGTGAGGGAGGCAGCCCTGACGGTTTAATTCTACCACCCGGCATGACCGTTGTCAAGGGGGGCCTGTAACAAAAGTCACATTTCAGCCCGGGCCCGGCAGCGCCGCATTGCAATGCCATATATTATATTTTATAATTTTACAGGCGAAGTCCCGTTGGGCCTTAGCCTGCGGCAGCGGGATGAAAATTTCTGGGGGCACCTTGTCTGGAAAGAAAGTTCTGGTGGTGGACGACGATCCCAATGTGGGACTGCTGATATCCGCCGTACTAAAAAAGCACAACTATGTCGTTACCGCCCTGTCCGACAGCGGCGAGGTAATGCTTTTCCTGCAGGAGAACAAGCCGGACATCATCCTGCTGGACCTGCGCATGCCCGGTATCGACGGCTATGCCCTCTGCAAACATGTCCGCGAAGCGCCGGATACGCGCGACATCCCGATAATAATACTCAGCGGCGTTTCCGAGACCGAGGCCAAAGTCACCACCATCGAGCTCGGCGCCGACGATTTCATAACCAAGCCGTTCGACGTGCGCGAACTGCGCGCGCGGGTGAACCGCCTGATAAAACGCAAGAATTCCGACACCGCTCTCAATCCCCTTACGCGCCTGCCCGGCAGCCCGGCCATCGAAGAAGAGGTGCTGCGGCGGCTGGCCGACAACGAACCCTTCGCTTTCTGCTACGTCGACGCGGACAATTTCAAGGCTTACAACGACGTCTACGGCTACGCGAAAGGCGACGAGGTCATAAGGCGCATAGCGCTGCTGCTGGCCGAAAAAGCGAAACTGGCCGCAGGCAGCGATTATTTTCTCGGCCACGTCGGGGGGGATGACTTCGTGCTGATAACCTCCCCTGAAGCCTGCGAGCCGATGGCCAAAGCCATCACCGAGGAATTCGACGGCATCATTCCCTCTTTCTACAACAGCGAAGACCAGCACCGGGGCTATATCACCACCATGGACAGGAAGAACAAGACCCAGGACTTCCCGATAATGTCGCTCACCATCGCCATAGTGGCCCCGAAAACGCAGCAGCATTACGCCAAGATAGTGGAGAGCGCGGCGGAGCTCAAGTGTTACGCCAAGGACCTTCCGTCGAGACGCGGCAGCATTTTCGTGAGGGACAGAAGAATCTGATGACCGAACCCGACTTCCGCGGCACGGTATTCGCCGGCTGCACGATAAGCGATAAACTCGGACAGGGCGGAATGGGCACTGTTTACAAGGCCCACCACGACGCCCTGGACAAGACCGTCTGCGTCAAGCTGCTGTCCCCGGACCTTGCCCGCGACCAGCGCAACATAGATTTTTTCCTGCGCGAAGCCCGCTCCGCCGCGAAGCTGGAGCATCCGAACATCGTGCACATCTACAACTTCGGCCAGGAGAACGGCTCGTACTTCATCGTAATGTCCTGCGTGGAGGGGAAAAGCCTTCAGGACCTGGTGGAGGCTCGGGGCCCGCTGCCCGTCCCGGAAGCCACCCTGCTCATAGCCGGCATACTGGACGGGCTGGCCCACGCCCACTCCAAGACCATCATCCACCGGGACATCAAGCCGTCGAACATACTCGTGGATAATTCGGGAATGCCGCACATCGTGGACTTCGGCCTGGCCCGCAGCATGAACGAGGAAAAGCAGCTTACCATGGCGGGGGAAATGATACCGACCTTTACTCCGTGGGCGCCACCTATTTTTACATCCTGACCGGGAAATATCCTTTCGACGGAAAAACCTCGATAGAAGTGATACACAAGCACATCAGCAACCCCGTGCCCAACCCGCTGCTGGTGAACCCGGATATCCCGCTCTGGGCTTCGCGCGTGATAGAGCGCCTGATGCGCAAAAAACCCGAGGACCGCTACCAGAACGCCGAGGAAGTGGCGCTGGAGCTGCGCAAGTACAATTCGGGGGAGCTCAGCATCTCCAAAACCTCCACGGAAAAAACCTTTGACATGCCGGAACTGAGCGCGCGCCTGCTGGCCGAGGGTTCGCCGCCGCCGCCGCCGCCTTCGGCCAGGCCGGCCGAAGCGGGCGCCGAGAAGATGGCCGCGCCGCTGCCCTGGGCCGCGTCCGACCCCACGAAAGCTCCCGCCCAGGCTCCCGGCAGCAAGCCCGCCCTGCAGCTCGGGCTGCTCAACAATGTCATAAAGATAGTCATGCACCTGGCGCTCACTCTCGGCGCCATCGGCTGTTTCATTCTCGCCGGGGCTTCCGGCAAGCTCTCAGGCTCCCTCTCTAACCCGCTCGCCACGAACCCGGTAGTTACCGGCATCTTCGCCATTTTCGGCTTCGCTCTTTTCTGCTGGGCGCTGTTCATGAAGCCCAGGAAATTCACCTTTCTCTACGCGCTGTTCGCGCTGACCGCGGCCGCCGCGGCCTATGCCGGCGGCGCCTATATCCCGGCCCCCGAAGGGGCGGATATCGCGGCAAAAGGCTTCCTGGCCGTTAACCTGGGAATGGCGAACATCGCCTCGGCCACCGCGCCGCTGCTCTACGCGTTCTTCCTGTACCTGCTGGCGTCGAAGCTGGTCTTCCGCGGCAGCTGGCTCGTCAAACTGCTGGCCATAGCCGCCTATATCGGCAGCCTGGCGCTCACCTACGTCTATTTCAAGGCGGGCCTGCCGGTAACGCCGGGCGGCACCTGGCTGGCCGCGGCCGGAGCGCTGGCGGCGGCCGGCCTGGCGACGGCCATCATGCAGCGCCAATTCTCTTTCTTCAGCAACCCGCAGTTTTTTTTCCTGGCCGCGAACCTGGCGGTATTCGCGATGTTCACCAACCCGCAGGTGGAAATGATCACCCGGGAAAAGGTACGCGTGGACGCTGAATCCGTTGACCTCGCCAACAGGAACAACCGTGCAGATTACCGGCGCGCCCTGGAAGCGGCCCAGAACGAAGTGTTGTACGACGTGGACGGCAGGCCTATAGAAAAGAAACTGACGCCGCCCCAGGAGCTGAAGCCGCTCGAGAGCAGCGTGCTGCGCAGCCAGGCGCGGGTGGAATACTATTCCGCGCTGAGCAAGCGCATAACCGCCGCGCTGGCCGACTCCGCCGGCATAGTTTTCATAGGCCTGTTCCTGGCGCTGATGGCGAACATCTGCTTTATCGAGGAGCTGCTGTCCTCTTACCGGGACACGGAGAATTTTTCTTAGCCGGGGGAAAGAAAAGTGCGAAAATTCCTTTTTTCGAACATACTGTGGGGATTCGGGCTGACCATCGCGTCGCTGTTCTGCTATTTCACCAACCGGGGCATCGAAGCCGCGGAGCTTAAATTTTACGATTTCCGCGCCCAGCTGAGTTCCAGCCAGCCACATATAAACGACGTCGCCATAATCGAGATAAACGACGACAGCATCTCGAAGATAGGCCGCTGGCCCTGGTCGCGGTCGAAAATAGCCGAGATGCTGGTCCTGCTCTCCTCCGAGACCACCCGCCCCGCGGTAATAGGCCTGAACATCCTTTTTTCAGAGCCTGAGAAAAGCGGCGAGGCGGCCATGGCGGACCTGCTCAGGAACCGCTATACGGAACTGGTGGCGTCAAAAAAGATCAAGGAGACCGGCAAAAGCTCCGAATTCCTGAGCCTGCTGGAAACGGCAAGGAAGGACGCCGACAACGACGCGAAACTCGCCTCGGCCATCTCCGCGGCCGGCAACGTGGTCCTGCCGCTCTATTTCGGCACCGGCGTCCCCACGTCGAAACCCAAGCCCGAGCCCGAATGGCTCAAACGCTTCGCCCCCACGGTCTCGCACAACGCCAGCCCGGCCGACATAACGGAAGAAGGGACCGAAATAACTACGCCCCTGGACGCCCTGGGCGCGGCCGCCGCCGGCGCCGGGCAGACCCAACCTCCTCCTCCCTGGTGGCCTTCAACGTGCGCAAGGCTTTTAAATATTATTCGTTCTACGACGTGCTCAACGGCAAGGTGGTGCCGGAGGCTTTCAAAGGCAAGATGGTACTGATCGGCATAACCGCGCAGGGCATCGGCAGCCTTTACGTGACCCCCACCGACTCCACCATGCCGGCCGTGGATTTCACGGCCAACGTCGCCGAGAACATCCTTTCCGGCAGGTTCATCGCCCGCCCAGAGTGGGCCTTCCCGGCCGAGCTGGGGCTGATACTGCTGGCGGGCCTGTTCACCGCGCTGCTGCTGCCGCGCCTGAAGGCGGGCCCGGGAGCGCTGGTTACCGGCACTGCTTTCACCGCGCTGATAGCGGCCGGTATTTTCCTTTTCACATCCAAAGGGCTCTGGCTGAAGGTGATGTATCCTTCTGTGCTGCTGGTTACCGGCTACATTTTCGTTATTTCGAAACGGTTCTTCAGCACGGAGAAAAAGAAAGAGCTGATAGAAGTTTCTCAGATCGAAACCAACAAGATGCTGGGCCTGTCCTTCCAGGGGCAGGGCATGCTCGACCTGGCCTTCGAAAAGCTGCGGCTGTGCCCGATCGACGCCAACATGAAGTACACGCTCTACAACCTCGCGCTGGACTTCGAGCGCAAGCGCCAGTTCAACAAGGCGGCGGCGGTATACGAGCACATAGGCCAGGTGGACGCCGGGTATAAGGATATAATCTCCAAGATCGACATACTGAAAAAAGCCTCGGAAGGCGCGGTGTTCGGCGGTTCCCTCGGCGGGAAGTCCAACGATTCAACCCTGCTCATGGGCGGAGCGTCCGCTACGCCCATGCTGGGCCGCTACGAGATACAAAAGGAACTCGGCAAGGGCGCCATGGGCATAGTCTATCTGGGCAAAGACCCGAAGATAAACCGGACCGTGGCCATCAAGACCATGCGCTTCGAGGAAGGCATGGAGGAGAAAGCGCTGAAGGACCAGAAGGAGCGCTTCTTCCGCGAAGCCCAGGCCGCCGGCAACCTTTCACACCCGAACATCGTAAAGATCTACGACGCCGGCGAAGAGCAGGACATAGCCTACCTGGCCATGGAACTGCTCAAGGGCGACGATCTTAAGAAATGGGCCGCCAAGGACAATCTGCTGCCCGTCGACAAAGTGCTGGAATACATGGCCAAGGCCGCCGACGCGCTGGACTACGCCCATAAGAACGGCGTGGTGCACCGCGACATCAAGCCCGCCAACATCATGCTGCTCGAGGACGGGTCGCTGCGCGTGGCCGACTTCGGCATAGCGCGCATTACGGAATCGTCCAAGACCGCCACCGGCACCGTGATGGGCACGCCTTATTACATGAGCCCCGAACAGATAGCGGGCAAAAAAGTGGACGGCCGCGCCGACCTCTTCTCCCTGGGTGTGACTCTTTACGAGCTGCTGACCGGCGAAAGGCCCTGGAAAGGGGGAGAGGCGATAGGCACGCTGTTCTTCCAGATCTCCCAGGATCCCTGGCCCGATCCCGTTCTGTACAGGCCCGACCTGCCCAAGAATATCCTGAACGTTATAGACAAAGCCCTGAAAAAGATCCCGGATGAGCGCTATCAAAGCGGGGCGGAAATGGCCGAAGACCTGCGCGCCGTGCTGGAGAGCCGCCCGCTGAAAACGGCGCAGGCAGTACCGGCGGCGCAGCCTAACCCCGAGACGCAGCCTAAACCGGCGGCGGCGCCGGCTGCGGCCGCTCAGCCCACGCCCGCCCCCGCTCCCGCGGCGGCGCAGCCCGATCCCTCTTTGGCTGCGGCCGCTCAGCCCGCGTCCAAACCTGACCCCAAAGCGGCAACGCAGCCAAAACCGGCCCCGGCGCCGGTCCCGAAGCCGGCCGCGCTTCAGCCCGCGCCCAAACCCGCTCCCTCGCCGGCCGCCACACAGCCCAGACCAGCCCCGGCACCGGCCGCCCAGCCAGCGCTCAAGCCGGAACCCAAAGCGGCGACGCAGACCAAACCGGCCCCGGCGGCGGCCGCCCAGCCCGCGCGCAAGCTGGAACCCAAAGCGCCCGCGCTGTCGGCGGCCAAGCCTGCGCCCGCGGCTGCGCCCGCGCAGCCTAAACCCGCCCCGGCAGGCATAGAACTAGCGCCCCGGGCAGGCCTTGAGATGACTTTAAAAGTTTCACCGCCGGACGGAACTCCCGCCCCCGCGCCGGCCGCAGCCGGTACCGCGCCGGCGCCCATGAAGCCCGCCGTCGAACCCGCGCCCGAAAAGCCTAAGCCGGCGCCGGTGCGACGGCCAGCCCCGACCAGTCACGACTTTGAAAAGACCTTCCCGCTAATTTATCCGACCGAGGAGAAAAAATGACCCTGAAAATAGAATTCAGCGGCGCCTCCGACCCGGGGAAAGTGCGCGCCAACAATGAGGACAACTTCCTGCTCGCGCCCGAGCTGGACCTCGCCATCGTGGCCGACGGCATGGGGGGACACAATTCCGGCGAGGTCGCAAGTTCCCTGGGCGTAAAAGTAACGCGCGAGAAATTCGAATCCATGTCCGGCACCGGCCTCAAGCCCACCCCTTACGACGAGAAACTCTGCCTTGAAACCAACCAGCTGGGCTTCGCCGTCCAGCTGGCCAACTCGGTGATCTACGAGGCCGGCAATTCCGGGCAGGACAACAAAGGAATGGGGACCACGCTTACCGCCGCGCTGTTCAAAAGCCCGCGGCTGTGCCTGGCGCACATAGGCGATTCCCGGGCCTATCTTCTGCGCAACGGCCAGGCGAAACAGCTCACCGAGGACCATTCGCTGGTTATGGAGCACGTGCGCAACGGTATCCTTACCAAGGCGCAGGCCGAGATCTCCCCGCTGCAGAACATCCTTACCAGGGCGCTGGGCACCCAGAAAACCCCGGCCGTGGACATCTTCGAGACCGAACTGGCGGAGGGAGACAGGATCCTGATGTGCACCGACGGCCTGTTCAAGGCCGTCAGAGAGCCGGAGATCTTCGCAACGCTCACAGCGCAGCCGGACGACGCAATGGCCTGCGCCAGCCTCATAGCCTCCGCCAACGCCCGCGGCGGTCCGGACAACATAACCCTTGTGATCGGAACGGTAACGAAAAAGACCTTTAAAGAGAAATTAAAGGACATGGTCAAGAAATCTTATGCGTAAACTACAGCTTAGGTTCGAATCAGCCTTTATCCGGGAGGTCCCCCTGGACAAGCCGTCTTTTACCCTAGGGAGAAAGCCCGACAACGACATCGCCCTGGACAACGCCGCGGTTTCCGGGCATCACTGCAAGTTCTATGAGGCCGGCGGCGGCTGGTTCGTGGAAGACCTCAACTCCACCAACGGCACTTTTGTGAACGGGAAAAAGACCCTGAAGGCCGGGCTGAAGAACGGGGACATCGTGGCCATAGTGAAGTACTCGCTTATCTTCACGGACACCTCCGTGGAACAGAACAAAGCGGACAAGACGGCCCTGCCGGCGCAGAAACCCAGGCCCACGCAAGGCACGCTGGAAGTGCTGGCCAACCCGCTGGACAACCGCAAGGAATTCGACCTTACCGCGCTGTCCACTTATATCGGCCACTCGGCGCAGGCCGCCATCCCCTACAAGAGCGGCGGACTGTTCGGGGGGGGGCCGGAGCTCGCTGCCGTGATCACCATGCGCCCGGACGGCTACTACCTGAACCCCATCAAAGAGGGCTACGCCAGGCATAACGGCAACGCCCTTACGGAAAAAGCGCTGCTGGCCGACGACGACGTGATAGAGGTGGGCATAACGCGCTTCCGGTTCTTCGTCAAGAAGTGACCTTTTCCTAAATTAGCAATCGCAGCCTAAGACTGCTATTGACACTAAAACCCGCTTTTGCTAAACTAGCAATTGTAAGGTTGAAGTGCTAAAAATCATTTTAAAACTCAGGCACTAATTCTACAGGAGGGAAAAACATGGCAGACACAGCGACCAAGATAAAGATACAGCCCCTCGGCGACAGGGTAATCCTGAAAGCCGTCGAGGCCAAAGAAGTTAAGAAAAGCGGGATCATCATCCCCGAGACCGCCAAAGAAAAACCGCAGGAAGCGGAAGTGGTGGCCGTGGGCAAAGGCCGCACCACCGACGACGGCAAGCTCATCCCGATGGAAGTGAAGGCCGGCGACCACGTGCTTTACGGCAAATACTCCGGCACCGAGATCAAGATAAACGATGAGGAATACCTCATCATGCGCGAGGAAGACGTCCTCGGCATCGTACGCTGATACTATAAGGAAAGGAATTAAAACATGGCAAAACAGATCATTTACTCGGAAGAAGGCAGAATGCGGCTGAAAGCCGGCGTGGACAAACTGGCCAACGCCGTAAAAGTGACCCTCGGCCCCAAAGGCAAGACGGTCATCCTCTCGAAGAAATTCGGCTCCCCCACGATCATCGACGACGGCGTGACCATCGCCAAGGAGATCGAGCTTGAAGATCATTTCGAAGATATGGGCGCGCAGCTCGTGCGCGAAGCCGCCTCGAAGACCAACGACATAGCCGGCGACGGCACCACCACCGCCACCGTGCTCACCCAGTCCATCTTCAGCGAAGGCCTGAAGAACATCACCGCCGGCGCCGACGGCATCCAGATCAAGCGCGGCATCGACAAGGCCGTCACCGCCCTGGTGGAAGAGCTCAAGAAGATGGCCAAGCCCGTGAAGACCAAGGAAGAAAAGGCCCAGATAGCCACCATCTCCGCCAACGACAAGGTCATAGGCGACCTCATCGCCCAGGCCATGGAGAAGGTCGGCCACGAAGGCGTGATAACCGTTGAAGAGGGCAAATCCTCCGAGACCGAGCTCGACGTCGTGGAAGGCATGCAGTTCGACCGGGGCTACGTGTCGCCCTACTTCGTGACCGATCCCGAAAGGATGGAATGCGTCCTTGAAGACGCGATGGTCGTGATAACGGACAAGAAGATCTCCGCCATGAACGACCTGCTGCCCGTGCTCGAGAAGATCGTGCAGACCGGCAAGCAGTTCCTGATCATCGCCGAAGACATCGACGGCGAAGCGATGGCCACCCTGGTGGTCAACAAGATACGCGGCACGCTGAAAGGGTGCGCCGTGAAAGCCCCCGGCTTCGGCGACAGGCGCAAAGAGATGCTGGAAGACATCGCCATCCTCACCGGCGGCGAAGTGATCAGCGAAGAGCGCGGCATGAAACTCGACAAGACCGACATCAAGCAGCTCGGCACCGCCAAGCGCATCGTCATCGACAAGGAGAACACCACCATCGTCGACGGCGCGGGCGACAAAGTTGAGATAAAGAAGCGCACTGCCCAGATCCGCAAGCAGATGGAAGAGACCACTTCCGACTACGACAAGGAAAAACTGGAAGAGCGCCTGGCCAAGCTGTCCGGCGGCGTAGCCGTGATCCGCGTGGGCGCGGCCACCGAGACCGAGATGAAGGCCAAGAAGTCCAAGATCGAAGACGCCAAGAACGCCACCAAGGCGGGCGTGCAGGAAGGCATTATCCCCGGCGGCGGCGTGGCCCTTATCCGCGCGGCCAAGGCCCTGGATAAAGTCGTGACGACCACCGAGGACGAGAAGACCGGCGTGAACATCGTGCGCCGCGCCATTTACGCCCCGATGCGCACCATCGTGGAGAACGCGGGAATGGACGCCTCGATAGTCATCGAGAAGGTCAAGAACTCCGCCATCGAGATCGGCTTCAACGCCGAGACGCTGGAATACGTGGACGTGATGAAGGCCGGTATCGTCGACCCCCTGAAGGTCACGCGCACCGCCCTCGAGAACGCGGCTTCCATCGCCAGCACGCTGCTGACGACCGAATGCCTGGTGGCGGACCTGCCCGAGAAGAAGCAGAACGCCATGGCCGGTATGGGCGGCGGCATGCCTCCCGGCGCCGACATGTACTAAGCGGCACAATAAGTAAATAAAGACCCCCGGTCCCCAAAGGCCGGGGGTTTTTATTGGGGTCAGGTCTTGCATTTCAACAAAATGTTGAAATGCAAGACCTGACCCCATCAACATTATGCCGCTTCAGGATTTTCTGTAGGTGTCGTAGTGATCATCTCTTCCGCATCTTTAAGACCGTTCTGGGACCGGGTCAGGCTGCCGCCCAGACTCCAGAAGCCGGCGGCCGAGACGCTGGCCAGAAAAGCGATCAGGAACCAGGGGCCCTGCTGGAAATGCGGACTGAGATGGTCTATGGCGTTCGAACCGATAAAGATGCCCATAGCGCTGCCCACCTGCTGGAACAGCCCCTGCACCCCCAGGTAGCGGCCCTTCTCATGGCGCCCCGCCATATTAGCACCCAGCGCCTGAATGCCCGGCGACACCGCCACCTCGCCCAAAGTAACCACCACGATGGCCGCTGCCGCGAAATAAAAAGAATAAGCGTAACCCACGCCCAGATAACCCGCCGCGTAGAACAAAGCCCCTACAGTAAGCCCCGTAGTAATACGCCAGCCCTCCACGAACCGCGTGACAAAATACTGCATCAGCACGACAATGGAACCGTTGATAGTGAACAGCAGCCCGATCTGCCGCTCGGAAAAACCCAGATAGGTCTTGGAATACAGCGAAGTAGCCACCACCAGCTGGCTCATCACCGCGCACATCGTAAAAGTAAAAACGCAGAAGCGCAGAAAATCCTTATTGCGCAGCGTACCAGCCGCCGCCTGCAGGCTGAAGCCCTCGAACCCGCCCCGCGCCTCGCCCGGCTTATCCTTCACCGACAGGAAAACAATAACAGCGCAAACCGCGTACACCGCCGCCGTCACCCCGAACAGCGCGGCATAAGAGCCCGCCGCCAGCAGCCCGCCGATGGCCGGCCCCACCGCCCAGCCCGCGTTGCCGCCCATCCTGAGCAGGCCGTAGGCTTTCATGCGCTGGGACGGGGGAACATAATCAGCCACCCAGGATCTTGCCGCAGGCTGAAAGAACGAGCCCACCAGCATCCCCAGCGGGTGAAAAACATAGATCGCCCAAAGCCCCGCTTTGCTGTAAATAACCCAGGCGATTATGGCGATAAGTACCGCGCGCAGCACCAGGGAAAGCACCATCACCTTCTTGCGGCCTATCGCGTCGGAGATCTCGCCGCCTGCCACATGCGCCACGGAGGCGACCAGCATCGAAAGTGAAAGAAACAGCCCCACCCAGGCCATGGGCACTCCGCGGTGACCGGTAAGATACAGCGCCAGGAAAGGAAAAGAGACCGCGTAACCGGCGGTCATCAGCGCTTCCGAACCTATCAGAAGCCAGAAAGCGGGGGGCAGGACCATACAATATAATAGCAAGACGGCGCGCAGGAAAGACAGCGCCGCGGCGCGCCCACGCCGGGCCGCCCCGATTTATCTATGAAAAATCGTGGTTTTTTGCTAAAATATAGGTAATCCCGATGCCAACCGCCGAACTTACACGCAAGAGCGCGCTGCTAGCCAATTTTGCGGACATCAACAGCAGGATAGCCAAAGCCTGCGCTGTGTCCGGGAAAGATTCCTCGGGAATAGAACTCCTGGCCGTCACAAAATACGCCGCAGCTGCAGACGCAGCCATCCTTATAGAGGCCGGCGCCGTTAAGACCGCTGGCGAGAACAAAGTACAGGACGCGAAGAACAAATGGACGGCCGGCGAACTGGCCGGGAACCGCGCCGCGGTCTCTCTTCATTTTATAGGGCACCTGCAGACCAACAAAGCGAAAGCCGCGGTGGAAACTTTCGACTGGATAGACTGCATTGACAGCCTGAAAATAGCCGCGGAGGTCAACCGCCACGCCGCCGCCGGCGGCAAAGTGATGCCGGTGCTCATACAGCTCAAGCTCACCGCCTCGGCCACGCAGTCGGGCGTAAACCCGGCCCAGGCGGGCGAACTGCTGGCCGCCATCGGCGGCCTGGCGAACCTGGCCCCCGCCGGATATATGGGCATAGCCCCCGCCGGCGCCGCCCCGGAAGAGCTGAAAACGGTTTTCGCGGAAGCTAAAAGGATCTTCGACAGGGATTTCCCGGGCAAAGTGAACAAGTCCGGTTTCAAGAATTATCTTTCGCTCGGCATGAGCGGGGATTACGAGCTGGCGGTGCAGGCGGGTTCCAACCTGCCGCGCATCGGCAGCGCGCTGTTCGCCTGATTTGAGACGTAAAGGGGCCTTCCGGCGCAAGACTCCCTCCCCAGAAACTGCACAAGGGGGAAACCACCAGCCGCGGCGCAGGACATCAGCCGCGGCGGCAACAGAGAGGTATAGAACATGATTGTAAAAGTACGAGTGATACCGAACTGCGAAGACAACGAAGTGGTTTCCCGCATAGGCAGCGTCCTGCGCGTGAAAATATGTGCGGCGGCGGAAGACCTTAAGATAAACATGCTGCTCCGTGATTATCTCTCGGAATTCTTCGAAGTCCCCGCCAAGATGGTCAACATCATACGCGGCGCGAAAGGCCGCGAAAAGACGGTTGAAATAACCGGCAAGACCGAAGAGCAGCTTAAGAACCTCCTGGACGCGATACCGTAAGAATGATCGAGGATCAAGGGTCGGGGATCGCGAAGAAGCCAAAAACTTTTCCCGGTTCCCGGCCCTCGACTCCCGACCCTCGATCTTAGATTTTCGATTCTCGATTTATATGATCCCCCCAAGGCTCATTTTCAGAAAAGGGTCGTTAAAAATACTTGACCAGCGGCTGCTGCCCGCCAAGATCTCGTACCTGACCGTAAAGGACGCCGCCGGCGTGGCCGGGGCCACGAAGGATATGGCCCTGCGCGGCGCGCCGCTCATCGGCTGCGCCGCCGCTTTCGGCTTCGCGCTGGAACTGCGCAGGCGCTGCCCCGCCTCCGCCAAAGAACTTGAAAGGACCGCTTTAAGGACGGCCGGGCTGCTCAAGGCCGCGCGGCCCACCGCGGTGGCGCTGTTCTACGCCGCCGACCGCATGCTGGCCGCGGCGCGGGCTTTCGCGGCGGCCAATCCCGGCCGCTTCGCTGCCGCCGCGAAGGCGCGGCTGCTGGCCGCCCTGGACCGGGAAGCGCGGCTGGTAACCGGGGAAGACGAAGCCGCCTGCCTGGCCATGGGCCTGCACGGCGCCAGGCTGCTGCCGCGCGGAACTGTGATAATGACGCACTGCAACGCCGGGGCGCTGGCCACCATGGGCATAGGCACCGCCGTAGGCGTGATAACCGCCGCCCACGCGCAGAAAAAGATCAGCCGCGCCTATTCCTGCGAAACGCGCCCCTATATGCAGGGCGCGCGCCTCACCATCTGGGAACTTATGCGCGAAGGCGTTCCCGCTGAATTAATTACCGACAACATGGCCGCGCACATCATCAAGACCTGCGGCGTCAACGCCATTGTGGTGGGGGCCGACCGCATAGCGGCCAACGGCGATACCGCCAACAAAATAGGCACTTACGGCCTGGCCGTGATAGCGCGCCACCACAAGGTGCCGTTCTACGTGGCCGCGCCCACCCCCACCATAGACACCCGGGCGCCCGACGGTGACTCGATCATAATAGAGGAGCGCTCCACGGACGAAGTGGTGCGCATCAACAACGTGTGCCTGGCGCCCAAAGGCGTGAAGGCCCGCCATCCCGCTTTCGACGTTACCCCGGCCGCCCTGATCACCGCCATCATAACCGAAAAGGGCGTGATCGCGCCGGTTACCCGCGCCAACATCCGCAAGAACCTGGCGTGAGGGGTTCGCTACGGAACATCCGCTGTTTTATTTCGTAATCTCTTTGTAACACCGCTTTGTTATCATTTACTCATGACAGCTCCTATTCCGGCGCGCTATTACGCCTACATAAAAAAAAGCATACGCGGTCCTTTTATCGCCAAAGACGCGGCGCTGATAGCCGGGTTCGGCCGCTCCACGCTGATCTGCCCGGAGAAAGCCCTGGGCCAGTGGACCGAAGCGGCCATGATGCCCGACTTCCAGGCCCTGCTGGACGCGCCGCCACAGGCGCCCGTAAAGCCCAGGCCGCCCCGGACAGCCGAGGCCATTGAGGAGCAGGCGTCCCGCGCGCTGCTGGAAAAAGCCATCGCGAAGAATTCCAGCCTGGAGAACGAAGTGCGGGAGCTGCGAAAATCCTACACCTCAGAGAAATCCGCTTTTGACGCCGCGCTGAAAAAAAGGGAACTGGAGATAAGGGCGCTCACAGAAAAGCTCAAGCGCAATATCGAGAGCACCCAGGCCGTAAAAGGGGAGCATCCTTCCTGGGAGATGCTCTATAAAACCCTGAAGAAACGCTCGGAAGAAAAACTTTTCGAGATCACGCAGGCGCTTTCCGAAAAAACAACCGAAATAATACGCCTGAAAGAGACCGTGCACGCCATGAAGGAAGCAGCCGCGGCCGCCGCCAGGCAGGCCCCGCTGGACCTGCAGGCGCATACGGAAGAACTGCGCGCGGAGCTCAAAGAGATCAAATCCCAGTTGGAAGAGAAGGACATGCTGGCCCGCACCCTCGGCGACAACATGGACTCGCTGCTGGGCAAGCACGAGGAGCTGCAGCATATAATGCTCGACGAGCGCCGCGACGCGGAAGAGCAGAACAGGAAGTTCTGCGAGGAAATAGGCCGCCTGCACGCCGACCTGAACTGGCGCGACCTGGAAGCGGCCAAGGTGCGGGCGGAACTCGCCGAGACCATAAACCGCGCCAAAGAACTGGAAATGGTGGAAGGGATAAAGTCGCGCGAGCAGGAAGAGCTTTACGGCGTGCTCAGTTCGAAGCTGAGGATCCTCTCCGGCTATTTCGAGAATCTGGAAGCCAGGGTGAAGTTCGCTTTCCGCAAGGCCTGAACCGGCAGCCCTCCGTACGGCGGGCCGCCCGCCCGCCCGAACCGCTAACTCCTCCGTTCGAATTGCTATAATTTTATATAGCCGGACAGAACCGGCCACTTATGAACATAACCATCAAACAGCTCATCTCGGCCGGGGGCCCCATACTGTTCTTCCTGGTGGGCCTTTCCATTTATTCCCTAGCGCTTATCTGGGAACGCTGGACCGTCTACAGACGCACCTTCAGCGGCATGGAAGAGCTCATGCATAAGACCCACGCCCTGATAAAGACCGGCGAGATGAAACAGTTGTCCGAGCTCTGCGCCAGGACCAAAAGCCCGGCGGGGGAGATCCTGTACAAGGTCATAGCCCATTACGGCAGCCCGCTCGAAAAACGCGAGCTGGCCGAAAAAGCCGTCGAGTGGCAGGTCTCGCGCCTCAGCAGAAGCCTGACGGCGCTGGCCACCATAGGCAGCGTAACGCCTTTCATCGGCCTGTTCGGCACCGTGCTGGGCGTGATGAGGGCGTTCAAGGACCTGTCGGTCTACGCCGGCGCCGGCCCCTCGGTGGTGGCCATGGGCATAGCCGAAGCGCTGGTGAACACCGCGGCCGGCCTGTTCGTGGCGGTGCCCGCCATTGTGGCCTACAACTACTTCGCCCACAAGGCCAACGATTTCTCCAGCGAGGTCAACTGGCTCGCCGAGCAGGTCATAGACCGCACGGCGCACAGGGAATTCAGCAGCCTGGTCTGACCGGTAACGACACATGCGCGTACATACCATAAAGAGCGGCATAATAGCGGAGATGAACATGATCCCGCTTATCGATATTTCGCTTATCCTGCTGATCATCTTCATGGTAATAACCCCGTTCCTGGTGCAGTCGCAGATACAGGTCAGCCTGCCCAAGGCCTCCTCCGGCCAGAAAGGCGCCGACGAAAGCGTGCTGAAAGTGCAGCTGGGCGCCGACGGCTCCATGGCCGTGGACGGCAAGACGATGCCCTTCCAGCGCCTTGAAAAAGAGCTGATACTCCGCTTTGCCAAGGCTTACAACAAGACCGTGCTGGTGGAAGCCGACAAAAGCGTGCCGGTGCAGCGAGTAGTTACGGTGCTCGACATCGCGAAAAAACTGGGCGCCGGAAAGATAGGCATTGCCGTAACGCCCGACGACGGCAAGTAAACCCCTGTGAAAGACCACAGCATGAGGAATTACCTTCTTTACTCCTCTTCCGCCCATTTCCTGTTCCTGCTGGGCCTGTTCATTTTCATGCAGCGCATCCCGCTGGCGGCGAAGAAGGAACAGGCCTATTTCATAGATTTCATCGGCGACTCAAAGATCGCCTCCATGCAGGCGGCCGTCAAAACCGAGCCGGTACCGCAGCCCGTTGCCGCCAGAACGAAGACCGAGAGACCGGACGAGGACGATTTCTCCGCCGGCGCCCTGCCCAAGCCCAGCGTGCTCTCCGGCGAGCCGAACGCGCAATAGACCGAAACCCAGGCGCCCGCCGAAGCGCGCAACGTCGCCGGGCTGGTGACCGACTCCCAGAATTTCCCTTACCCCTGGTATATCGCCCAGGTGCGGGAAGCCCTCTGGAACGCCTGGACCGGGAAAATGCCTTCGGGCGGCAAGCTGCGCAGCACCGTGAAATTCACCATAAAAAGGAACGGGGACATAAAAAGCGCGTCCGTGGAAAAATCCTCCGGCAACAGGCTGTTCGATTACGCCTCTGAGTCTTCGGTGCAGAGCGCCTCGCCGTTCCCGCCGCTGCCCGACGATTTTTACGAGGACACCCTGACGGTACACGACCATCGTATTTTTCTCCATCTGCACTGTTATTCTGCACCTGGGGGTATTCGTCTGCTACCCTGATACCGGCAAGATGGGCTTCCTGTTCCTGCTCTTCTCGTCCATGCTCTGGACCGCCTGCTTCATCTTCATCACCACGATGCTGCCGTCGCTGAAGAGGTCCACCGTCATGTTCCTCAACACCGCGGCCCTGATGGCCTCCCTGCTGTCCACGCTGTTCTTCATACCGCAGGAGGACAGCGGCTCCGTTTTCGACAAAGTGGCGCTGGGGATCTACCCCACGAAAGCCACGGTATACAGGGGCCTGCTGCGCCTCGGCATAGACTATAAGCCGCTGAAGCCGCCGGATAGCGCTCCGAACCTGATAGAACTTTAAGCCGGGAGAACAAATGGGACTCATCTTTAAACTCGCCTTAGTGGCGCTGCTGCACCTGGCCTTCATCACGGCCTACCCGGACACCGGCCCCTTCGGCAATTATTACCTTATCATCTCCATGCTGCTCTGGGCCGGGTTCATCCTGTTCATCTCCACCGCCGTGAAGCTGCTCAAGTTCCTGGTCGGGCCGCTGGCGCTCGTGCTGAACCTCACCATCTTCTTCCTGATGGGCCTCGCCATCGCGCTCACCCTGCCGCAACAGGACAAGACCCGCGTGCTGGAAAAGCTGCAGAAAGGCGCCTACCCGACGCGCGCCACGCTTAACGCCGGGCTGAAGCGCTTCGGCATAAACCTGGACAAGGAAATAGAAAAGGGCGAGGAAAAGCTGAAGGAACAGGCGAAAAAAGCGGCTAAAAGAATATGAAAACCATAGCTGTTACCGGCGGGACGGGGTTCGTGGGCGGGGCGCTGTCGAAGGCCCTGCTGGAAAAAGGTTACGCGGTGCGCGTAATAACCCGCAGCGCGCCGGCGCGGCCGCAGCCGGGCGCCGCCTACGCGGTGGCCGATTTTTCCGACACTGATAGTTTGAGGGCGGCGCTGGCGGGGGCCGACGCCGTAGTGCATCTGGCCGCGGCGCTGTTCTGCCGCTCCGGGGAGGCTTTCCTGAAAGCCAACGGCGCCGGCACGGCCAACCTGGTAAAAGCCGCCGAAGCTGCGTGCTCGCGCAGGGGCGTGATGGTGAACGCGGGTTCGGCCAGCGGGCGCTTCAGCTTCATCTACCTCGACGACCTGGTCCGCGCGCTGACGGAAGCGCTGGAGACCGAGAAGTTCGACGGCGGCACTTTCTACGTCTGCGAGAACAAAGTGTATACCTGGCGCGAATTCATAACGCTGCTGTCGGCGGGCATGGGCGTTAAAATGCCGCTGATGGTCTCGCTGCCGCCCTGGGCCGGCACCCGGCCCGAACTGGACCGCCTCCCCGGCCCTGTGGGAGCATACCGCCGGCTGGAGCGACTGGACCCCGCTGGCCGAAGGCATACGCAGGACCTTTAACTAATGTCCCGGCCGAGCAAATCCCGCAACAAGCTGCTGAAACCTTCACAGGCCATTCACGCGCTGCACCCCGAAGTTCCAAAGAACGAGGTCATACACGCGCTCCGGGAGCGCGTCAAGGAACTCACCGCGCTGCATTCCACGGTATGCGTGCTGCAGGACGACCGGCTTTCCACAAGGGAGGCGCTGGACCGGATAGTCAGGCTTATTCCGCCCGCCTGGCAGTACCCGGAAATTACGGCCGGGCGGATAATAGTAGGGGATTGTGAAACCCGCAACCCCGGCTTCAGGCGGACGCGCTGGCTGCAAGCCTGCGATTTCCGCATAACCCGCGAGGTAACGGGCCGCATTGAAGTTTATTATCTAAAAAAAATGCCTAAAGAGGCCGAAGGCCCGTTCCTGGCGGAGGAGCGCAATCTTATCAATTCGCTGGCGGACATGCTCCGCACCTATTTCGCGCGAAAGCTGGCGTCCCAGGCCCTGCTGGACGCGCATAATGACCTGGAAAAACGCGTGCGCGAGCGCACGGCCGAGCTTGAGAAGCTGAACGCCGCGCTGAAGGCGGAGGTAAAAGAGCGGGAACTGCGCCAGAAGGAAATACTTTTATATCAGGAAAAACTGCGCGGCCTTTCTTCGGAACTTATACTTACCGAAGAGCGTGAGCGCCATGAAATAGCCACGGACCTGCATGACGTTATCGGCCAGACCCTGGCGATGGCGAAAATGAAGGCCGGAGCGCTGCGCGGAGCCTGTTCGGCGCGGGACGCGGCCGCCGAGCTCAAGAACCTTTCCGGCTTTATAGACGAGGCGATATTCGCCACCAGGAACCTCACCTTCCAGCTGGCTTCCCCGATACTCTATGAGCTGGGGCTGGAGAGCGCGCTCGAGCGGCTGGCCGAGGATACGCGCCGGCGCAATGGCCTGGCGGTGGATTTCCGCGGCGAGGGCGGCCGCATGCCGCTGCCCACCGAAACCAGCGTGCTGATCTTCAAGGCCGTGCGCGAGCTGCTGATGAACGCTGTAAAACACTCGAAAGCTTCCCGGGTGAAAGTGCGCGTGCGGCGTGCAGCCGGCAAAATAGCCGTAACGGTGCGCGATAACGGCCGCGGCTTCAACGCCGCCGCCGCCTCGGTCTACGACGGGGACAAGGGCGGCTTCGGCCTTTTCTCGATAAGGGAGAAGGTCTCCCGCCTGGGCGGGGAGTTCAGGCTGAACTCCCGTCCCGGTTCCGGTACGCTGGCCGTTATAACGGCCCCGCTGGCAAAGGAAAAAAGATAATGGAAAAAAAGATCCTCATCTGCGACGACCATAAGATCTTCCGGGAGGGGCTGCGCGCCCTGCTGGAGAAACAGCCGGGAGTTAAGGTAGCGGGCGAGGCCAAGGACGGCATAGAGGCGGTGCGGCTGGCGAAAGAACTTTCGCCCGATATAGTGATAATGGACATCTCGATGCCGGGGCTGAACGGCATAGAGGCCACGCGCAAGCTCGCCAAAGCGCGCAAAGGGACGCGCATCATCGCCCTTTCCATGCATAACGACCGCAAGTACGTCACCGAGATCTTCAAAGCCGGGGCCCGCGCCTACCTCTTGAAGGATTCGGCGTTCGAGGAGCTGATGGACGCTATCAAGGCGGTCAGCTGCGGCCGTTTCTTCCTGAGCGCCGGAATTACCAGCCTGGTGCTGGGCGATTACATCAAAGGCCCCGCCGCCGACCCCCGCAGCCCGTTCACCCTGCTTTCCGCGCGTGAAAGAGAAGTGCTGCAGCTGCTGGCCGAGGGCCTGCGCACCAAGGAGATCTCACACAAGCTGGTCCTGAGCGTAAAAACGGTGGAGACGCACCGCAAGAAAATAATGGAAAAGCTGGGCATCTCCAGTATAGCCGGCCTTACCCGCTACGCGGTCAAGGAAGGGCTGGTAAGCCTGTAAGGTTTTTCTACCGTACCATTCAGGGAATCCCCGATACCCCGCTTTCCCCGCAATCCTTATAATTAGTTAACGCGGCCCAGCCGCTGTAATTAATTACGGAGGGAAACCTATATGTTCGATACCGGAAATACCGGGTTCATGCTCGTGTCGACCAGCCTCGTCATGCTCATGACCCCCGGACTCGCATTCTTCTACGGCGGGCTTGTGGGCCGCAAGAACGTGCTGGCCATAATGATACAGAGCTTCGTTTCCATGGGCGTAACAACAATTCTCTGGTACGCTTTCGGCTACTCGCTGTGCTTCAGCGGCGGCAAGGGAGCCATTATAGGCAACCTGGACATGGCCTTCATGCACGGCATCACACCCATGACGGCCTTCGCCGGTTCCAGCAGCATACCGCTGCTGGTGTTCTTCGTGGGCAAGCGCAAAGTGGCCGACTCTGGCGCGCACAGCATCCCGCTGGTGGCGCTGGGCACGGGCCTCCTCTGGTTCGGGTGGTACGGCTTTAACGCCGGCAGCGAACTGAAGGTGGACCCCGTGACGGCGCTCGCCTTCGTCAACACCGACGTGGCCGCTTCCTTCGCCGCCATAACCTGGCTGTTCATCGCCTGGTCGCTCGAAAAGAAACCCAAATTCGTGGGTCTCTTGACCGGCTCCATAGCGGGCCTGGCCACGATAACCCCGGCCGCCGGTTACGTAACCACAAAAGCGGCGGTGTGCATCGGCATACTTTCAAGCGTTATCTGTTACATGGCCGTGAACATGAAGAACCGGCTGGGCTGGGACGACGCCCTTGACGTGTGGGGCGTACACGGCGTTGGCGGCGTGACGGGCGTAATAATGCTCGGTGTGTTCGCCACCACGACGGTCAACGCTTCCGGCGCCAACGGCCTCTGGCACGGCGACGCCATGTTCTTCGCTAAGGAGGCGATCGCGGTAACGGCTACGGCCGTCTACGCGTTCCTGTTCTCCTA